>NZ_JAIUGT010000005.1:0-436776 GCF_020164675.1 Mesorhizobium sp. ESP-6-2
CTTGCCGATCGAAGCGCCCGCCTTGGCGAACTCCTCATCGGGAATGCGCGACCGCGTGCCGGCACCGGCCTCCACGACCACCTCAAGACCCAGGCCGGCCAGCCGTTTCACCGTATCGGGCGACGCCGCGACGCGGCTTTCGCCGGAGTCGATTTCGGCGGGAATGAAGATGATCTGGCTCACGCTTGGCTAACCCCCCGGCACGCGGCGCATCTATGCGCCTGCCATATCGTTCAGATTTTCTAAAATCCACAGAATGGACAACTTGTCCACATATTTAAGTGATGGTACTTGTCTGACATTGCCGATGCCATATCGATGGCCAAGCTGCGTTTATGGGAGGTGTAAATGTCCAAGATCAATGGTGCGAGGCGGCTGCGCTCGCGCGAGTGGTTCGACAATCCGGACAATCCCGGCATGACCGCGCTCTACCTCGAACGCTATCTGAACTATGGGCTGACCCGCGAAGAACTGCAGTCCGGCAAGCCGATTATCGGCATCGCCCAGACGGGCTCGGACCTGTCACCTTGCAACCGGCATCATATCGAGCTCGCCAAGCGCGTGCGCGACGGCATTGTGGCCGCCGGCGGTGTACCGCTGGAATTCCCGGTCCACCCGATCCAGGAGACAGGCAAGCGGCCCACAGCCGCGCTCGACCGCAACCTCGCCTATCTCGCTCTTGTCGAGTTGCTTTATGGCTATCCGCTGGATGGCGTCGTGCTGACCATCGGCTGCGACAAGACCACCCCGGCGCTGTTGATGGCCGCGGCTACCGTCAACATTCCAGCCATAGCGCTGTCCGTCGGCCCGATGCTGAACGGCTGGCACAAGGGCGAACGCACCGGCTCCGGCACAGTCGTGTGGAAGTCGCGCGAAAGGCTGGCGGCAGGAGAGATCGACTACGACCAGTTCATGGACATCGTCGCCTCATCGGCGCCGTCCGTCGGCTACTGCAACACGATGGGCACGGCGACCACCATGAACAGCCTGGCCGAAGCGCTCGGCATGCAACTGCCGGGCTCCGCCGCCATTCCGGCACCTTATCGCGAGCGCGGCCAGATCGCCCACCAAACCGGCAAGCGCATCGTCGACATGGTTCGCGAGGACTTGAAACCCTCCGACATCATGACGCGGGAAGCCTTCGAGAACGCCATCGTCGTCAATTCTGCCATCGGCGGCTCGACCAATGCGCCGATCCACCTCAACGCCATCGCCCGACATCTCGGTGTGTCGCTGACTGTCGATGACTGGCAGAAGGTCGGTCACCACGTTCCGCTGATCGTAAATCTCCAGCCGGCCGGTGAATATCTCGGCGAGGACTATCATCATGCGGGCGGCGTGCCTGCGGTCGTGTCCGAGTTGATGAAGGCCGGCTTGTTGCCGCACCCTGGAGCTATGACCGCCAACGGCCGCACGATCGGCGACAATTGCGCCACGGCGGAGAATCTCGACGGCAAGGTTATCCGTGCCGTGGCCAATCCGCTCAAGACGGATGCCGGCTTCATCAACCTGAAAGGCAATCTGTTCGATTCCGCAATCATGAAGACGTCGGTCATCTCGCCGGAGTTTCGTGACCGCTATCTGTCAAATCCGCAAGACCCCGATGCCTTTGAGGGCGTCGCCATCGTGTTCGACGGTCCGGAAGACTACCACCGTCGCATTGAGGATCCGTCACTCGGCCTGAACGAGAATACCATCCTGTTCATGCGCGGAGCCGGCCCGGTCGGTTATCCGGGCGGCGCCGAGGTGGTCAACATGCAGCCGCCCGCTTACCTGATCAAACGGGGCATTCATTCGCTGCCCTGCATTGGCGATGGCAGGCAGTCCGGCACTTCCGGCTCTCCATCGATCCTCAACGCCTCGCCCGAGGCCGCCGTCGGGGGTGGCCTTGCGCTGCTGCGTACGGGTGACCGGGTGCGCATCGACCTGCGCAAGGGGATCGCCGACATTCTCGTGTCTGACGACGAGATCAAGCGCCGTCGCGTCGACCTGCAAAACGAGGGCGGCTATGCATATCCGAAGCATCAGACACCCTGGCAGGAGATCCAGCGGTCAATGGTTGACCAGTTGTCCGAGGGAATGGTTCTGAAGCCGGCGGTAAAGTACCAGAACATCGCCGTCACCAGCGGCGTGCCGCGCGACAATCATTAGGGGCCCGAATTGCTCGATATGCCGGGTTATCGCCATCGAAATACAATCCCGTATCACGGCCTCGTCCGCCTTGCCGGGCATTCGCCTCGAGAAGCTGATGTCTGTAAAATCGAAGTCGAGGTCAATTACCGACAGCTTCTGCAATTCCGCCGCCAGTTTGGTCGCCCCAGTCTGCTTTCAAGATCGGCCAGATGGGCGAAGAACTGTGATTGATCTGGAATAAAGGTCTGAAGATGTGCTATGATTTGTTCAAGCGGCAACGGAACTCCGGATCCTGTGCCGGCTTTCAGCTCTAAGGTTAACCGGAATGGCCTCTCCTTTCACTGCGGCGATCCGCAGCATGGATGACTGGATCGCGGGACCGGCCTCCCTGCTGGATGAACTTGTGCGCGTGAAATCCGGCAGCCGCGTGGTCGCGCGGGTCGCGGACGACGGGAGCGCGCTTGAAATCGAGCCGGCGACCAGCCGAAAGCCGGCAGCACCCCTGTTGATACCAATTTCTCGAGACGGGCAGGCGCCAGCCGCCGTTCCCACCGCGGTGAATGGAAAGGCGGTCCATCTCGACATCCCGGCAAGCTGGGTGATTGCGCGCCGGATCGAACTGCCGATGGAGGCTGCCAGCCACGTGGAAGGCATCGTTACGTCGCGGATGGGCGCGCTTTCTCCATTGCCTGCTTCCGATATCTATTTCGGCCACAGGGTCCTGGGGATCAGCCATGAGTCACGGCAGATCACCGTCGCCGTCGCAATCGTTGCGAGGTCGCGTGTCGCTGCCGCCTTGGCCTGCCTAAATGCGGCCGAGGCCCGCCAGGTCGTGATCTCGGCGCCGTTTCCGGAAGGCGATGCCGTGGAAGTATTGACACAGCGTCAAAGGGTCGCCGGCACGCGCGGCCGGATAAAGTTTGTCCTTGCCGGAGTTCTGGGCGTAAGCCTGGTCGCTGCCGTCACGGCTTCGGCGGTACGGCCGATGATCCAGAACAGCTATGCCGAGCGTCGCGCCGCCGTCGAGATTCGGGCCGAGAAGGCGCGACGGGCAATCGCGCTGGCGGCGACTCCGGACAAGGCTGATACAGCGCCGGAGCAGGAGGCGCTGAATATCAAGGACGACGCGATAAGCGCGCTGGGAGCATTGGATGACCTGGCTGAGGCCCTGCCGACGCATTCCTATGCCCTTGAGGTGTCCTTCGCCAATGGCAGCATGCGGCTGTCGGGCCGCACCAGGGACGTCCCCGAAGTGTTGACCGCGCTGGAATCGTCGGGCCGCTTCGAAGACAGCAAGCTGGTCGGATCAGCCCTGCGCGGCGAAGATGGCCTTACCTCGGAATTCGAGGTCGACACCCGCCCGCTCATCCGCACGGGAGGCGCACTGCGATGAGGACGACACCCCTGTGGCGCGACACACGGCTTCAATCCCTGGCCGTCATTGCCCTGCTGGTCGTCGGAGCTCTTGTACTCGTCGCCGATATGCTGCTGTCCTGGCGCGCGGAGGCAGGCACGCTGGCGCTCTATGAGGAACGTACCGCCTTGCTCGAAAGTAAGGCGTCCACGTCCCCGGTCCAGCAAGGCGCGAACCAGGCCCTGGATCCCGGCGAGGGCAAGATCCTTCTCGATGCTCAGACCAGCGGACTCGTCTCGGCCGAGTTCCAGCGCCTGCTCTCCGACCGCGTGGAACGCGTGGGCGCCGTCATCCGGCGCGTCGATGTCCCCGCGGACGGCCAGGCCGCCGATACAGGCGATCCCCAATTGGAGTCTTTGGAACGCATTCGTTTGACTGCCGACATCGAGGTCATGGAGCAATCGCTGCCCGATCTCATGTATGCCATCGAAGCCGGTTCCCCCGTCATGGTCGTCGACGGCTTCAGGCTCCGGTTGAACCGGAAGGTCGATATGCTGGAGGGAGAGGTGACTTCGAGTTCTGTGGATCGACCGCTGTCGTTGAGCATCACGCTGTCGGGCTTCCGGGAGAAGCCGTGATGACCCGGCTGCGCGCGACGCTGATGCTCGCCGCTCTCGCGGCCTCATCGTGCCTGTCCTTCGGCGCGGAACAGCTATCCGTCAGGGAGCGACCGTTGAGCGACTATTCGGCGCTTCGGAATCGGCCCCTGTTCTCGCCGGACCGGACTCCCCCTGTTGCGTTCGTCGCCGCCGAGCCTGAACCTGTCGTCGTGCAGCCCGAGCCGGAACCCGAACCGCCGCCGCCCGCCGCGGCGCCCGATTGGCAGTTGGTCGGCGTCGTGCGATCGGCAAGGCTCAACAGCGCGACCTTCACCGCCCCGACCGAAGCGGCGGCCTTCACTCTGCAGACGGGGGAAAGCCGCGAAGGCTGGACCCTGAAGGTAGTCGGCCAGTTTGAAGTCAAGCTCGACGGAGCGGGCGGACGCGCCTCGCTGCGCTTTTCGGATGAGCCGAGCGGTGAACAAATGTTTCCGTCGGAGGAGCCACAGCCCATGCTGTCCGGGGGTTGATCCGTGGGCTCGACGGCATTCGCATACAAGGCTTTGAATGGGCAGGGTCGTATCGAACTCGGACGGATCGATGCGTCCGATTCCGACGATGCCGTCCAGAAGCTCGGGGCGCGCGGGCTGATCCCAGTCAGTGTCGAACAGAGCCGGCGGCCTGCATCGCGCGCACCGCTGTTTTCGACCCGGATACCGGCGGCGCAGATTACGCGGCTGCTCTCCGACCTTTCGATCATGCTGAATGCGGGGATCCGGATCGACGAAGCGCTGGCGATCATGGAAAAGGAATTCGACAGCGGCAGGCTTCAGCCCATTGTTGCCGGCATTCGCATCGACCTGGCGTCGGGCAAGTCATTCTCCAGCGCGCTGGAAGCCTGGCCTGCTCTGTTCCCGGCGTTCCAAGTCGCCATGGTTCGTGTCGCGGAGACCTCCGGCAAATTGGCCACCCTCCTGTCGCGCATCGTGCAGGAGCGCCAGAATTTCGAGGCATTGCAGGCCAAGGTCACCGAGGCGCTGCGGTATCCGGCAGTCCTGTTTGCCGGCACGATCTGCGTCCTGGTCTTCTTCCTGGTGGGGGTCATTCCTCAGTTCGAACCGATGCTCATGCAGAGCGACAAGAAGGACACGCTGATGGTGGTGATGTTCGCGGTCTCGAATTTCCTGCGCGCTTACGGTCTGGTCCTGTTGCTTGCGGCTTCGATACTCGTCCTGCTAGGCTTCGTGGCGGCGCGGCGGGGGCTTCTCTCGGCATGGCTCTGGAGCTTCGCCAAAAGACTTCCGCTCTTGTCGGAGATACCGGGGAACTATCGGACAGGGCGCTTCGCCCGTCTCCTGGGCATCATGGTGGAAACGGGCGTGGCGGTTCCTGTGGCTTTCAAGCTCATCAGCGATACCATCGATCACGGCGAGGCCGCGCGGGCACGCGCGCAGCAGGCATCCGACGCGCTGAGGCAGGGAAATAGGCTCGGCCATGCGCTTGAGATTCTTCGGCTTCCCCCGCTGGCGGTGCGCATGTTGAGGCTCGGCGAGCAAAGTGGCGAGCTCGCGGTGCTGGCTTATCGTGTAGCCGACTTCTATGAAGTGAGGCTGGAGCGTTCGCTATCCCGTATCGTCGGGCTTGTCGGCCCTGCGGCGGTGGCAACCATCAGTATCTTGATCGGTGGCATGATCGTGTCGATCATGTCCACCCTTATGTCCTTCAACGACATGGTGCGATAGGAGCCTGTTCGCATGAACATACATCTCTCGGTTAGTCCCCATCTCATCCAGCGCAAGCGTGCCCGGCGCCGCAGGGCGGGCTTTACGCTGATCGAGATGCTGGTCGTGCTGGCCATCATCGGCCTGATCTCGGCGCTCGTCGGTCCTCGTGTCCTGGCGCAGTTGTCCGATTCGCGTGAGCGCGCAGCGAAGCTTCAGATCGAGGCGTTCTCCAGCGCGCTAGACATCTTCTACATCGATGTCGGCCGTTATCCGGCGCAGGCCGAGGGCCTGGGAGCCCTGGTCAGCAAGCCGTCGACCATCCAGGTCTGGAACGGGCCGTACCTGCGCAGCGGCAATGTTCCGCTCGATCCGTGGGGCCATGAATACAAATACGCCAGCAACGGAAAGACGTTCAACATCACTTCCGACGGGCCTGCCGGGCGCGGCACCGATGTGTCCGGTCAGCCCTGAGGGCAACCGCAAACGGGCGCGGCGCGGTGTCGTGCTCATCGACGTGGTCGCGGCGCTTGCGATCGTCGCCCTCGCGGCCTTCGTGCTGATGCCGCGCCCGCGTTCCAGCATCGGGGCTGCCGAGCTTTCTGCGGAGGCGGTTCGCGTCAGCGGCGAATTCCGCAAAGGCAGGGCGAAGGCGCTGACCACTGGTAGCGTCGCAGACGTGACGGTCGATCCGGGAAGCGGACATATCCAGGTAGATGGCGCCGATCCGATTTCGATCAGGGATGGGGTGGCCGTGAACTGGGTCACGTCGGACCGGTGTCCGGTACGAGGCGGTACAAGGGCTTTGCGCTTCCTTGCCGACGGACGGTCCTGCGGGGGCGTCATGACACTGTCCGCCAGCGGCCGACAGATCGAACTGCGCGTCGACTGGTTGACCGGCCGCGTGGAAATGAGCCTGAAATGACAGCGCGGCGCAGACGCGGCTTCACGCTGATCGAGGTTCTGGCCGCGCTTGCCGTCGCCGTGTTGTTGATCGTTCCGATCGCGCGCATGATCGCCGGCACCGGGGGTGCGTTCGCAGGTCTGGAACGATCGACCGAACGCCGTGTCGGCATGCAGGCTGCCATGGCGGCCGCGATGACCCTTGACCCGTTGCGAGGCGGCCGGCGCGTTATTGGAGATTTCACTATCATCGTGGAACCGTACCGGTTCGAACGCGGCGCCGCGTTGGCGACGACCGGTTGGCAGCTTTATTCCATCACCGTTCGCAGCACCGAAGGATCGGATGACGACGTGATGCAGACCGTACGCCTCGGCAAGCTGCAATGACGAGGAAACGCAGCGCTCGGGCAGGCTTCACGCTGATCGAGGCATTGGCTTCGCTGGTGCTTGCGACGATGCTGTTCGGTGGGCTGGCACTCTACACCGGAACCTGGCTGCGCCACTGGCAGGGGATGATCGCCAGAGGCGGGCAGGAGGACACGGTGGCGGTGATTCTCGACCGGATGGTCGAGGATCTAGAAGCGGCGCAGCCCGAATATTCCAACACTGAAGGGGCCGCGGCGGTCCGTTTCACCGGCCATGCCGACAAAGTCACCTTCGTGCGCCCGGCGCTCGGCTACGAGCCGCGTGCGGGACTTGATTACATCACCTATTCGATGGGTCGGGCCGGGGACGACAAGGCCCTCATTCGAGCCCGCCGCGATTCGGTGACGGGCAGGGGCGGGGAGGATCTTCCGCTGGTGCGCGGCGATCTGACGCTTTCGTTCAGCTATGCCGGTCCGGACGGCGCGCTCAATCCCGAATGGACGAGCACCAACCGCATGCCCTCGATCGTCCGCATCGAGATCTCCGGCCGTTCCCCACGTCCCTGGCGGCAATGGGCTTATGCGCGGTTGCGCGTCGAACTCCCCGCCCGTTGCGGCGCGGCTGACGCGCTCGCGCCGTGTCTGCAGCGCTACGGCTCCTGAACTCCGCAGGGCTGTACCACGGAGGAGGTCGGCAAGACCCTCCTCGTCCGGGGCGTGAAGCAGATGTTTAGCGAGACCGGCGTTCGTGATCTCCACAGCGTATATTTGGCTATCGCTGCCAGGCGGACATGGGGAATACCGTAACCATCCGCCGTGGGCTGCGGCAGACGCACGATCTTTGCTAGAGGGCGGATGGCGGTCATTACGGACAAGATCGATCATGCCGTCCTAGCGCTGCGCGTCCGATCGCGTCAACGCGACCTGCTGCGAGGCCTTCAGGAGCGAGCCGTGCTCGCCCAGCGCGAACCAGGAGCCGCGCAGCTGTTTCAGGTGGAGCCTGGAAATGATCGAGCGGAGCGGTGGGGTCATGCCTGGGTTGCGTAAATGTTATACCGAGATCACATCTTCTCAGTTGTCGCGCAAGCGAATGCTGCAATAGTGCGGTCGGCCAAGTCTCTACGGCGATCACGATTAATGCGTTTGCTGTTCAGGCCCAGATCCACAAAAGCCCGAATGCGCTGGGCTGAAATTTCAGGAGGAGAACGTAATGCCAGTCAGCCGACGCTCATTGTTGAAGGCCGGTGCCGGAATCGCCGCCGCAGGGGTGGCCAGCAGCATGTTGCAGCCGAGCATTGCCAATGCCGCGGACCCGCGTGTAGCCGATATCGTCGTTCTGGGTTGCGGCTCGGCGGGCCTCGGCGCCGCAGTCGCCGCCGCCGAGGCAGGCGCGTCGGTTATTGTCCTCGAGGCGCAGCCGCACATTGGGGGACGTGGCATTGTCAGCTCAGGCAACATTCCCCTCGGAGGCGGAACCGCTGCCCAGATAGCGGCTGGCATCGTGGACTCGCCAGATCTCCTGTTTCGCGACCTTACCGACTGGTCCATCGTCCAGACGAACGGCTTTCCGAGCTACCGCTATAACGATCGCGAGCTTATCCGGGCATTTGCCGACATCAACGTCGACCTTTACAACTTTCTGGTCCGCCATGGCGTCGTGTGGACGAGACCCACGCCCGACAACGTCGGCGGCAATGAGGTCGGCAACTCGGTGAACCGCATGATGCATGCGGCGATCATGAACTACGTCTCGGTCCGGACCGGCTTGCCGGTAGCCGCGAGCCAACAGCGGACGACGTCTCAAGGGCCCGGCTTCATATATCCGCTGGAGGCCGCAGCAAAGGCGCGTGGCGTGAAGATCCTGCTGAATCACCGTTTGGAGTCGCTGCACCGGACGCGAGCGGGCGTGGTCGGGGTCGTAGCCTCTAATCAAGGCCGCCTCGTTAACATTCAGGCACGCAAGGGCGTAGTGATCGCGACCGGCGGCGGAAACGGGAATGTGGAATACCGCCGACAGTTCGACCCGCGGCTCACCGCGGAGTACTGCGGCGTCGCTGGCGAGCCCTATTCCTTCCAGGACGCCAGCGGCATACTCGCAGGGCTGAATGTCGGCGCGTCCCTCGCGGGCACGTACAACCAGACTGCAGAAATCGGCACTAACATCATTAAGCCAACCGCCATCGGAACACGGTACAACTACTCGTTCCTGCAGTGGGGCCCCCAGAGCCCTGTCTTCAACCTTGCGAAGGCTTCGGGACTAACCAACGTCGACAATCAGAACGTTATCCATGTAAACATGCTTGGGAAGCGGTTCTTTGACGAAACGGGAGGTCAATTCGGGACGAACAGCGCTCGCTCGGTCAACCCTTACACTCAGGGCAGCTACCTGAACGCCAAGAACATCACATGGAACCCGCAAAACTGGATCAACGCCGCTTTGGCCGGAATCGACGACGGCAAAAATGGCGGTGGCCCGATCTGGGCCATCTTCGATGCAGACGCCGTGGCCCGGCAGAGATGGACTGTCGCGCCACCCTACGTTGATCCTGATGGATTCTTCTTCCAGGCAAACACGCTGGAGGAACTCGCACAGAAGATCGTCATGCAGCATCAGCGGGTTCCCATGCCGCCAGAAAATCTGGTTGCCACGGTGGAGCGGTACAACAGCTTTGTTGGGGGTGTCGACACCGACTTCGGCAAACCGACACCGCGATACAAGATCCAGAAGGCGCCCTTCTATGCCGCCTGGTCTACGCCTGTCATCCACGACGCCCGGTCCGGCCTGCGCATCAACCGCTCCAGCCAGGTCCTCGACTTTGCCGGTCAGGTAATTCCCGGCCTCTACGCCGCCGGCGAAGCTGCTGGCGGATTCAGTCAGCACGGGAACGGTCGAGCTCTCTCTCAGGGCATCATCGCAGGAAGACACGCAGCCTCCAGTTCGTATTAACAGGACTACAGCTCTCAACAATAGTCCCGCCAGGCCTCCCGGTCTGGCGGGACTTTCTGTTCCTCGGACCCGAGGCCTGTGATTCCAGCACCGGCGGCATGGGGAACTTGGCCATGCGCGCAAGGGCCGGCGCCAGGAAGGTCTCGAATGCGGTGTGCAATGCATCCCCGTGACCGCCGTCAGCGCCGGCGACAGGCCCAAGGTCAGTGCCGGGTCGCAGGTCGCGACCTTGGGCACGATGAAGGGCGAGATCACGCCGACCTTGCGGCCATCGTCGAGGATGGGGATCGCGCCCGGGCCCGCTTCGCTGCCGGTGCCGGCGATGCAGTTGATCAGAGCCATGGCAATGAGCGCGGGTTATAGCACACGAGCCGGCCGAGATCACCGCCAGAG
Organism: Mesorhizobium sp. ESP-6-2; assembly: GCF_020164675.1. Classification (NCBI taxonomy): domain Bacteria; kingdom Pseudomonadati; phylum Pseudomonadota; class Alphaproteobacteria; order Hyphomicrobiales; family Phyllobacteriaceae; genus Mesorhizobium; species Mesorhizobium sp. ESP-6-2. The sequence goes on from NZ_JAIUGT010000005.1 coordinate 10,416, forward strand.
GGCCGCTTCCGATACTTTTTCAGGGCGACGGCGACGCCTGGGCGGATACAGTGCTGACCGGCGCGGTCGCGCCGACCTGATGCTCAGGACTGGCGATGGAGCAATTCGTCGATCAGCAGTTTGGCGGCGGGCGGGACCCACGCCCCCTTGCGGGTGACGAGCTCATAGGCCTCGCTTCGCGACGCCAGGGCCAGCGGCAGGATGCGCGTCATCTGCCGGTGCGCGAAGAACTGCGCGACTTCGATCGACACCAGGGCCACGAAGGACGGGTTGGCCTGCAGCAGCGCCAGCGTCGCAAAAGCGGAGGTCGTCTCGAGCAGGTGCTGCGGGAACTGGATCCCGCAATCGCGGTATTCGCGTTCGAGCAAGAGCCGCATCGGCATGTTCGTGCGGTATACCACCCATCGGTATGGCGCCAGCTCATGCAGGGTGAGCTTCTTCGCGTGCCGCAGCGGATGGTCGACGTTCGCGATCACCGCGAGCGTTTCATCCTGAAGCTTCACGCTGTCGTAGACCTGGGGCGCCTGGCTGATGGTCGTGCGGCAGATCGCCAGGTCGAGCCGGCCGGCGTCGAGCTGGGCCAGCAGGGCGGCGCTGGTGTCTTCGACGATCTCGACGGACAAGTCGGCCTGCCGCGCAACGAGCGCGGAGATGGCATCGGTGAGCAGCGGCACCGCGCCCATGATGACGCCGGCCGCCACCCGCCCGCCCTGGCCACGCATGATTCCGACGATCTCGTCGCGCAAGTGCGCGAGATCCGTCTGGATCAGGCGCGCATAGCGGATGACGCAATGGCCGACGGCATTGGGCTCCAGGCCCCGGTTGGTGCGAACGAACAGCGGCGTGCCGAAGGTCGTCTCGATTTCCTGCAATGCCTTGCTCGCGCCCGGTTGCGTCAACGCGACCTGCTGCGAGGCCTTCAGGAGGGAGCCGTGCTCGCCCAGCGCGACTAGGAGCCGCAGCTGTTTCAGGTGGAGCCTGGAAATGATCGAGTGGAGCGGTGGGGTCATGCTTGGGTTGGGTAAACGTTATGCCGAGATCACATCGCCCGCAAGGATTTCAAATGAAGATCGTTGGCGGCTTCGCCACCGAACAGGGGACCCGCGTGCGGCCAACCCAGCCGCTGTCCAACAGCGCGTCGGCGAACCAGGACCCGACAGTGCGTGGAAGGCCTCGGCGCTCGGCGGCCGCGAAGGCGCCGATCATCGTTCCGACAGTGCCGGGGTCGCAGCAAGATAGGTAAGCTCGTCTGCCAGGTCGGCCGCCGTCTCGTCATCACGGGCAAGCCCTAGGGCATCGAGAACTCCGACGACGCTCGCCTCCGTCAGAAGATCCTGCGCGGGCCGAGTTGCCAGCCAGCGCCAAGCCAACAGCATTCGACCGGCGGGACCGACGTCGTCTCCAGGTCTCGTCGGCAGAACGGCATCATGAAGTGCCGCTTCATCTTCTACACGCCCCATCCGCCGCGCCGTTACCGCCGCAGAAAGTTTTTTGACGAAACCTGCTCGTTCTTCCAATCCCCCTGACCAACATTGACCACATTTGATTTGGCACATGCCGTCAAAGTCAGTCAAAATAATTCCAATGAAGCCAAAAACGGTGGGATTCGCCGACCAAGAATGACAAACGATTGGGCTCGCTGGATGGATTCGTGATATTTGCGGGACATCGCTCGCCGTGATTCAGGCGAGCGCGTTTGCGGCACCGTGCGGAGATACAAACGTGGCAAGGAATGTCCGGAAATCAGCGGTGGAGGACATGGCGCCCTCGGCGTCCGCCGGATCATGGGAAGACGATGGCGGGCGCGGACGGGTCGATTTGATTCCGGCCAAGCGTCATGCCTTCATTCTCGAATGCCTTAAACGGCAAGGAGCCGTAGGCGTTCAGGAACTCATCGACCTCATCGGCGCATCGCCTTCGACCATCCGGCGCGATCTCGAGACGCTTGAACGGCAGGGAGCACTGGAGCGAACGCATGGCGGGGCGATGCTTCAACGCACGCAACTCGCCACCTTCGAGCCGGATCTCGCCACCGCGGCCCATTTCGCCAGGGCCGAGAAAGAGGCCATCGGTGCCGCCATGATGTCGGAACTCCGCGCCGGCCAAAGTGTCATTTTCGACGCAAGCACGACCGTGCTGGAAGTCGCCCGCGCTATCGCTGCGGCGCCTATTCCGCTTACGGCCGTTACCAACAGTCTTGCGATCGCTCAGATACTTGCAACCGTGCCGGAAGTGCGCCTCGTCATGCTGGGAGGCACCTGCAAGCCGGGCTCTCTGACCCTGGTCGGCCAACCCGGCGAGAATTTCCTGCGAACCATCCACGCCGACGTGGCCATCCTGGGGACGCATGCCATCACCGGGGACATGCTCACGGAGACCTCGCTAGAGGTCGCGGCGATGAAGCAGGCGATGATCGCGGCGGCGCGCCGTGTCGTCGTGCTTGCCGACAATTCGAAGTTCACTGCCCCCAATTTCTGCACCATCTGCCGTCTGGCCGATATTCACCAGATCATTACCGACGAGGGCATTGATCAAGCTCACCTCACCAATCTTCGGACGCTCGATGTGAACGTCCGCGTCGTGCGCGTCAGCCGCCCAGGTTCTTCAGTTGAGCGCTCTTGAGGGCGTGGATATCCGGGTCGTAGCCGACGACCTGACCGGCGCCCTGGACAGCGCGGTTTCCTTCGCATCGCCTGGCCACGGCATTGGGGTGAGCTGGCGACTGGACGGTCCGCTTTCGGAGCGCATGGCTGTCGATGTCGCCACACGAGAGGGCGCCGAGGCGACGGCCGTCGCCAGGCACCGGGCGCTCGCGCCATGGCTCGCCGCCGGACAATTGAGTTTCAAGAAGATCGACAGCCTTTTGCGCGGTCACGTCATCGCCGAAATAGAAGCCTGCATCGCCAAGGGGACGTACCAGCGCGTTGTGCTGGCGCCTGCTTTCCCATTTCAGGGGCGCGTTACGCGCGTCGGGCGCCAATGGCGGCTCGATCGGCCCGAAATGGTAGGTCCCGACCTCCTCGCCGACCTCGGCCAGCGCTTTTCGGCCGGGCGTTCAACACCGGGGGCCCGGCCGGTTCATTTCATCACCCTCTACGATGCCGAAACGGACACGGACCTGGACAAGATCGTCGCAACGGCCAGAGTGCCGGAGGCACGGACCTTGTGGGTCGGTACGGGCGGCTTGGCGGCGGCACTTGCACGGTACATGAAAGCGCCGCAGGAGCCTGCTCTTGCGTTATCCGCGCCGTTCCTTGGCCTTGTCGGCACAAATCACGAGGTCACAGCGGGACAGGTGGCCCTCTTTGCCGCGCGGCATTCGGATGCGCATATCGTTATCGAACGCGACATCGACAAAGCGAAAAAGCGCTTGGCGGAACGGATGATGCAAGGCGCGCCTTCGATTGTCAGCGTCGCCGCATCGGGTGATCGCCACGCGGTGGCGGATCATATCGGCAAGGTGTTTGCCTCGCTTCTCGAAGGCCTGCCAAGGCCCGGCACGTTGCTCGTCACTGGCGGCGAAACATTGCGGTCGGTGTGCGACAGCCTAGGCGCCGTCGAACTCACGGTCGAAAGCGAGATCGAGCCGGGGCTGCCGGTTTCCGTCATCAAAGGCGGCATTTTCGAAGGACTGACCACGATTTCGAAATCGGGCGCGTTCGGCGACAGCGCCCTGCTCTGCAGGCTTGCCGTTCTCGCCCGTCCGTGATCAGGAGGATCGCCGGCAAAGTGGCGCCACATCCGCCCTGCTTGTCAAATAGCGTCAAAAAACACTGCGAAGCCGAGCGTGGCCGAGATTTCAGCCCGCAGAGGAGAGGCGCAAGCCCGATCGGCCGTGAAATTTGATTGCGAATGATCGCGAAAGAAAACTATTGCGCATATGTGGCTAGAAGGATTAGAAGATGATCACAATTGACCGATATGGGGTGTTTATGTCTGGTCCAAGGCTCGGCATCACAATGGGTGATCCCGCGGGCATCGGCCCCGAGATCATCGCGAAGGCATGCGCACGGCTGAAACCGCGCCTCGCCGACGGGTCACTGTCGCTTCTCATCATCGGCAGCGTCACCGCGATGCACGCGATGGAGTCCATTTCAGGACGTATCGAGCGGGAAGAAGCGTCCGCTTCGGCCGCCAGACCTTTTCCGCCCGTGGCCATTCTTGAGGCCGGACCAGAAGGGGCCCCCATAGAGACAGGCGTCATGTCGGCCGAAGGCGGGCGCCTTGCCTACCTGGCCATCGAAAAAGCTGTTCGCCTGGCCCAGGCCGGCTCGATTGCAGGCATCGTTACGGCTCCTCTCAACAAGGAAGCGCTCAACCTGGCCGGCTATCACTATGCCGGCCATACCGACATGCTGGCAGAACTGACAGGCGCACGCGATTCCGTGATGATGCTTGCCCACGGCGATTTTCGCGTCAGCCATGTCTCGACCCATGTGGCGCTGGCTCAGGTTCCCTCGAAACTGACCGAACCCCGATTGCGGCGGGTGATCCAGTTGACCGTCGAGGCATTGCAAGGGCTCGGCATTGCCCATCCGCGCATTGCGATTGCCGCGCTCAACCCGCACGCTGGCGAAGGCGGCATTTTCGGTCGTGAGGATATCGACATCACGACCCCGGTCGTCGCCTCTTACACATCGCCCGATTTCACCGTGGTTGGACCTGTTCCGGGCGACACGGTCTTCGTCAAGCTGCGTGCCCGTCAGTATGACGCGGTGGTCGCGATGTATCACGACCAGGGCCATGTCCCGGTGAAACTGCTCGGCTTCAATGTCGACCCCGCGACCGGTGAGTGGAAAGCGCTTTCCGGTGTCAATGTCACGCTCGGCCTTCCGATCATCCGCACCTCCGTCGACCACGGCACGGCCTTCGATATCGCCGGCAAGGGCATCGCCAACGAGGACAGTCTGGTCGAGGCGATCGAATTCGCCGTCCAGATGGCCGCGGCAAAATCCAAACCTTAGGCGCCGGCACGCCTGCAACGCACCCAGAAGCGGATCGAACCATGGCTGTAGAGAAGTCCCATCTCATGCTGATCGACGGCAAATTCGTCACCGGCGAAGCCGGCACGCGCCCGGTGATCAACCCGGCCAACGGCAAGGCTTTTGTCGACGTGCCCGAGGCAAGTCCGGATCAGGCTCGCCAGGCGATAGAGGCAGCCCGTAAGGCGCAGAAAGCCTGGGGGCTCAAATCACCCCTCGCCCGTGCGGCGATCATGAAGCGGATCGCGGTGTTGATCCGGCAGAACGCCCGACATCTGGCCGAGGTGGTCGTCAGGGAACAAGGCAAGCCGATCAATGAGGCCATGGGTGAAGTCGGCGGTGCGGCCGAGTTCTTCGACTACTACGCCGAGTTTGCCCGCCGCATTCAAGGTGAGATCCTGCCATCCGACTACGCGGGAGAGCAGGTCTGGATCCAGCGCGTACCCGTAGGCGTCGTCGCCGCCATCATTCCCTGGAATTATCCGAGCGCCCTGGTCAGCCGAAAGGTGGCGCCCGCCATGATCGCCGGCGACACCATCGTCCTTAAACCGCATGAAGACACGCCGCTTTCGGCGCTCGAAATGGCTCGCATCTTCGTGGAGGCGGGCGTGCCGGACGGCGTTGTCAACATTATAACAGGACGAGGCGAAACCATAGGCGAGGTGCTGTGCACGGAACCCGGCGTCGACCTCATCACCATGACCGGAAGCGTGCCGACCGGCAAGCGCATCATGGCGAATGCCTCGCGCAACCTGACGCCCGTTTCGCTGGAGCTTGGCGGCAAGGCCCCCTTCATCGTCCTGGCCGATGCCGATCTCGACCTGGCGGTGCGGTCGGCGGCCACTTCGCGCTACATGAATTGCGGGCAGGTCTGCATATGCAACGAACGCACGCTCGTTCACCGTTCGATTTACGATCAGTTCGTCACGCGTTTCGTGGAGTTCTCGAAGTCGCTGGTCGTCGGTGATCCGATGCAGGCGAATACCGATATCGGCCCCAAAGTCAGCCGTGAGGAATTGGAAAAGGTCGAGGTGGTCTTGGCGGAGGCCGTCGCGGGCGGCGCGAAGCTGGCGCTGGCCGGCGGACGCCCGGCCAAGGCGCCGATCGACGGCGGCTACTGGCTCAATCCGACCGTATTGACCGACGTGACGCCCGACATGCCGATCATGACGCGGGAAATCTTCGGCCCGGTCGTGCCGATCATGCCTTTCGATACCTTCGAGGAGGCAGTCAGCATCACCAATGCCAGTCGCTATGGCCTGTCGGCCTATCTTTTCACCAACGATCTGGGTCGCGTCATGAACGCCGTCAACGAGGTTTCGTTTGGCGAAATCTATGTGAACCGGATCGGGCCAGAAATGCTGCAGGGCTTCCATGTCGGCTTCCGCGAGAGCGGATTGGGCGGTGATGACGGCGTACACGGGCTCGAGAGCTACATGCGCAAGAAGACGGTCTATGTGAATTACTCGGGTGCCGCCACGGCGGCATTGATGCCTTACGGGCGCTGAACAGCGCCCAGCCAGTACGACCAGCCAGGTCGCTACCCGGCCAAATGGCCGTTTCATCTCATCGGGAGGAATAAAATGCACTATCGTGGATTCATGGCGGCGGCTTTGGCCGTGGCACTGTCGGGGTTGGCCGCATCTTCGGCGATCGCCGACGACACCATTCCACCGGAAGCAAAGGCGTTGCTTGAGCCGTTGCCCCTATCGCCGAGAGGCCAACCCGTTCCGGGCTTCCCGGACGGTCCACCGGCGGTGTCGCCAGACGTGCTGAAATTCTCCGATGCCGACCTTGCAAAGCTGAAGGCCGGAAAGTTCACCGCCGGGCTGGTGATGCACACCATGGATGCCGGCTGGCCCCAATTGCAGGTGGCCGGGATCTCGAACACGCTCAAGGACCTTGGCATCGAGGTTGTCGGAACCACCGACGCCAAGTTCCAGCCCGGCCAGCAGATCAGCGATCTCGAGCAGATGATCGCACGCAAGCCGGATGTGATCTTCTCGATCCCGATCGATCCGAAGTCCGAATCCGAAGCCTACAAGAAGGCGGCGGCAGCCGGCATCAAGCTGGTTTTCATGGACAACGTTCCGGTCGATATGGCGCCGGGCAAGGACTATGTGTCCGTTGTCGCTTCCGACAATGAGAAGAACGCCTATTTCGCCGCACAGGAACTTGTCGGGGCCATTGGCGGCAAGGGCGAGGTCGGCATCATCACGCTGGTCTATGACTATTACTACTCGGTCGCGGCCCGCAAGGTCGGCGCACTCAAGGCATTCGGCGAACACCCCGACATCAAGGTCGCGGACGTCGGTACCTTCACCGCGCCTGAGAAGGCCTACGAGGTCGCCACCGCCATGTTGACGGCGCATCCCGACATGAAGGGCATTTTCGTTGCCTGGGACACGCCCGCGCAGCAGGTCGTGGCCGCGGCCAAGACACTCGGCCGCGACATCATCATCACCACGAATGACATTGCCGCAGACAGCGCGCTGAACGTTGCACGTGGCGAGTTTCTGGCCGTGGGTGCGCAACGCCCCTACGACCAGGGTGTCGCGGAGGCCAAGGCGGCCGCGCTTGCTCTGCTTGGACATGACGTCCCGCCGTACATTTCGGTACCGACATTGCGCGTCAAGAAGCTCGACCTTCTCAGTGCCCTCAAACAGGTCACCAAGGAAGATGCGCCGGCTTCGGTGGTGAAAATCTGCAACGGCGAGTGCTTCTAGCTCCCTTCTTTCGCCGGCGGGCCGCAGCAGTCCGCCGGCGCTTCCCGAGCGATCGAGAAATCGTCATGGCCGAAGCGAAAACTTCAACGTCCCAGCGCCCTATCGTAACGATGCAACGCATCGGCAAGTCGTTTGGCGCGAACCGCGTGCTGTCGGACATTTCGTTCGAGGTCAAGGCCGGCGAAACGCATGCACTGCTCGGCGAGAACGGTGCGGGCAAGTCGACGCTCATGAAGATCCTCATGGGCGCGTATCGGACGGACGAAGGCCGGATTCTGTTCGACGGCGAGGATGTCACCGCCCTGTCGCTTCGAGAGAGGATCGATCGCGGAATCGCAATGATCTTCCAGGAGCTGAGCGTCTTGCCGAACCGTTCGGTTGCCGAAAATCTGTTTATCCTTCGCGAGCCGCTCGCCTTCGGCCGACGTGTCGATGCCCGAAAGATGCTGCGCGAGGCCCGGGCTCTGATCGAGCGATATGCCTTCTCGCTCGATGCTTCGGCACGTGTGGGCGACCTGGCGTTCGCTCAGCGCCAGATGGTCGAGATTCTCAAAGCGATCTCGCGAGGCGCCAAGCTGCTCGTAATGGACGAGCCGACTTCGTCCCTGACCATCCATGAGGAGGAAACGCTTTTTCGGACAATCGGTCAGCTCAAGCAGAACGGAATCGGTATCGTCTACATCAGCCATCGCATGGCCGATGTGCTGCAGCTTTCGGATCGCATCTCGATCATCAAGGATGGACGACTGGTCGGTCCGCTCGATCCGGAGAAGACGTCCATCGAGGATATCGCGGCGTTGATGTCCCGGCCCAAGGTCGAAACACCTTCCCCTGCCGCAGCCGCGCCAGCAAATCGTAAACCGGCAACGCCCGCCGGGACGCCGGCTCTTGAGGTCCGTGACCTTGCCACCTCGCGCAAACTGTCCGGCGTGTCGTTCTCGATCGGCCCGGGCGAGATCGTCGGCCTTGCCGGGCTTGTCGGCAGTGGCCGCTCGACCCTGGGCAAGGCCTTGTTCGGCGTCCTTCCGGATGTAACCGGCGATATCGCCGTCGGGAACGATCCCGTCCAGCCGGGCAGTGTCAGCAGGGCCATCGCTGCCGGTATCGCGCTTGTTCCCGAAGACCGTCGGCTCGAAGGTCTTGTGGGTGGTCGCTCGATCGAGGAGAACCTCGCCCTTCCGCGCCTTTCCGATTTCTCGCTGGCGGGTCCGTTCGGGCCGATGGCGAAGGCCCGGATAACGGCTCTGTTCAGACAATACCGGGACGATCTCAGTATTCTGTGCCGCGGTCCCTTACAGAAAGCCCAGGAGCTTTCGGGCGGCAATCAGCAGAAGATCGTCTTCGCCAAATGGCTAGCCATGAAGCCGAAGCTGTTGATCCTCGACGAACCAACCTCCGGAGTCGACATCAATGCCAAGCGCGATATGCGCGAACTTGTGCGCCGCACGGCCGGCGAAGGCGTCGCCGTACTGCTCATTTCTTCGGAACTCGAAGAACTCCTGGATTTGTCCGATCGCATTCTGGTGATGGCGCAGGGGCGGATTACGCGCAGCATCGATCGCGCGGACGACGAGACAAAACTTCGCGCGTTGCTGCAGGCCGAGGCGGCCAGACAAGTCAGTGCGCGCGCCCAGGGAGTTGCAGCATGAAACCGTCCCCTATGCCCTCGCACGCAAATGCGATAAATTTTCTCCGCGATCACATCACCTATGTGATCTTCCTGGCGATAACCCTCTATTTCGTCCTGTTTGCTCCCCACTTCGCGTCTGTCTCGACCGCAAGCGCGGTTCTGCGCATCACAGCCATCGTTTCGGCAATGGCGATCGGCATGACATTCGTCATCATCTGCGGCGAAATCGACCTGTCGGTAGGATCGGTTGCAAGTTTTTCAGGGATGATCGGAGCGCTGCTGCTCGGCCAGGATGTTCCCACCTATATGGCAGCTCTTCTGGTGCTGGCCGCCGGCGCAGCGATCGGGGCCACCTCGGGCATCCTTGTTACGAAAATACGCATTCCATCGTTTCTTGTGACCCTTGGCATGCTGTCGATCTTCTCCGGACTGGCGCTGACGATCACCGGCACCCGGCCAGTGTCTATCGTCGATGATGACTTCTCGAACCTGTTCTGGAACGGCAGTTTTCTGGGCGTGCAGGCGCCAATCTGGTGGACAATCGTCCTAACCGCCGTCGGCTATTATCTTCTGCATCAAATGCCCTTCGGCAGGCGTGTCTATGCGACCGGTGGAAATCCTGTTGCCGCCCGCTTTTCCGGGGTGCGGACGGACAGCGTCAAGATCTTCGCCTTTGTGCTGTCCGGCATGATGGCATCCCTTGCAGGCATGATGCTCGCGGCCCGCTCCACCGCCGGCAATCCCAGCCTGGGAGCGGGTCTCGAACTCGACGTCATCGCGGCCGTGATCATAGGCGGGACAAGTCTCTTCGGCGGCTCTGGATCGATCGTCGGTTCTGTCGTCGGCGCAATCTTCATAGGGATTCTCGGATTTGGTCTTCTCGTGCTCGGTCTTTCGACCAGCATCCAGGAGGTGATCAAGGGCGCTATCATCATCATTGCCGTCTCGTTGAACCGGCGTTGAAAGCAGCAGAGTTCCATGACCCGACGAAACGCGCGCTTTCCACGCGTTGACTGATGAAATCGCGCCGCGCCCACCTGAATTTCTCCCCCGGCTTCACGGCCCGCTCGGTGCCAGCGCTAACCGCCGACTTCGTTGGCCAGGTGGTCCTTCATGAGGTCACCATAGGGTTCAACATTGAATGCCGTCGGAAAATTCTCAGGCTTATATGTCGGGATCGCCGCCTTCCGATCCAGAACCGACTGATGGACCAGCGGCCGCCGTTCCTGTCGCTCGATCATGCGAGGCTCGGCTTGCGGTAGGTAGAAGCCGAGGACCGATCTTCGCTTCCATTCACGCCATTTGACCGATTTTGGGACCCACTCGAGCGGCTTCCAGCCCAGGGTCATTGAATCATGCACGATCCCCAGCGGGTCGGGGCTGACGAACGTCATCGTCCCCTCGCCCTTCCCTTCCCCGAAGACAAGCCGCTCCAGCATGCGGGAATTGGTCTGCAATCCAGATGCTTTGGCCTGATCAATCATCCAGGCGAGCGGAAATTTGGATATGGCGCTTTCCTCTTCAGGATAGCCACCGCCGACATCCGAATGAGATCCGGCGAACCAGACTTGCCTGATGTCCTGCTCTTTTGCCGGCGCAATCTTGTCGAAAGGGTTTTCGACGAATGGCTGCGGCTCGATCCACCGGTTCAGCCGGAACATGCGGCGATGCTCATCGATCGCAATTGCATGTCGAAAGACTTCGACGCTCGGGTTGGTCCTCGTATGCGGCAGTGTCAGAAGCTGTGGCAGAAGCCGGTCGCTTCGCGGCACGATGATCGACGCCACGGTGTCCCAGACACCAAGAAATCTGATGCGCGCTTCCCGGGCTCCTGAAACCTTGGAAAAGTGCCAGGCAACGTTAAGGTCGTGCTCATCGCTGGCTTGCTTGTAAGAGCTTACGGCATACTCGACGATATTGAGTTGGTCCGGATGCAGCAGGCCGATCATGTGGATCAAGCCCGCAACGGCGCGGGCTGTGTAGGCTCCCCGGCTGAAGCCAAAGAGGAAGATTGCGTCCCCTTCGACGTAGTGCCTGCAGATGAAGGCGTAGGCGCCGGCGATTTCGGCGTCGAGACCATATCCAGTTGCGAGCTCGAACACGGATTTCGCGTTCTGGCGCCATCGCGTCCAGGCATCGCTGGCACCGATGGTTCCTATGCCGGCGTCATAATAGACGCGCTGCTCCTCATTCTTCTTCAGAATGCGGAACAACTTCAAGACATTCGAGAGATTGCGCTCGATCTGGTTTCCCGTTCCATCGCAGCAGACAACGATGTTTTTGCCAGTCTGCTTCAACGCCACGGCCTCTGAAGGTCCAGTTCAGACCAACCGACTTTGACCCAAGCTGTCGATCACATCAACAGGCGTCTGACGACGGATACCGATGAGAATGTAGGCGGCGCGGTCGGCGTGTGTGCGGTGGCGAAAGAAGAGGCCTTCAATCAAAGAAGCCCGTATCCTCTTCCCTGAGATACTTCCTGGCTGCTTCGGCGTCGATATCGAGGCCCAGTCCCGGCGCTTCCAGCAGGTCCACCATGCTGTCCTTCACGATCTGCGACGGCAGGCCGATCACGAGATCCTCCCACCAGGGGTCGGAGGCGCTGGGATATTCGAAGGCGATGTAGTTGGCGGGCAAGGTGGCGCAAACGTTGATCAGGGCGCCGAGGCCCAGCAGGCCGTTCGCGGTGCCATGCGGCGCCATCAGGATCGAGTGCATGTAGGCGTGCTCGGCGACCCATTTGAGCTCGGCAATGCCGCCGATGTCGGCAGGATCGGGGCCGATGACGCGCACCGCCTGCGTCTCGATCAGCTCCTTGAAATTGTGCCGCAAGTAAATCTGCTCGCCGGTATGGATTGGCGTCGAGGTGGAGGTGGTCAGCTCCCGATAGGCCTGCGGATTGACCCACGGCACGTAGTCGCCGGTCAGCATGTCCTCTAGCCACATCAAATTGTACTTCTCCACCGCGCGAGCGAACTTGATCGCATCGGGCAGCATCCAGCCCGGGCCGCAGTCGAGCGCCAGGCTGACCTTGTCGCCCAGCACTTCCTTCATGGCGATCACGCAGTCGAGCATGTGGTTGAAACCGCGCTCGCTGATCACGCCCTGATCCATGGCACCGTGATAGCCGGCTTTCTTCTGCGTCACGCCATAATGGAAGTCCTCGATGCTGTCCTTCATGTTCGAGTGGAACGAGATTCCTTGCTTGACCATGAAGAAATTCTGCGGCTGCTCCATCATCCATTTGACGTCGGCTGCATAATCCTCCGGCCGGTCGCCCGCGCGTTTCCGGCGGATCGAGCCGTTATAGACGCGCACCTTGTCGCGGACCTTGCCGCCGAGCAGTTTGTAGGCCGGCACGCCAGCGGCCTTGCCGGCAATGTCCCACAGCGCATGCTCGATCGCGGAGACGGCGGCGCCATAGGGCTTGAACGAACCTCGCTGGCGGATCTTCAGCATCACCCGCTCGACGTCGGTCGGATCCTCGCCGATCAGCGCCTCGCGGAAATGCAGCACAAAGGGCTTGAGGTAGGTCTTGGTGAACTCGACCTCGCCAAGGCCATGCAGGCCCTCGTCGGTCACGATGCGGACGATCGGGTGCTTGCCGATGACGGCGCAGCGCAGGTCGGTGATCTTCATGGCGCAGTCCTATTTCACAGACGAGAAAGCTGTCGGCGTGAGCAGCTGGCTGCCGATATTGGCAACGATCTGGCCGTCACGCTCAGACTCGTCCCGGGCCCTGTGCCATGCCGGATCGGTGACGAAAGCCGCCCATTTCGCCTCTCGCTCGGCCAGCGATTCCCAGGCGAGGAAATAGGTGAGGCGATTGCTGTTTTCGCCGATCGCCGTGGTGAAAAACCCGGCTTGGCGGATGCCATGCCTCTCCCAGATGGCCAGCGTTTGGTCGGAAAAGCGCTTGAGCAAAGCCGGCAGCCTGCCCGGCAGGCAGTCATAGATACGCAGTTCGTAGATCATGGTTTCGTCCGTTTCTTTCTTCGCCTCTCCCCTCGGAGAGGTCGACACGAATGGTCGGTCGTTGGCCCCTGTGAGCTTGGAATGAGGGCTGGGGTCCGGGCTAACTCCAGGTCCGGTCCCAGCTATATTCATTGTCCCAATGCTCGGTGGATTGCCAGATGCCGGCGACACCCGGCTGCAGATGCTGCGAGATCACTTCGTCGACGACGTCGTCGATCCCCAGACCCGGCTTGTCCGGAACAGTGATGAACCCGCCCTTCACGAGCGGCTTGGGCGGGCCGGTGACGATATCGTCCCACCAGTCCACATCGGCGGAGTGGTATTCGAGCGCCATGAAGTTCTCGGTCGCGGTCGCGACATGGGCCGCGGCCATCGCGGCGATTGGACTTTCGGCCATGTGGATGGCCATGGCGACGCCGTGATCCTGCGCCATGTCGCCGATCTTCTTGGTCTCCAGGATGCCCCCGCTGGTGAGCAGGTCCGGGTGGATGACGGAGAGACCGCCGCTCTTGAGCAGGGGTTCGAAGGCCTCCTTGAGGTAGATGTCCTCGCCGGTGCAGATCGGCACCGAGGTGGCCTGCTGCAGTTGACGGTACTGCTCGGTATATTGCCAGGGAATCACGTCCTCGAGCCAGGCAGGAGCGTATTTCTCGATACGGCGCGACAGGCGTATGCCGTCCTGCAGCGAGATGTGACCGACATGGTCGATGGCGAGCGGGATCTCGTATCCGATCACCTCGCGGACCTCGTGGATATACTGCTCGAGCAGGTCGATCCCCTTTTCGGTGAAATGCAGGCCCGTGAACGGGTGCGGCACGTTCTGCGCATCGTAGGCGAGATTGCGCGCCTTGCGCTCCCCGAGGGATCCGCCGCGGCCGCGCGGGTTGGCGTAAAACCCTTGGAGCGCGCCGGCGGGAGCGGCCACCGCGCCCGGGACATGGGCGATCTGCATCAGGCCAAGGTCCATCTTGAGGAAGGTGAAGCCGCGGTCCATGCGCTCCTTGAGGCGTTTTCCGGTTTCGGTGCCGCTCGGTTTCTCGGCATCGGTATCGCAGTAGACGCGCACCCGATCGCGAAACTTGCCGCCAAGCATCTGGTAGACGGGGACGCCATAGGCCTTGCCGGCGAGATCCCACAGCGCGATCTCGACCGCCGACACGCCGCCGCCTTGCCGGCCGTGACCGCCGAACTGCTTGATGCGGCGAAACAGACGATCGATATCGCAAGGGTTCTCGCCAAGCAGCCGGCTTTTCAGCATCAGCGCGTAGGTGGCGCTGGCGCCGTCACGCACCTCGCCAAGCCCGACGATGCCCTGGTTGGTGTAGATCTTGAGCAGCGCCGTGGTGAACGGTGCGCCGACGATCTCGGCCACCCGCATGTCGGTGATGCGAAGGTCGGATGGTTTGGAGTTCGTGTTGACCCGATCGAGAGCCTCGCCGGCTCCGCCCGTCTTTGGCATCACTCGTCCTCGTTCTGGTTGGGTTTGTCGCCCCCGACGCGGGCCGGCATCGAGCGTTGCTAACTCAGCTCGATCTCATGGGCTTGCAGGTAATCGCGGTTCATCTCGACACCGAGCCCAGGCTTCGACGTCAGTTTGAGGCTGCCGTTCGAAACGTCGAGTGGTGTGTCGATGAGATGGTCGTATTTGCCCAGGTTCCACTCCGACGTCTCGAGTTTGTAGAAGTTAGGAACGGTCATCATCACCTGCGCGCCTGCAACCACGTTGATCGGTCCCGCAGCGTCATGCGGCGAGACCGGGACGTAGTAGGCCTCGCACAGGGCAGAGATCTTCTTGAGTTCGGTAATGCCCCCGGTCCAGGTGACGTCAGGCATGATGTAGTCAGCGAGCTTGTTTTCGAGCACCGGCACGAAGTCCCACTTGGTGTGGCCGCGCTCGCCCCACGAGATGGCGGCGCTGACCTTCTCACGCACCTGCTTGAGGGCATTGAGGCTCTCGGGCGGGCAAGGCTCCTCGAACCAGTCGATCTGGCCGGCTTCCTCGAGGCTTCGGCAGAGGCGAATGGCGGTCGGAACGTCGAAACGGCCATGCGCATCGATGAGGATATCGATATCAGGGCCCGCCGTTTCGCGGATCAGAGCCGTGAGTTCGGCCGCTTCGCGCTCGTCCTTGCGGGTCATGCTGCCATCGAGGTAGCCGTCCCGCTGTTCGCGCGACACGCCATCGGCGCCACGTCCCTGATGCGGGAAAGGATCAAACTTGAGCGCAGTGTGTCCGGACTCGACGATGTCCCGAATTTCGCGGACCACCGCCTCCTTGCTGGTAAATTTGGACTGGTTGGGATGGGTGTAGAGCGCGATTTCATCGCGCACCGGCCCGCCCAGCAGCTCGTAGATCGGCTTGCCCAAAACTTTGCCCCGGATGTCCCAGAGAGCTATGTCGATGGCGCTCACGCATTCGACCGCGGCGCCGCGGCTGCCCATATAGGTGAAGCTGCGGAAAATCTTGTGCCAGAGATGCTCGATCCGGGCCGGGTCCTCGCCGGTCACGGCAGCACCGATCTGCCGCAGGATCGTGCAGAGAGCGCGGTTGGCGAGCCTGGTGGTGGTTGTGATCTCTCCCCAGCCGCTCACCCCCTCGTCGGTCGTCACTTCGACGAACAGGTACTCTCCCCAATAGGACGCGTCGGACTTGATCAGCCACGGCCGAATGCTCGTAATTTTCATATCAGCTACCTCTGTCTGATCGTCGGGCTAACGATGTTCTGGATCGGGCATACTATCCGGCCCGAGCGGCGTTGCGCGCACGCATATGTTCGAGGATGTGCCGGCCGGAGCCCTCGACGTGGCGAGCAACGAGTTCGGCCGCCTTGTCGGCGTCTCCGGCTTTTACGAACGCGATGAGCTCGCGGTGCTCGCGAATGATCGCGGCACGCCGGGCAAGCGTGAAATTGAAACGCCGGCTTACGGCTCGCAGCACTTCACGATGCTTCCACCAAAGCTCGGCGGCATGGCGGTTGTAATGCCGCTGGTACATCACTGTGTGGAAGGCTGTATCCAGCTCGCTGTGCCTGAATGTATCGGCGAAGTTGTTCTCTTCAATCAGGTCCTGGAGACGTTGGAGTTCGGCAATGTCCTCGCCGGTGGCCATATTCACAAACCATCGCGTCAGGGCCGGCTCGATCAGAACGCCGATCTCATAAATATCGCGGACAAACTCCTGATCGATAGGCCGGACGCGCGCCCCGCGGTTGGGGAGAAAGGTAACAAAGCCTTCGCCGCGCAAGAGCTGCAGGGCCTCGCGAACGGGGTTGGTCGAGGTGCCGTGGCGCCGGGCGAGATCAGTGACCACAAGCCGTTCGTTGGCGGCAAGCCGTCCCTCGATAATGTCTTCCCTGATCAGCTCATAAAGCGAGGCGCCCTCGCTAGACGCCCCTATGGGGTCAATCCCCACCGGTGGCTTGGCTTTGAAATCGTTTGGTTCGGCCAAGGCCGGCTCCCCTGGATTAATACACACTCTTTCCGATTAACACGCAAAGTTTGGATAAACAATGTACGATCTAACGCGTTGACAGGCAATTCATGATCTGAAAACGTACAAGGCTCCCGAACGGGTACACAGGTACAAAGACGTCCTGCGATCGAACGAGCAAAAACCGCTTTTGCCTCGCCGCAAAGCGGCATGGGAGAACCAGGGAGGATACCTATGACGAGGATTATACTCGGCAGTGCGGTCCTGCGCGGCACTGTCGTCAGCGCCTTGGCGGCATCGCTGATGTCCACAGCGGCGCTGGGCGCGCCGCCGGTCGACCTCAGCAAGTGGTCGCCGGAATATGTCCGCGCCATTGCGGGAACACAGGATTTCGACACGGCGGCCGATTGTGCCAAGGTCACCCCGCTGGACTACAAGGGGCGACTGACCTTCTGGTATCAGGGTGTGTTCGAGGGCGACCCTGACCTCCTGCGCCAGTACTACAAGGAATTCTTCGAAACCTTCCGGAAGACCTATCCAAACATCCAGCTCGAGGAACAAGCCCTCACCTATAACGACCTTCTCGACAAGTTCCGCACCGCGCTCTTGGGCAATGCCGCGCCGATGGCGGTCCGCCTGCAAATCCTGGGTGGGACCGAATTCGCTTCAAAAGGCTATCTGCAGCCGCTCAAGCCCGAGGATGTCGGCTATTCGACCGAGGACTTCTGGCCCGGCGCCATGAAGGCCGTGACCTGGGACGGGGTGACCTACGGCATTCCAACCAACAACGAAACGATGGCGTTCATCTGGAACGCCGACATCTTCAAACGCGCCGGCCTCGATCCGGAAAAGCCACCGGCAACCTGGGACGACGTCGTCAAATATTCCAAGCAGATCCACGACAAGCTCGGCATTGCCGGCTACGGCCTCGTGGCTCGCAAGAATGCCGGCAATACGCCCTATCGCTTCATGCCTCAGCTATGGGCCTATGGTGGCGGCGTCTTCGACGAAGCGGCGGCAAACCCGACCTATGAGCAGGTCGAGCTCGATAGCCCGCAGAGCAAGGCGGCGCTGCAGGCTTCCTACGACATGTATGTTCGTGACAAGTCGGTTCCGGTTTCGGCACTCACCAACCAGCAGGCCGACAACCAGCCCCTGTTCGTCGCCGGCCAACTGGGCATGATGATCTCGCACCCGTCCGACTACAACGTCATGCTCGACCTGCAGAAGAAGGCGACGGGCACCGACAAGGACAAGGCGCAGACCGTCATCGACAATATGCGCTACGGCCTGATACCGGCTGGGCCCGACGGCAAGCGCGCGGTCGTGTTCGGCGGCTCGAACATCCACATCCTGAAGCCCGAATATGTCGAAGGCGGCAAGGTAGACGAGCCGGCCGCGAAGGCTATCATCTGCATGTGGACGAGCCCTGAATGGTCGCTGAAGATGGCCTATGCCGGATCGAATCCCGGCAACCTGAACGGCTTCAAGACCAAATGGATGAAGGAACGTCTGGACAACATCAAATTCCTCGATGTCACGACCTCGATGCTGCCATACGGCATCCCGTTCCCGGCGCTGCCGCAGGCCCCGGAGATCATGAACATCATCGTCCCGGACATGCTGCAGAATGCCCTGACCGGAGCGATGACCGTCGACCAGGCGGCGGACGACGCGGCCCAGAAGGTGAAGGACCTGATGGGCGGGCTCTAGTCCGCGCCTGACCTACGACCTGACCGGCTGCGCCGACAGTGCAGCCGGTTCGTTCCGAAGAACAAGGGCATACCATCGTGACGATCGTGACCGGCAAGGCCGAGGCGCGCCGAAAATTGCAACCCGGCAGGTCCGGCGCGCTGCGGAATATCTGGGAGCATCGCGCCGACTACGCGTACGTGCTGCCCGCGATCGCCGTGATGCTCATCGTCATCGCCTATCCGATCTACTACACGATCGAGCTGTCGTTCTATAAGACGCCGCCCGGCCTGCAGCTCCGTGACAAGACCTTCATCGGCTTCGACAACTACACGGCCATCCTCACCAGCGAGGTGTTCTGGAAAGTCACCTGGAACACGCTGGTCTGGACATTCGGATCCACCTTCATCTCCTTTGTCCTGGGGTTTGCCACAGCGCTGGCGCTCCACCGCGACTTTATCGGCCGCGGTGTGCTGCGCGCTATCCTGATCATTCCCTGGGTCATCAGCGCGGTCGCCGCCTCCTATATCTGGAAGTGGATCTACCATTCGGATTTCGGCATCATCGGCGCAGTGCTGGTCGGCCTCGGATTGGCCGACCGACCGCCGAATTTCATAGACAATGTCAGCACGGTTCTCCCCTCCCTGATCGTCGTCAACATCTGGCGCGAGTTTCCGTTCGCCATGATCATGATGATGGCGGGCCTGCAGACAGTCCCCGAGCAGTTGCTGCTCGCCGCGAAAGTTGACGGAGCCAATGCCTGGCAGCGCTTCTGGCACGTCACGTTCCCGCATCTGCGCAACGTCTCGGTGGTGACGATCCTGCTGCTGGCAGTGGCCAACTTCAATTCCTTCATCATCCCCTGGATCATGACCGGCGGCGGGCCGTCGAACGCATCGCATATCTGGATCACCCACATTTACGAGCTCGCCTTCGGCCGGCAGCGCTGGGGTGTGGCATCGGCCTATTCGGTGCTCCTGTTCATCATCCTGATGACGCTGGGCTACTTCTACGTCCGTGCGCTGAGCGGCAACGAGCGGAAGGAGAGCGGCGCATGAGCGCGATTGCCGAGACGGCCTCCCGAGGCCAAGCCCGTCGCCGTATGCGCGTCGGCGGGTGGCGTTGGGCCGGGCGCATCTTTCTCGTTTTCATGCTGCTTTATACGGCGTTGCCGATGATCTGGATGCTGATCACCTCGATCAAATCCGGGTTCGCGGCGACGCAATTCCCCCCGCAATGGTGGCCGGACGAGCCGACCCTCGCCAGCTATCAGAAATTGCTCGATCCGCAGAACAGCGTCGGCCAGGACTTCCTCCGCTTCTTCTGGAACAGCCTGTTCGTGTCGACCTTCACGACAATCCTTTCCGTGATCGTGGCTGTCCCCGCGGCCTACGCTTTTTCGCGCTTCAGTTTCCCCGGACGGAACTTCCTGTTCTTCGCCGTTTTGCTGCGCAACATGTTCCCGGCGGTGATCTTTCTCGTGCCGCTCTTCATCCTGATGCGCGCTATCGGCCTGGTGAACACCCACGGCTCGCTCATTCTCACCTATCTCACCTTCGGGCTGCCGCTGGCGATCTGGCTGCTCAAGGGCTTCTACGACAACATCCCGGTGCAGCTCGAGCAGGCGGCGCGCATCGATGGCGCAACGCGGTTCCAGGCCTTCATCCTGATCGTGATGCCGCTCTCGACGCCCGGGATCATCGCTACAGCGATCTATTCCTTCATCGGCGCCTGGAACGAATACATCTACGCCTACACCTTCCTTTCCAAGAACGAGCAATTGACGCTGCCGGTCGGCATCCAACGCTTCTTCTCGGAAAACACGACGGACTTTCCGGGCCTGATGGCGGCCAGCTTCATGATGAGCGTGCCCGTCGTGGTGCTGTTCCTCGTCCTGCAACGATACTTCGTACGCGCGCTTACAGAAGGCGCGGTCAAGCACTAGAGCCGGATGATTTCAGGTCGAACCGGCCTGAAATCTGAATCCGGCTCTAAATCAAGGAGATAGAGCACGATGCCGCCCGAAAACCGCTTCATACGTTTCGGCATCATGCTCTAGGGAGTTGCCTATGGCCCACGTGGTCCTCAAAGATCTCGTCAAGACCTATGGCGGCTTCAAAGCTGTCAACGATGTTTCGCTGACGGTCGATGACGGCGAGTTCGTGGCGCTGGTCGGCCCTTCAGGCTGCGGCAAGACAACCACGCTCAATCTCGTCGCGGGGCTGACCTCGATCACATCGGGCGACATCGTCATCGGAGACCGGGTGGTCAACGATCTCGACCCCAAGGACCGGGACATCGCAATGGTGTTCCAGAACTACGCGCTCTATCCGCAGAAATCGGTCTATAAGAACCTGGCGTTCCCGCTGCAGATGCGCAAACTCTCCAGGGACGAGATCGACAAGAAGGTCAGGGAAGCGGCGCGCGTTCTCGACATGACGCACCTGCTCGAGCGCAAGCCGCGGGAACTTTCGGGCGGGCAGCAGCAGCGCGTCGCCCTTGGCCGTGCCCTCGTCCGCGACCCCGCTGTGTTCCTTATGGACGAGCCGCTCTCCAACCTCGACGCCAAACTGCGCGTGCAGATGCGATCCGAGATCAAGCGCTTCCACCAGGACCTCAAGGCAACGATCATCTATGTGACGCACGACCAGCTCGAAGCCGTGACCATGGCCGACAAGATGGCGGTGATGAATGGCGGCTATCTGCAGCAATACGATTCACCGGCGCAGGTCTTTGCCCATCCGGTCAACATGTTCGTCGCCAGCTTCATCGGCAGCCCGGCGATGAGCCTCATTCCGCTGGAGGCTTCGACGGCAA
This sequence comes from Mesorhizobium sp. ESP-6-2, assembly GCF_020164675.1. Classification (NCBI taxonomy): domain Bacteria; kingdom Pseudomonadati; phylum Pseudomonadota; class Alphaproteobacteria; order Hyphomicrobiales; family Phyllobacteriaceae; genus Mesorhizobium; species Mesorhizobium sp. ESP-6-2. The sequence continues at coordinate 31,668 of NZ_JAIUGT010000005.1, forward strand.
ACGGCAGCACCGCATTGACCAGCGCGGAAGGCTGGACGCTTGAGCTGTCGCAACTCAACGCGCGCAAGGTTCAGGGAGCGACCACCAAGAAGGTCGTGCTCGGCGCGCGGCACTCGACGATCAGGCTGCACAAAAGCGCGGTCCCCGGCGCCATTCCGGCCAAGGCCTATACGGTGGAGCCGACCGGAGACGTCACCTTCGTGCAAGCATTCCTGTCGGGCGCCATCGTCAACATCAGCGTGTCGCCCAACGTCGCCGTCAAACCTGATGAGCGGATCTGGCTCGAGTTCGACCAGGAGCGGATGCATCTGTTCGACGGCGAAACTGAAATGGCCCTCAAGGCCGACTGAGACAGTGGAACGCAGGCGTGGATGACTAAGAACCTGAAGATCACCGCGATCAAGCCCTACCCGGTGTGGGTGGGAACGCGCAACCAGATGCTCGTCAAGGTCGAGACCGACCAGGGTATCTTCGGCTGGGGCGAGAGCGGCTTGAGCGGTCGCGAGAAAGCCGTGGCGGGCGCGGTCGAGCACTATCGCGAGTTTCTCATCGGCCGCGACCCGATGCAGATCGGGCGTATCTGGCAGGAGGTTTATCGCAGCCAGTACTTCGAAGGGGGTCGGGTCCTGCAGGCGGCGATTTCCGCCATCGACATCGCCCTTCATGACATCAAAGGCAAGGCGCTGGGGGTGCCGGTCTACGAGCTGCTTGGCGGCAAGCAGCGCGACCGCGTGCCCACCTTCGCCTCGACCGGAGACGAGGCCGAGGGCGATGTTGCGATCGAACGCGCCCGCGAACTGCGCGCGCAGGGCTGGCAGGCGATCCGCTTCTTCCCCACCGGACAAAGCAGCAAGGACGTCTTCGAGCCGCGTGAATCGATCGGCCCTACGGCGAGCATGCTGAACAAAGCGCGCGAGGCGCTGGGCGATGAGGTGGTGCTCGGCGTCGATTATCATCACCGGTTGTCGGTGGCCGAGGCGGCGAGCTTCTGCAACAAGCTCGGCCGCGGCGTGCTTGATTTCCTCGAGGAGCCGATACGGGCCGAGACACCAGAGGCGTACGAGTCCCTTCGTACGATGACCGACATCCCCTTTGCCATCGGCGAGGAATTTGCCAGCAAGTGGCAGTTCCTGCCTTACATCGAGCGCGGCATCCACCAGTTCAACCGGCTCGATGTCTGCAATGTCGGCGGGCTCACCGAGGCGATGAAAGTCGCTGGCTGGAGCGAGGCGCACTATGTGGACCTGATGCCGCACAATCCCCTTGGCCCGGTGTGCACGGCCGCAACCGTGCATCTCGCCGCCGCGGTGCCCAACTTCGCGTGGCTAGAGACCAGGATCCCCGAAAGGAAGCTGGGTTTCGACAATTCCGACTTTTTCCCCGTACAGCCAAGACTCGACGGGACCGATTATCCGGTCAGCGACCTGCCGGGGCTCGGCGTCGAGGTCAATGAAGCGGCGGTCCAGGCGCAGAGTTTCCGTTTCTGGGAAGCGCCACATCTCCAGCGCCGCGACGGTTCTGTCACCAACTGGTAATTCAATTTCAACCGGAGTCCGAAGATGACGCATACTCCCGATATCACGCGGCCGCCCAAGGACCTGATCGACGCGCTAAGGGAGATCGGCGCCGCTACGGTCGCGGGCACACTTGGCCATATGGGTTTTCGCAATCCGCACATGGTCGGCCCGGTGCCGCAGAACCATGGGAAGTCGATCGTCGGGCCGGCCCTGACATTGCAGTTCATGCCGCAGCGACCGGACCTCTTCACCGAGGGAGAATATGCCGATCCGGAGACGCAGCTTCACAGGCATGTGCTCTACCATGCGCAGGAGGGCGACGTGGTCGTCGTCGACGCGCGCGGCGACATGAGCTCCGGTGTCTTCGGCGATATGATGTCGACCTATTTCAAGGGCAGAGGCGGCGCGGGCATCGTCATCGACGGGTGCATGCGCGACCGGCCCAATGTCGAAAAGCTCGACCTGCCTCTCTGGCTGCGCGGCTGGACGCCAAATTATCATGTGCAGACCAGCATCTATCCCAATGCGGTCAACGTTCCGATTGCCTGCGGCGGTGTCACGGTGATCCCCGGCGACATCATCGTCGCCGATGACGACGGGGTGGTGGTGCTTCCCGTCGCGATGGCCCCGAAGGTCATCGAAGAATCCCAGAAACATCACGATTGGGAGGAATTCTCACGAATGAAGCTCATGGGGGGCGCGCCGTTGCAACGCTACTATCCACTGCACCCAAGCGCGAACGACGAGTACGAGGCTTGGCGGAAAGCCAACGCCAAACCTTGATAGACAGGATGAGCTGACAGTCGCCAGCGCGCGTCAGCCATTCCCCCTAATTTATCCTGGCGCCGCGTTGTGCGTCGAACAGGTGCGCCTTGCGCACCATCATCCGCCAGCCCGATCTCCTGATCAGGTTTGAGTGGCGGCCGATCCCGGCTCTCGGCCCGCTCGTTGACCTAAGCTGGATTTAGTCCCTAGCCACTCCAGACCTGTCCCTGCCGAAAGCTGGCGGCTTTTGCATCGGGAGATACCTGGCCGGGCTGGTGGCGACACATTACCGTAACGGAAGCGGTCCTATCATTCATTCGGTGATTTTGGGCGAGGGCCGGGATCGTCGGCCGGGACCGTCAAAATTAGGGGACCTGATATGGCCACGCAGCTTTGTCACATAGAGACAGCATCCTCGGGAGCGAGCTCGGCAATGGCTCCAAAGTTCGCGGAATCATGCGCTTGGGCGAATGCACGAGGCGTAACAATCTATCAGCGTTCAAAAACGGTATGGATCGCGGCCGGCGGCTATCGAGGCCGCGATTTGAAAGTAAAGGGACGGTCGCCGGCCACCGCGCTCGCACTCTGGATTGAGGCTGTCCAGTACAGAGGTTCGACATGGGGCTGACCAACGAGGCGTCCAAGGCACGCAAGAAGATCAGCATCCATCGTATCGCCGCCCTGATACCAACTTAGGGTATCGCAGGCCGTCCCCGAAATTCGATCCCAGGCCGGGCTTTGTCCATGCGATCAGCCCGGACCGCTTTCGTCGAGCTCGGTTCATCATGAGCCCGCGAGCGCCAGCATGACGCCCGCCCCAAGTGCGGAACACATCTGGCTCAACATCAAGCGGACGCCCGGAGCCGAAAATTTACGCGGCCGCGCCTGGCGCCGCGGCTCCGGCCGCGTAAAAATGCTTCTGCCGAAGCCGAATCAACTCCGCCATCATGTTTTCTCCAGAAGAAACGCCCATATTAAAAACAGGTTGGCGAACCGTTGCCATTCGGGCAGACATCGCTGGAGTTGCGGCGGTGATCCGAACCCGCCAAACGGTTGGCGCGCCCTGCCGGAAGGGTTTGATATCGCGGTCAACACGTAGGGAGAAACACGCGATCGGGTTGCGCTCGGCATGTGTTGATGGTTTGTTGCCGGTCAGCGGAGAACGAGTGATGCGAGAATCCATCGGTCAAGACGAATACGGGTCGACCAGCCCCTTCGATCCGGACGACCTGCCGAATTTGAATGCGATCGGGCCAGCCATGGGCGGCGGCAACGACTTCGAGAGATACGCTGTCGCCGTGATCATCGTGTTCGGCGCCCTGATCATTGGCGGGCTGATGGCCGCGTCGATGACCTTCGGTCATCGCAACGGTTTCCTCTTCGCGCTCGGCGGCGCCACATCGGCCTGGATATCCGGCAATGCGCTGCTGCTCGACCGGCCGCGCATCTACGCGCTGTTCGTCGGCATCGCCGCCCTGATGCTGATTGCATCCACCGTCACGCTGATTTCGTGACGGCTTGATCGTCAATTAGAGCGGTCGTTTCACGGAAACTCAGGCCGCCCTGTCTTTTCGTTTTCGACGCGATTGCGGACGCGGGTTCACGCGCTTGCGGAGTGCGCCAGTCCGATCAGTAGCCGAGCGCCTCGCCGGAAGCGGCGCGGCTGTCGATGGCGCCATTGTAGCGCGCGCCGCCACCCTTCCCGATTTCCGCCAGGCTCCTGCCGCCGACCAGGATGCCCGCCGCCTGGCCCCAGGGCTTGTCGCTGAGATCGAGATGATAACCCATGCCGGCCAGCAGCCTTTCGGTGTCCGGCGACAGTCCGAACGGCTCGATATAGACCGTGTCGGGCAGCCATTGATGATGGATGCGCGGTGCGTCGATCGCCTCCTGGATGTTCATGCCGTGGTCGATGACGTTGACGATGGCTTCCAGCGTAATGGTGATGATGCGCGAACCGCCGGGGCTGCCGATGACCATGAACGGCTTGCCGTCCTTGGCCACCACGGTCGGGCTCATCGACGACAGCGGCGTCTTCTTCGGCTGAATGGCGTTGGCTTCGCCCTGGACCAGGCCATAGAGGTTGGGCACGCCCGGTTTCTGGGTGAAATCGTCCATCTCGTTGTTGAGCAGGATGCCGGTGCCGTCGGCGACGACGCCGGCGCCGAACGAGCCGTTCAGCGTGTAGGTCACAGCGACCGCGTTGCCATCCTTGTCGATGATCGAATAATGCGTCGTCTCCTTGCTCTCGCCGAACCCCTTCGGCATCAGGTCCTGAGAGACGCCGGCCCGGAACGGATCGATCTTGTCGCGGATGTCCTTGGCGTAGGCCTTGTCCAGCAGTTTCGAGACCGGATTGTCGACGAAATCGGGATCTCCGAGCGCCGAGTTGCGATCGACATAGGCGTGGCGCATGGCTTCGACCATGACATGCACGGTCTCTGCCGAACCGGCGCCGAGATAGGACAGCGGGTAGCCTTCCAGCACGTTGAGGATTTCGCAGATGATGACGCCGCCGGAGCTCGGCGGCGGCGAGGAAATGATCTCGTAGCCGCGATAGGAACAGGTCACCGGCTTGAGCTCGCGCACCGCATATTGTTCGAAATCGTCCTTGGCCAGGATACCGCCCTTGGCGCCGCTAGCCTTGACGATGGCGTCGGCGATGGCGCCCTTGTAGAAGGCGTCGGGGCCTTTTTCGGATATCGCCGAGAGCGACGCGGCGAGGTCGGGCTGGACCAGCCGCTCGCCGATGCCGTAGGGCTTGCCATCCGGCTTCAGGAATATGGCCGCCGCAGCGGGGTCCTTCGCCAGCCTGTCGGCACCTCCGGCAAACGAGGCGGCGTCACCCTGATTGAGGATGAACCCGTCCTTGGCATAGCGAATGGCCGGCGCCATGAGGTCCTGCCGGGACAAGGTGCCGTATTTTTCGCGCGCCATCTCGAAACCGGCGACGGAGCCCGGCACGCCGACGGCGAGGTAGCCGTCGAGGCTGGCGCCTTTCACCGGATTGCCGTCCTTGTCGAGATACATGGTCTTGGTCGCGGCCAGCGGCGCACGTTCGCGGAAATCGAGGAAGGTCGACTTGCCGTCCTTGAAGCGGACGGTCATGAAGCCGCCGCCGCCGATATTGCCGGCATTGGGATAGACGACGGCGAGCGCATAGCCGACAGCGACCGCCGCATCGACGGCGTTGCCGCCCTTCTTCAGGACTTCGACGCCCACCTCCGACGCCAGATGCTGCGCGGTGACAACCATGCCGTTCTCGCCCTTGGCAGGCGCTGGCGAGGCGGCGATGGCGGCCGCCCATGGCGCGAAAGCGATCGTGAAGGAGAGGCTGACGGCGATCAGCGTGCGGCGAGTAATATGCATGGCGAGGCTCCTGGCGGGGGACGCCTAGGAAACCGTGTTGGGGTGATCGAGTCCACTAACAATTGAGGGAGCACGAGAAAGAGCTCGGCCTCAGATAATGCCACCGCTGCCGCCGGCAACGGCCGGGCGTTCCGCCGCGACCTTGGCGCGGTAGCCTGCCGCCCGGTAAGCGGCGACCGGATCGATGGCGCCGCCGGTGTTCAGCCGCGCCATGGCCAGGATCGGCTCGACATCGGTGCGGTAGGCCGCCTTCAGCGTCTGCGTCGCCATAAGCGCATCATTGGCCTCCTGAAAACCTTCAAGCGCCTTGCGGTCGACCAGCAGCGCCTGCGCATAGGCGCGCTGCACCTCCACCGCCGACAGCATCAGGCTTTCGATGGGATCGGTGACGTTGTGGCTCTGGTCGAGCATATGCGCCGGATCGAAGCCGTCGGCGCCGGACAGTTCGGCGTCGACCAGTTCGTTGAAAACCAGGAACAGCCGGTAGGGGTCGATCGAACCGGCATCGAGGTCGTCGTCGCCATATTTCGAATCGTTGAAGTGGAAACCGCCGAGTTTCCTGAACTGGATCAGCCGCGACACGATCATCTCGATGTTGACGTTGGGCGCGTGATGGCCGAGATCGACCAGGCAGAAGGCCTTGTCGCCCAATTCCTTGGCAATGATGTAGTTTGTGCCCCAGTCCTGCACGACAGTGGAATAGAAGGCCGGCTCGTACATCTTGTGCTCGGTGAACAGCTTCCAGTCGGCGGGCAGTCCGGCATAGACCTCCTTCATGGCGTCGAGGTAGCGCTCGAACGCCTTGGCGAAATTGACCTGGCCGGGGAAGTTCGAGCCGTCGCCGATCCACACCGTCAGCGCCTTCGACCCAAGCGTCTTGCCGATCTCGATGCATTCGAGATTGTGCTCGACCGCTTGTCGGCGCGTTCCGGCGTCGGCATGCGACAGCGAGCCGAATTTGTAGGAGAGCTTCTGGTCTTTCGCGTCCGAGAAGGTATTGGAATTCATGGCGTCGAAGCCGAGGCCGAAACGCGAGGCCGCCTGCTTCAGCCGGTTCGGGTCGGCCTTGTCCCAGGGAATGTGCAGCGACACCGTCGGTGTCGCCTGCGTCAATTGCTTGATGACGGCGCAATCCTCGATCTTGTCGAAGATGTCGCGCGGTTCTCCGGCGCCGGGGAAGCGGGCAAAGCGCGTCCCGCCGGTGCCGACCCCCCAGGAGGGGATCGCCACCGCGAATTTCTCGACCTTGTCTCGGATCGGGTCGATGGCGATGCCGCGACGGTCGAGCCGTTCGCCGAGCGAGGCGTAGTCACGCTCGAGGTCGGCCTTGCGCGCGGTATTATGGCTGGCGACGAGGTCGGCGGAGATGATGGTTTCGGACACTGCTGTTCCTCCCAAGAAAGCGTTCGGCTGGCGCTGCCCCTCATCCGCCTGCCGGCACCTTCTCCCCATATAATGACGGGGAGAAGGGAAGCACTCCGGCGGCGGCAATCCCCTCTCCCCGTTCTTCACCCGGAGAGCGGATTGGCGAGGGGCAGCGCCGCCTTCAACACTCTAGCGCGTAAAGCTCTGCGCGTTGCCGGCGTCGACATTGACGATGTTGCCGGTCGACTTGGCCGACATGTCGGAGGCGAAGAAATAGATCGCTTCGGCGATATCCTCGGGAAACACCGAGCGCTTAAGCATCGAGCGCGAGCGGTAATGTTCCTCGAGGTCGTCGGTCGACATCTTGTAGGCGGCGGCGCGCTGTTCCTTCCACTCGCCGGACCAGATCTTGGAGCCGCGCAGTACGGCGTCCGGATTGACGACGTTGACCCTGATCTGCGCCTCCGCGCCCTCCAGCGCCAGGCAGCGGGCGAGATGGATCTCGGCGGCCTTGGCGGTGCAATAGGCGGCGGCGTTCGGCGAGGCGGCAAGGCCGTTCTTGGAAGCGACGAAAACGACGTTGCCGCCGATCTTCTGCACCCTAAACAGCCGGAACGCTTCCCGCGACACCAGGAAATATCCCGTCGACAGGATGTCCATGTTCTTGTTCCACAGCGCCAGCGTCGTGTCCTCGATCGGCGCCGAGGAGGCAAGGCCGGCGTTGGAGACCAGAATATCGATGCCACCGAACTCGACCGAGGTTTCGGCAAAGCCGGCGACGACCTGATCCTCCGACGTGACGTTGATGACCACGGGGCGGACAAAATCCTTGCCATAGGCCTTGGCCAGTTCGTCGTTGGCGCTGGCAAGTGCTGTCTCGTCGATGTCGGCGAGCACCACGCAGGCGCCTTCGCGCAGCAGTCGGCTCGCCGTCGCGCGGCCGATGCCGCCCGCGCCGCCAGTGACGAGCGCGATCTGGCCGGCTAGAGCCTTGGGCTTCGGCATGCGCTGCAGCTTCAGATCCTCAAGCAGCCAGTATTCGATGTCGAAGGCTTCCTGCGCAGGCAGGCCGACATAGGAGGAGACGGTCGAGGCGCCGCGCATGACGTTGATGGCGTTGACATAGAACTCCCCCGAAATGCGAGCAGTCGCCTTGTCGCCGGCGAAGGTGAACATGCCGACGCCGGGCATCAGATAGACCACGGCATTGGGATCGCGGATGGCGGGCGAGTCCGCATGCTTGCAGCTGTCATAATAGGCCTGGTAGCCTACGCGGTATTCGGCAATGTCGCTGGCCAGCCGCGCGATGACGGCATCGACATCGGGCTTGGCCGGATCGAATTCGATGACCAGTGGTCGGATCTTGGTGCGCAGGAAATGGTCCGGGCATGAGGTGCCGAGTGCCGCCAGCGGGCGCAGATCCCTGGAATTGACGAATTCGAGCACGGCGGCGGAATCGTCGAAATGGCCGAGCTTATGGCTCTTTTCCGAGATCAGGCCGCGGATCCTAGGCATCAGCTTCGCGGCGATGGCGCGGCGTTCGGCGGCTTCGAGCGACTTGACCGCTTCGCCACCGAAAATGGCGACGCCCTCCGAACGCCGCTCGAACCACTCGATCGCCTGGTTGATCACCGAGATCGTCGTTTCGTAGCATTCCTTCGGGCTGTCGCCCCAGGTGAACAGGCCGTGGCTTTCCAGGATGACGCCCTTGGCGGCGGGATGCTCGAGGCAGAATTTCTCCAGCCACAGGCCGAGTTCGAAACCCGGCCGCTTCCACGGCAGCCAGCCGATGGCGTCGCCGAAGATCTCTTTCGTCAGGGCCTTGGAATCTTTGGCGGCCGCGATGGCGATGATGGCGTCGGGATGCATGTGATCGACATAGGGCTTCGGCACGTAGGCATGCAGCGGCGTGTCGATGGAGGCTGCGCGCGGATTGAGATTGAAGGTGCAGTGGGGCAGGTAACCCACCATCTCGTCTTCATGCTCGACGCCGCGATAAAGGCCTTTGAGGGCCTGCAATTTGTCCATGTAGAGCGTGGCAAAACCATCAAGCTTGATCGAAGCGCTGTCGCCGCCCGAACCCTTCACCCACAGCACTTCCACGTCCTGGCCGGTGAGCGGATCCTTTTGCCGGATTTTCGACGATGTGTTGCCGCCGCCGTAATTGGTGACACGCTTGTCGGAGCCGAGCGTGTTCGAACGATAGACCAGAAGCTCGGGATCACTCATCCCCCTTGCCTTCGCATCATCCCAAAGATTGGCGAGGCGCGAGCCGGAGCGCTTGTCGAGCATGGGTAATCCTCCCTTGAAGCGCGGACGGTGCGCTCCTCTTTTCGTCGGGAATGTCTACGCAAGACGCCGGCTTTGTCAATCACAAACGATCAACATCAATCATATTGCACTGCACAATGAAATTATATGATCGGAAATGATTGACACTGCGCGATTTCTAATGCCAGATGGCCATGCAGGGAGGAACCATGCACGAAAAAGAGCGCCACAGGATCATTCTGTCCGCCGTCCAGGAAAAGCCTGTGGTGACGGTGCAGGAAATGGTCGACCTGACGGAGTCGTCCGAGGCGACGATCCGGCGCGATATCGCGGCCCTGCACGTGCAAAAGCGACTGCGCCGGGTGCGCGGCGGCGCCGAGGCGATCACGCCGCCACAGTTCATCGGCCTTGCCGGCCGGCCTTTTTCCGTCAACGAGACGCTCAATGCGGCGCAGAAGCGGGCGATAGCGCGGGAAGCGGTGGAGCTCTGCAAGGACGGCGAGCCGATCATCATCAACGGCGGCACCACCACCTTCCAGATGGTGCATTTCCTGACCGGCCGCCGCATGCCGATCTTCACCAATTCCTTCCCGATCGCCGAAAGCTTGCTCAAGCACTCCAAGAACACGGTGATGCTGTCCGGCGGCACCATCTATCGCGAGCAGAACATCATCCTGTCGCCGTTCGACAATGACGTGACGCGCAATTTCTATGCGCGCCGCATGTTCATGGGCGCCCAGGGGCTCGGGCCGCTCGGCCTGATGGAAGGCGACCCGCTGTTGATCCAGGCGGAACAGAAGCTGATCGACCAGGCCGACGAGCTGGTGGTGCTGGTCGATTCCTCGAAATTCCGCAAACGCTCCAGCCTGATCCTGTGCGGCCTCTCGCGCATCGCCACGGTCATCACCGATGACGGCATAGAGGACCGCGAGGCAAAGATGCTGGAGACAGCAGGGGTAACGCTGATCGTCGCCCGCAAGTCGGCAAAGGAAGAATCTTCGCTGCAAGCCTGAGATACCCTCACGCCCGCAGCGGCGATGGAATGCAACCGCTCAAGGGAGGAATATTCGATGAGCTTTCTGAAGAAACTGATGGTAACGGCGGCCTTTTCCGCCGCCATGTTCGTGAATGCCGCCTATGCCGAGAACGTCAAGATCGCGCTGGTGGTGAAGTCGCTCGGCAACGGCTTCTTCGACGCCGCCAACAAGGGCGCCGAAGAGGCGGCCAAGGAACTCGGCGACGTCGACATCATCTACACCGGCCCGACCAAGGCGACCGCCGAAGCGCAGATCGAAGTGGTCAATTCGCTGATTGCGCAAAAGGTCAACGCCATCGCCATCTCGGCCAATGACGCCGACGCGCTGGTGCCGGTGCTGAAGAAGGCCATGGAGCGCGGCATCACCGTCATCTCCTGGGATTCGGGCGTCGCCAAGGAAGGCCGCCAGCTTCACCTCAATCCGTCCGACACCGGCCTGATCGGCGAGACCATCATCAAGCTCGCCGCCGACTATTTGCCTGAGGGCGGCGACGTCGCCATCCTGTCGGCCTCCTCGACCGCGACCAACCAGAACGCCTGGATCGACGCGGCCAAGAAGGTGCTGCCGGAGAAATTCCCCAAGATCAAGCTCGTCGCCACCGTCTATGGCGATGACGACTCGGCCAAGAGCACCGACGAAGCCAAGGGCCTGCTGAAGTCCTATCCGAACCTCAAGGCGATCATCGCGCCGACCACCGTCGGCGTCGTTGCCGCCGCCCAGGTCGTCACCGATGAGAAGCTGATCGGCAAGGTCAACGTCACCGGTCTCGCTCTGCCGTCGGAGTTCAAGAAGTTCATCGACAACGGCGCTTCACAGGCCGTGGCTCTTTGGAACCCGATCGACCTTGGTTACTCCGCCGTCTACCTCGCCCACGATCTGGCGGTGAAGAAGGAAGAGGCCAAGCCCGGCGCGACGCTGTCGATCGGCCGCGTCGGCAAGGTCACGCTCGACGACACCAATTCGGCTGCGATGGCTCCGCCCTTCCAGTTCGACAAGACCAACATCGAGAAGTTCTCCAAGATCTACTGATCCGGAGCTTCAGGCTGACGCGGCGGGGTTCACGCCCCGCCGCAACTTCAAACGCACCTTGTTTCAGGGCTTGATACGATCATGGACACGACAGCCCAACACGGCACGGTGAAGGACGGGCCCCTGGCCTCCACGCCACGCCTGACGCTGTCCGGCATCTCGAAGAGCTTTCCCGGCGTGCGCGCGCTGCACAATGTCAGCCTGTCGCTTTATCCGGGCCAGGTGACGGCGCTGATCGGCGAGAACGGCGCCGGCAAGTCGACGCTGGTCAAGATCATGACCGGCATCTACCAGCCCGATGCGGGCACGATCAGCATAGACGGGCAGGACGTCACCCTGCCCAGCGCGCACGCCGCCTTCGGCCATGGCGTTACCGCCATCCATCAGGAAACCGTGCTGTTCGACGATCTGACGGTCGCCGAAAACATCTTTCTCGGCCACGCGCCGCGCACCCGCTTTGGCACCATCGACTGGCGCACCATGCGCAGAAATGCGCGCGAAGTGCTCGACACGATGCATGCCGGCCATATCGACGCCGACGCAAGGCTGAAGGACCTCGGCATCGCCAACAAGCATCTTGTCGCCGTGGCGCGGGCCATGTCGATCGACGCGCGGATCGTCATCATGGACGAACCGACGGCCGCCCTTTCGATGAAGGAGATCGAAGAGCTCTTTTTGCTGATCGAGTTCCTCAAGAGCGAAGGCAAGGCGATCCTGTTCATCAGCCACAAGTTCGACGAGATTTACCGCATCGCCGACCGCTACACCGTGTTCCGCGACGGCGAGATGGTCGGCGAAGGGCTGATCAAGGATGCCGCCCAGAGCCAGATCGTGCGCATGATGGTGGGCCGTGCGGTCGACCACATCTTTCCGCAGCGCAAGGCCGAGATCGGCGCGCCGGTGCTGTCGATCTCCGGCCTGTCGCACCCCACCGAATTCAACGACATCGGTTTCGAGCTGCACAAGGGCGAGATTCTCGGCTTCTACGGTCTTGTCGGCGCCGGCCGCAGCGAGGTGATGCAGGCGATTTCAGGCATCACCCGCACTTCGGGCGGCACGATCACGCTGGACGGCAAGTCGATCATTCCCAGATCAGCGGCGGATTCGATCGAGGCCGGCATCGTCTATGTGCCGGAGGAACGCGGCAAGCAAGGCGTGGTGATCGGCCTGCCCATCTTCCAGAATGTTTCTCTCCCGTCGCTGGCACGCACGTCCAAATCCGGCGTGCTGCGGCTGGCGGAGGAGTTTTCGCTCGCCCGCTCCTACACCGAGCGGCTCGACCTCAGGGCCTCCTCGCTCAGCCAGGATGTCGGCACGCTGTCGGGCGGCAACCAGCAGAAGGTGGTCATCGCCAAATGGCTGGCGACCACGCCCAAGGTCATCATCCTGGACGAGCCGACCAAGGGCATCGACATCGGCTCCAAGGCCGCCGTGCATGGCTTCATGGCCGAGCTGGTGGCGCAAGGCCTGTCGGTGATCATGGTGTCTTCGGAGCTGCCCGAAATCCTCGGCATGTCCGACCGCGTCGTCGTCATGCGCGAGGGCCTCGTCGTGGCCGTCTACGACAACAAGGGACTGGACGCCGAGACGCTGGTCCGGACGGCGGCGGGGATTGCGGCATGAAGGCTTTGCTGAAATATCGCGAAATCTGGTTGCTGGCGGCCATTCTCGTGCTGATCGGGCTGATCTCGACGCGTTTTCCCGCCTTCGCCGACCCCGGCAATTTGCGCCAGGTGTTTAACGACACCTCGATCCTGATGATCCTGGCGCTCGGGCAGATGGTGGTCATCCTGACCCGTTCGATCGATCTGTCGATGGCGTCGAACCTCTGTTTCACCGGCATGGTGGTGGCGATGCTGAACGCCGCCCACCCGGCGATCCCGATCCCGCTGCTGATCGTCATCGCGCTGGTCGTCGGCCTCGTGCTCGGCGCCATCAACGGTCTCCTGGTGTGGCGGCTGAACATCCCCTCGATCGTGGTGACATTGGGTACGCTGACCATTTATCGCGGCGCCACCTTCGTCCTGTCCGGCGGCGCCTGGGTCAATGCCGACAAGATGAGCCCCGAGTTCATCGGCTTCCAACGCGCGTCCTTGCTCGGCATTCCGGTGCTGTCCTGGATCGCCATTCTGGTCATCGCGCTGTTCTTCATCCTGATGACACGCACCGCGCTCGGCCGCTCGATCTATGCCATCGGCGTCAATCCGACGGCGTCGGTCTATGCCGGTATCGATGTCGGGCGGACGAAATTCATCGTCTTCTGCATCTCCGGCATGATCGGCGGCCTTGCCGGTTATCTCTGGATCTCACGTTACGTGATCGCCTCGGTCGAGGTCGCCAATGGCTATGAGCTCAACATCATCGCCGCCTGCGTCATCGGCGGCATCTCGATTGCCGGCGGCATCGGTTCGGTCGGGGGCGCGGTGTTGGGGGCGCTGTTTCTCGGCATCATCTCCAACGCGCTGCCGGTCATCAACATCTCGCCCTTCTGGCAGATGGCTATTTCGGGCAGCGCCATAATCCTCGCCGTCGTGCTCAACGCGCGCGGCGAACGCCAGCAGGGCCGCGTCATCCTGAGAAAGGCGGAAGCGGCATGACCGATGTCCCAGTCCCGCGCCATATTCCGGACCGGCTCGACAAGCCGTTTCATTCGGCGATCTTTTCCTGGGAAGCGCTGCTGGTCGTGGTGGCACTCGCCATCTTTGCCATCAACAGCTTCGCCTCGCCCTATTTCCTCGACCCCTATTCGCTGTCGGACCTGACTTTCAACTTCACCGAGAAGGGTTTGATCGCCTTTGCGATGGCGCTGCTGATCATTTCGGGCGAGATCGACCTGTCGGTCGCCGCCATCATCGCGCTGGCCTCGACCATGATGGGCATGGCGGTGCAGGCCGGCGCCGGTACGCCGGTGCTGGTGGCGATCGGCATCGTCGTCGGGCTCGGCTGCGGCGCCTTCAACGGCCTGCTGGTCACGAGGCTTGGCCTGCCTTCGATCGTCGTCACCATCGGCACGATGAGCCTGTTTCGCGGCATCGCCTTCATCATCCTCGGCGACCAGGCCTACAAGGGTTATCCCGAGAGCTTCGCCTTCTTCGGCCAGGGTTATGTCTGGTGGGTAGTGTCGTTCGAGCTGGTGCTCTTCCTCATCGCCGCCGTCGCCTACTGGTTCGCGCTGCACCGCACGAGTTTCGGCCGGCGCGTCTTCGCCATCGGCAACAATCCGCTCGCGGCACAGTTTTCCGGCGTACGTGCCGGCCGCATCAAATTCATCCTGTTCTGCCTGACCGGGCTGATGTCCGGCATCGCCTCTGTGCTGATCACCTCCCGGCTCGGTTCGACCCGGCCGTCGATCGCACAGGGCTATGAGCTGGAAGTCATCACCATGGTGGTGCTTGGCGGCGTCAGCATCCTTGGCGGCGCCGGCAGCATTGTCGGCGTCGTGCTCGCCGCCTTCATCATGGGGCTGGTGACCTTCGGGCTCGGCCTGCTCAATGTGCCCGGCATCGTGATGTCGATCTTCATCGGCCTGCTCCTGATCATCGTCATCGCGCTGCCGATCGTCTGGCGGCGGCTGCGCGGGGGACGCTGATGGCCGAAAAATACGCGTTCAAGATGATGCTCAAGCCCGGCATGAAGGCGGAATACAAGAAGCGTCACGACGAGATATGGCCATCGCTGGTGGCGCTGCTGAAGCAGGCCGGGGTTTGCGACTATTCCATCCATCTCGACGAGGAGACCAACATCCTGTTCGGCGTGCTGTGGCGGCAGGACGACCATGGCATGGCCGACCTGCCGAAGCATACGGTGATGCAGCGCTGGTGGGCAGACATGGCCGGCCTCATGGAGACCAAGCCTGACAATGAGCCGGTGGCCGTGCCCCTGGAAACCATGTTCCACATGGCATGAGTGCCCCGCGCCACATCGCCGTCATCGACATCGGCAAGACCAACGCCAAGGTGGCGCTGGTCGACCTAGCCACGCTGCGCGAGGTCGCGCTGCGCCGAATGGCGAACGCGCCGCTGCGGCAAGCTCCCTACCCGCATCACGACGTCGAGGCGCTGTGGGCCTTCATCCTCGGCAGTCTTGCCGATCTCAACCGCGAACAGACCATCGACGCCGTTTCGATCACCACGCATGGCGCGACGGGCGCTCTGGTAGAGGCCGCCGGCGAACTGGTGTTGCCAGTGCTCGACTACGAATTCGACGGCCCCGAGGAACTCGCGACCGAGTATGACGCGATCCGCCCGCCCTTCGCTGAAACCGGCACGCCGCGGCTGCCGCTCGGCCTCAATCTCGGCGCGCAATTCTTCTGGCAGCAGAAGCGCTTTCCGACGGAATTCGCCAGGGCAACGACGATGTTGATGTATCCGCAATATTGGGCGCTGCGGCTGACCGGCATCGCCGCCAACGAGGTGACCTCGCTCGGCTGCCACACCGATCTGTGGAACCCGTGGAAAGCGGATTTTTCGGCAATGATCGACCGCCTCGGTTGGCGCGCGTTGATGGCGCCGGTGCGGCCGGCAAGGGACCGGCTCGGCCCGCTCCTGCCGGCGCTTGCCGAGCGAACGGGGCTCGATCCGCGGACGCCTGTGTTCTGCGGCCTACACGATTCCAACGCCTCGCTGTTGCCACATCTTCTCGCGGACGCGCCGCCTTTCAGCGTCGTCTCGACCGGCACCTGGGTGGTGTCGATGGCGGTCAGCGGTAGATCGGTGGCGCTCGACCCGGCGCGCGATACGCTGGTCAACGTCAACGCGCTGGGCGATCCCGTGCCATCGGCGCGCTTCATGGGGGGCAGGGAATTTTCCATACTGACGGAAGATCAGCCGGAGAACTGGACCGAAGACGATGTCGGTGCCGTGCTGGCAAAAAGGACGCTGCTGCTGCCGTCGATGCAGCAGGGGTCGGGACCGTTCCCGCATCATGCGGCGGCGTGGCTCAACGCCGACGGCATGAACAGCGGCCAGCGCTTTGCCGCCATTTCTTTTTATCTGGCGCTGATGACGGCGACCTGCCTCGATCTGATCAGCGCCGGCGGCCCGACCATTGTCGAAGGCCCTTTCGCCCGCAACCGGCTGTTTGTCGGCATGCTGGCGGCGGCGACCGACAGAAGCGTCGTCGCCTCCGAAGCCGCGACCGGCACCAGCATCGGCGCCGCATTGCTGGCATCGGACCAGGCAAAGGCGCATGGCAAGGGCTCGAGACAAGAACCGCCCGCCGACCCCGCCTGGACGGATTATGCAAGCACCTGGCGCGCGGCAGTCGAAAGGCGGGACTGACTACGGATCCGCTCGCCTAATTTTCATAGACCAGCCCTTGCGGATCGATTTCGGGCTTGCGGCCGGCGACGAGGTCGGCGAGGAATTTGCCCGAACCGCAGGCCATGGTCCAGCCGACATGGCCGTGGCCGGTGTCGAGATAGAGATTTTTGTAGCGGGCCCGGCCGATGACCGGCACGGAATTAGGCATCATCGGCCGCAGGCCCGCCCAGAACACAGCCTTCTTCTCGTCGAACGCGCCCGGGAAAAGATCCTTGCCGGTGCTGATGATGGTGTTGAAGTCAGCGGGCTTGAAGCTTCGGTCAAAGCCGGTGAACTCGGCCGTCGAGGACATCCGCAAGCGGTTGCCCAGCCTGGAATAGCCAATCAGCCGGTCCTCGTCGGCGCCGCCCATGGTCGGCCCCTTGCTTTCATCCTCCAGGGGAATCGTCGCGGTATAGCCTTTCACCGGATAGACCGGCAGGTCGATGCCGTAGCGGCGAGCGAGCAGGCCGCTTTCCGGGCCCATTGCGATAACAACCGCATCGCCGGCCACCGGACCTGACGAGGTGATGACGGCCCGTACCCTGTCGCCTTCGATATCGAAGCCTTCGACCGTGGTGCCGAACCGGAACTCGACACCAAGCTTCTCGGCCGCGTAGGCGGCGAGCCTGTCGACAAACAGTTTGGAATCGCCGGTCTGGTCAGTGGGCGAATAAACCCCGCCGGCTATCTTGTCCTTCACCCCGGCAAGTCCCGGCTCCAGTTCGACCAGCCGGTCGCGTCCGACGATCTCGATCGGCAAGCCATGCTCGGCAAGATAGCGATAATTGTCGGTCCCGGTGTCGAGACTCTTCTGCGAGCGGAAGAAGTAGAGGATGCCCTTCTTGCGCTCGTCATAGTGGATGCCGATCGCCTCCGACAGCCCATTGATGCAGTCGCGCGAATAGAGCGCGAGCCGCAACTTGATGTCGGTGTTGGCGCGCAAGCGCGCCACCGTGCACTGGCGCAGGAAGCGCAGGCTCCAGGCGAGAAAATAGGGATCGAAGCGCAGCCGCACCTTGATGCCGAGATCGTGGTTGTAGAGCCCGCGCAGGAAAGTCTTCAGCGCCGCCGGGGAAGCCCAGGCGGTGGCATCGCCCGGCGACACCAGCCCGGCATTCGACTGGCTGGTGCCTCGCGCCGGCGCCGGATGACGCTCGATGACGGTGACCTCATGGCCGTCGCCGGCCAGATAGTAGGCCGCCGCCGTGCCGACGACGCCGGCCCCGAGCACCGTTATCTTCATGTCGTCCCCCCAAAAAAGGTCGAACCGGGCAGCGCGCTTTCGCGCCTCCGCGAACGCCTTCCATAACGCTTCCCGGAATGGCTTGCGAGCCCTTGGGAAAACCCGCTCAGCCGCGTGCGGAATTCTTCCCCGTCAGGATACGCTCCCAGGCGAGCGCGTCTGCAACGATCTGGTCGAGGTCGTCGCGCTGCGGTGTCCAGCCGAGTTCCGTCCGCGCGAGATCGGAATTGGCAACCACCGCGGCGGCGTCACCGGGGCGGCGCTCGCCCGTCCTGACCTCGAAATCATGGCCGAAGGCGCGGCGCACGCTCTCGATCACCTCCAGCACCGAATAACCGTGGCTGTAGCCGCAATTGGCGACCAGGCTTGTGCCCCCGGCGCGCAGCCGCTCAAGGGCCAGGCGATGCGCCGCGGCCAGGTCGCTGACATGGATATAATCGCGCATGCAGGTGCCGTCCGGCGTCGGGTAATCGGTGCCGTACACCTGCATGAACGGCCGCTTGCCGAGCGCCGTCTCGCAGGCGACCTTGATCAGATGCGTGGCGCCAGGCGTCGACTGGCCGGTGCGCCCCTTGGGATCGGCGCCCGCGACGTTGAAATAGCGCAGCGCCGTATAGCGCAGGCCATGCGCGATGGCCGCATCGCGCAGCATCCATTCGCTCATCAGCTTGGAGAGGCCGTAGGGCGATTCCGGCGCCAGGCGGGCATCCTCGCGCACCGGTTCCAGCCCAGCGCCGCCATAGACGGCGGCGGTCGAGGAGAAGATGAAGTTCGGCACGCCCTGGCGCACCGCCGTTTCGATCAGCGTGCGCGTCTTGCAGGTGTTGTTCTCGTAGTAGCCGAGCGGATCGGCGACGGACTCGGGAACGACGATCGAGCCGGCGAAATGGATGATCGCATCGACATTGTTGTCGCGGATGATGGAGCCGACCAATTCCTTGTCGGCGACGTCGCCGACGACCAGCTTTGCCTCCGGTGCCACCGCCCATTCGAAACCGGTCGAAAGCCGGTCGAGAACGACCACGCTTTCGCCCGCATCCAGCAATTCCCAGACCATATGGCTGCCGATATAGCCGGCGCCGCCCGTCACCAAAACCGTCATTCCGCGTCCTCGCATTCAAGATCTATCGGAAACTGTCTCAACAACCGCTCTACTGGAAAGCCCGCCCTATGACCAATAAAACCCTGCGTAACCGACTTGGCCGGCATATGGCATCATGTCGAAACAAAAGCGCCCTACAGCCCGGTGTTGCCAGGAAATAGGCCATGATCCGCCCTCGTTAGGAAGGTGCGGGGCGTGGCATTTTGACCAAAACGGGCCGGTGGACGGCCAATCGGGCAATGATTATGATCCAGCGCAAAACTGGGAAGCCGACATGAATTATCAGCGGTTCTTCGAGGACGCGATCGACCAGCTCCATGCGGAACGACGCTATCGCGTCTTTGCCGACCTTGAGCGCATAGCGGGCAAATTTCCGCGTGCCATCTGGCGCGCCAACGGCCGCGCTGAGGAAATCACCGTCTGGTGCTCCAACGACTATCTCGGCATGGGCCAGCACCCGGATGTCATCGCAGCGTTCCAGAACGCGGCGGGCCGGATGGGTTCGGGCGCCGGCGGCACCCGCAACATCTCCGGTACCAGCAATCCGCTGGTCGAACTCGAGCATGAGCTCGCCGACCTGCACGACAAGGAATCCGCGCTGGTCTTCACCTCCGGTTTTGTCTCCAACGAGGCCTCGATCTCGACCATCGCGCGGCTTTTGCCCAACTGCCTGATCATTTCGGACGAGCTCAACCATGCCTCGATGATCGAAGGCGTGCGGCGCTCGGGCGCGGAAAAGAAGATTTTTCGCCACAACGATGTCGCGCATCTGGAAAGCCTGCTGCAGGCAGCGGGCCGCGAACGCGCCAAGCTGATCGTGTTCGAGAGCGTCTATTCGATGGATGGCGATATCGCGCCGATCAGAGAGATCGTCGACCTCGCCGAGCGCTATAACGCCATGACCTATATCGACGAGGTCCACGCCGTGGGCATGTATGGTCCGCGCGGCGGCGGCATCACCGAGCGGGAAGGCCTCGCCGACCGCATCGACATCATCGAGGGCACGCTGGCCAAGGCTTTCGGCACGCTGGGCGGCTACATCACCGGCACCAGCGCTGTCATCGACGCCGTGCGCTCCTATGCGCCGGGCTTCATCTTCACCACCGCGCTGCCGCCGGCCATCGCCGCCGCTGCCACCACCTCGATCCGTCATCTCAAGCGCTCGCAGGCCGAGCGTAACGCCCAGCAGCAGCAGGCGACGCGGACCAAGCAGATCCTCTCCGCCGCCGGCCTGCCGGTGATGGAATCGGCGACCCACATCGTGCCAGTGCTGGTTGGCGACCCCGAGCTTTGCAAGATGGCGAGCGACCGGCTACTTGGCGTGCACGGCATCTACATCCAGCCGATCAACTATCCGACCGTGCCGCGCGGCACGGAGCGGCTGCGCATCACGCCGACGCCGTTCCATTCGGATGCGCTGATCGCCGAGCTGCAGGACGCCCTGGTCGAGACCTGGGACGCGCTCGGCATTTCCTATGGTTCAGCAGGACGACCTTCCGTGGCCAAGACCGACCGGATCATTCCCTTGCTGGTGCCCAAGTCAGGCGGCTGAAGCCGTTTGAACTCCACTCCGGCGGCCATCTGGGGCGCCGGAGCGACTTTCAATTCGGGCTTCGTCAACTCTCAAACAGCCGTCATCCACTTCGCAAGCCTGTGCGCCGCCTCCTCGAGCTGGTCGAGGCGGCGGTGGAAGCACAGCCTGAGGAAGGCTTCGCCGCCCGGGCCGAAGGCCGTGCCCGGCGCCAGGCCGACATTGGCCTTGTCGACGATCTCGAAGGCGGCGCTGCGCGAATCGGTAATGCCGTCGACCCTGAAGAACAGGTAGAAAGCACCTTGCGGCACGGTGAACCGAGCGCGGTCGGTGGCGCCGAGAATGCCGCAGACCAGATCGCGCGCCTTCCTAGCCCTCTCCACCTGTTCGGCGACGAAGACATCGCCTTCATCGAGCGCCGCGACCGCGCCGCGCTGCATGAACTGGGCGACACCTGAATTCGAATACTGGATCAGGTTCTCGAACACCTGCTGCAAACTCGGATGGGTTTTGATCCATCCGACGCGCCAGCCGGTCATCGCCCAGTTCTTGGAGAAGCTGTTGACGAACAGGATGCGGTCCTCTCCGGTCGCGATGTCGAGGAAGGACGGCGCGCGGCCTTGGCCATAGTGGAACAGCGAATAGATCTCGTCGGCGATGATCCAAAGGCCATTTGCCCGGGCGAGATCGAGAATGGCGCGCAAAGTCTCGTGGTCGGCGGTCCAGCCGGTCGGGTTGGACGGCGTGTTGATGAACAGCGCCCTGGTCCTGGGCGTGATGGCGGCCGCGATCTTCTCGACATCGCACGACCAGCCATTGCCGGATTGATCGAGCGTGACCGGCACCGGCACGGCCCCGGCGATGGCGGCGGCGGCGTCGAAATTCGGCCAGGCGGGCGACAGATAGATCACCTCGTCGCCGGCACCGGCGAGCGCGTCGAGCGCAAGCTGGATCGCATGCATGCCCGAGCCGGTGACGATGAATTCGTCCTCGGCGAAGTGTTTGCCGAAATGCCTCTGGTAATAGCGGGCGAGCGCCTGCCTCAGATCGGGGATGCCCCTCTGCCAGGTGTAGAACGTCTCGCCACCGGCCAGCGCTTTCGACGCGGCATCGGTGATGAAGGCGGGTGTCGGCAGATCGCCCTCGCCGGCCCAGAGCGGGATCAAACCGTCGCGCAGCCTACCATAGTTGACGACGGCGACGATGCCGCTTTCAGGCGCAGCCAGGGCCTCGGGGCGCAGGTTCTGGATCAGGGTCATGGGCAGGTCCGTTCCAATAGGGATAGCGTGCCGGCTGTTCTACTACGGGCGAAAGCAAAAAACCCCGGCCGAGAACGACCGGGGTTTTGGTCCAGAAGAACCTGATGCCTCTATCTCCTGGCGAGCAGATCGCGGATTTCGGTCAGAAGCTGCACATCGGCAGGCGGCGGCGCGGCGGCAGGCGCGGGCTTTTCGCGTTCCAGGCGCCTGCGCAGATTGTTCACGGCCTTGACCATCAGGAATACTATGAATGCGAGGATGACGAAGTTCAGCACGACAGTGATGAAGCTGCCATAGGCGAAAACGGCGCCCTCTTTCTTCGCGTCGGCCAGAGCGGCCGAATGGACGGTCGAGGACAACCCAAAGAAATAGTTGTTGAAGTCCAGCCCGCCGAAAATCGCGCCCACGATCGGCATGATGATGTCGTTGACAAGGGAATCGACGATCTTGCCGAAAGCCGCGCCGATGATGACGCCGACGGCCAAATCCATCACATTGCCCTTGGAAATAAATTCCTGGAATTCCTTCAGCATTCGACCCTCCTTGTCATGACCGGCCGCGCTGCCGCCTCACCACCGTTCTCCAGCGCCGGCCAAGCCCACAATAGCAAAAACCTCCGGTTGCAAAACCGGAAAAAGGGCCAAGGCACCGGTTTGTTTTTACCCGCATCATCAGACGTCCATGCGCCGAACGCCGCGATGGACTCAGCTTCCAAGCTGTGGTTGCGTGCGCGGTGAGCGGACGTCGAGCCGGCCAGGGAGGAAGCGCGAGCCGTGCAGGGCTTGTTCATCGTTGTCATCGCGATCGCTTATGTGACGCTTCTGTTCGCCATCGCCAGCCTTGGCGACCGCCGCTCGGCCAGCTCCGGGCCTGGACGGGCGCGCCCGTTCATCTACGCGCTCAGCCTGGCCATCTATTGCACCTCCTGGACCTTCTTCGGTTCTGTCGGCCTGTCTTCGGAGCGCGGCCTGGAATTCCTCGGCATCTACACCGGCCCGGTGCTGGTGTTCGTGTTCGGCTTTCCCTTGCTCAACCGCCTCGTGCGGCTGGCCAAGACAGAGAAGATCACCTCGATCGCCGACTTCCTCGGCGCGCGCTATGGCAAGAGCTTCACCGTGGCCGCGATCGCCACGCTGATCGCGACCATTGGCGCGGTGCCCTATATCGCGCTGCAGCTGAAGGCGATCTCCGGTTCCGTCAGCCTGATGGTCGAGCACTACACCGGCTCGCCGCCCTCGTTCGACCCCTTCGTCAGCGACATCTCGCTGGTGGTCGCCATGCTCCTGGCGCTGTTCGCGGTGCTGTTTGGCACACGCCATGCCGACGCCACCGAGCACCAGGACGGGCTGGTGCTTGCGGTGGCGGTCGAAACCGTGGTCAAGCTTGCCGCCTTTCTGGCGATCGGCCTGATGGTCACTTTCCTGGTCTTCGGCGGGCCCGGCGACATGTTCGGCAAGCTGGCCGAAAATGGCCAGGTGCGGCAGGCGATGGGCTATTCGACGTCGCTCGCCACCTGGCTGGTGCTGACCTGCCTGAGCGGCTTCGCCATCATCCTTCTGCCCCGGCAATTCTACGTCACCATCGTCGAGAACCGCAGCGAGGCGGAACTGCGCACCGCGACATGGGTGTTTCCGCTCTATCTGGT
Source organism: Mesorhizobium sp. ESP-6-2 (assembly GCF_020164675.1). Classification (NCBI taxonomy): domain Bacteria; kingdom Pseudomonadati; phylum Pseudomonadota; class Alphaproteobacteria; order Hyphomicrobiales; family Phyllobacteriaceae; genus Mesorhizobium; species Mesorhizobium sp. ESP-6-2. Next base: position 55,104 of record NZ_JAIUGT010000005.1, read on the forward strand.
GGCGATTAACCTGTTCGTGCTGCCGATCGCCTTCGCCGGCCTGTCGCTGGTCGGCACGAAGACGAGCAGCGACCTATATGTGCTGTCGCTGCCCTTGTTCAGCGGTCACGATTTCCTGGCCATGGCTGCCTTCATCGGCGGCCTGTCCGCGGCAACCGCCATGGTCATCGTCGAGAGCGTGGCGCTGTCGATCATGATCTCCAACGACCTCATCATCCCGCTGTTCGTGCGGCGGCTGCTAAGGACGACGTCTTCCGAAAACGAGGACTGGTCGACGCTCATCCTCAACGTGCGGCGGGCATCGATCTTCATCATGCTTTTCATCGCGTTCCTCTACTACCGCGAGAGTACCGACAGCGCGCGGCTGTCGTCGATCGGCCTGATGTCGTTCGCGGCGATCGCGCAATTCGCGCCGGCGCTGATCGGCGGGCTGATCTGGCGCGGCGCCAATGGCAGGGGTGCGGCCCTCGGCATGGTCGCCGGCATCCTGATCTGGGGCTACACGCTGCTGTTGCCATCGCTCGTCGCGCCCGAGACCGGCATATTGGTGCACGGCCTGTTCGGCTTCGAGGCGCTGCGGCCGCAGGCGCTGTTCGGCACCGTCGCGGAGCCGTTGAACCACGGCGTGCTGTGGAGCCTGTCGATCAACGCACTGTTTTTCGTGCTGGGCTCGCTGTCGCGCGCCGCGGTGCCGCTGGAGCGCATCCAGGCGTCGATCTTCGTGCCGCGCGAGGCCGGGCCGATGCCCAGCCTGCGCCGCTTCCGCACCGCCGTCACCGTCAACGACCTGAAGGACACGATTGCGCGCTATCTCGGCGTGCAGCGGACCGAGCGGTCGTTCCAGTCCTTCGAAAAGACCACCAACGTCATCCTGCATGGCAATGAGCAGGCCAGCATGGACGTCATCCGCTTTTCCGAGCAGCTTCTGGCCAGTGCCGTCGGCTCTTCGTCGGCCCGGCTGATCCTGTCGCTGCTGTTTCGCCGCCACGACCGCGAATCCAGGGATGCCTTCCGGCTGCTCGACGACGCCACGGAAGCGTTGCAACACAATCGCGACCTGTTGCAGATCGCTCTCGACCAGATGGAACAGGGCATCACCGTCTTCGACCGGGATTTCCGGCTGATCTGCTGGAATCGCCAGTACCGCGAGCTGTTCGACCTGCCCGACGACATGGGCCAGGTCGGCGTCTCGCTCGACCAGATCCTGCGCCATCTGGCGGAGCGCGGCGATATCCCGACCGACCAGCGGGTGACGATGCTCAACCGGCTGACCAGCTTCGTCAGCCCCTGGCAGATGGAACTGAAGACCAGCGGCCGGATCCTGGAGCTGCGCTCCAACCCGATGCCGGACGGCGGCATCGTCGCCACCTATGCCGACATTTCCGGCCGCGTCGAGCAGGACCTGGCGCTGAAGCGGGCGAACGAGTCGCTGGAACAGCGGGTGAAGACCCGCACCATCGAACTGACCAGGGTCAACGAGGAGTTGACCCGGGTCAATGAGGAACTGGCACAGGCGCAGATGCTGGCCGAGGAAGCCAATCTGGGCAAGACGCGCTTCCTCGCCGCGGCCGGCCACGACATCCTGCAACCGCTCAACGCTGCCAGGCTCTACTGCTCGTCGCTGATCGAAAAGGCCGGCAAGGGCCCGGCCGGCAAGGCCGCGGTCAACATCGACTCCTCGCTGGAATCGGTCGAGACCATTCTGGGCGCCGTGCTCGACATTTCCCGCCTCGATGCCGGCGCCATGAAACCGGACGACACGGCCTTCAACCTCGACGGGCTGCTGCGCCAGATCGGCAACGATTTCCGGCCGCTTGCCGCGGAAAAGCAACTCAAGCTGACGATCATGCCCTCGTCGCTGACGGTGGTGACGGATCGCAACCTGTTGCGCCGCCTGATCCAGAACCTCGTTTCCAACGCCATCAAATACACGCGTCGCGGCCGCATCCTGGTTGGCGTGCGACGGCGTGGCGAACTGGCGGAAATCCAGGTAATCGACACTGGCATCGGCATTGCCGGCGACAAGCTGAACACGGTGTTTCGCGAATTCACCCGGCTGGACGAAGGCGCGCGCGAGGCCGAGGGTCTCGGTCTCGGCCTTTCGATCGTCGACCGCATCGCACGGGTGCTGAGGCTTGAGATCCGTATTTTCTCCAATCCGGGCAAGGGCACGCGCTTTTCCGTCATCCTGCCGGTGGCAGCCGTGGACGAACCGAAACGCGAGGTCGAAACCAGGGCGCCGGCCCGCGTGGCGGCGTCGCTGTCCGGGCTGAGCGTGCTCTGTATCGACAACGACGCCCGCATCCTTGAGGGCATGCGGCTGCTGCTCGAAGGCTGGGGCTGCGCCGTCGAGACCGTGTCCGGCACAAAGAACCTGGATATCGCGCTCCGCCGCCCGGACGTTGTCCTTGCCGACTATCACCTCGATGGCGAAACCGGCCTCGATGCCATCGTCAGGCTGCGAGCGATCCACGGCGACGACCTGCCCGCCGTGCTGGTCACCGCCGACCGCTCCAACGAGGTACGCACGGCAGCAGCCGGACTCGACATCCCGGTGATCAACAAGCCGCTCAAACCGGCCGTGCTGCGCTCGATGATGGCCAGGGTCAGGCCGCTGGCGCCGGCGGCGGAGTAGTTGTCAGATTTCATTTCATTTCGGCCCGCCGACGGCGCCCAGGCTTGGAGATAGGCGCAAAACATCTCGGCCATCGCATCATGGCGCCTATCTCTGCTGATGGGCGAGGCTTTTCCGAAAAACTGGTCGCCGGGTCGACATCCGAATAACCATCCGCCAGGCTCGGGCGCTCAGCTCACCGGCTGCAGCGGATCGCTGCCGATCTTGGACAGCAGGATCACCGCCTGGGTGCGGCTGTCGACGCCGAGCTTCTGTAGTACCGCCGAGACATGGGCCTTGATGGTCGCCTCGGAGACGCCGAGCTCGTAGGCGATCTGCTTGTTGAGAAGGCCTTCCGCCAGCATGCCGAGCACGCGGGTTTGCTGCGGCGTGAGCGCCTGCAGGCGCTTGATCAGGTCCGATATTTCGGGATCGCGCTCGACACCGAGATCGATGCCGGCAGGTGCGGCGATGTCGCCCGCAAGGACCGATCGCACGGCGTCGCGGATTTCCTCCATGCTGGCCGATTTGGAGATGAAACCGGACGCGCCGAGGTCGAGCGCGCGCCGGATGGTCGCCGGGTCGTCATGGGCGGAGACCACCACCAGCGGCGCCGCCGGATGGATGCCGCGCAGCGAGATCAGGCCGGAGAGGCCGCTTGCGCCCGGCATCGACAGGTCGAGCAGCACCAGATCGACATCCTCGTTGGCCACGAGTAGCGCCTTGGCGCTTTCGAAATCGCCGGCTTCGTGGATGGCGGCGACATTGCCAATGCCGGCAAGCGCTTCGCGCAGCGCACCGCGAAACAGCGGATGATCGTCGGCGATGACGAAAGAATAGCCTGACGGCAAATATCCCTCCCCGGATCCCCTTGATGGTCTTCTGTTTTCTTGGGACCAGTCGGGCGATTATGCGGCGCTTGCCGCTGTTTTCAAGCGGCAAAGCCGGCGCACCGGATTTTCCCCAAGAAGCCTGTCTTCAGGTCTTCTGGGCGTTGGGCTTGGCGCCGTCGCCGCTATCCTTGTCCATATCCTTGACGATGCCCATGAAGCCGCGCAGGAAGCGTTCCATGTAGCTCATCGTCTTGTTGAAATCCTCCTCGCTCGGCAATTGCGATTCGAGGCGGGCGGAGAGTGAATTCTCGAGCTTTGTGACGCGTTCGTCCATCGCCTTCATCGAGGTTTGCAGGCGGTCGATTTCGTCCTGGAAGGCAGCGCGTTCGTCGGCCGCCACCTTGCAGACGAGCTGGCCGGAGCGCTCCTCACAGATCGACATCGCGCCCGTCTGCGTGTCCATGCGGACATAGCCGTTGGCGGATTTCTCCAGACGGTAGCGGTCGGTCTCCTCGGAAAAGGCGGACGCCGCGACCAGCGAAACGAGCGCGGCGGGGATCAAGATGTGCTGCAGACGCATGTTGTCCTCCATGGCCAGGGCTGAGATATCGCATGTTTGCGCCGGAAATGGGGAAGATCCTTGGCATGGCCTTCCCCGCACGGCTGGTTCGGATTATAGCGCAACCATGTCTCAGATTATCTACAAAATAACCCCGCAAGCGCCCTGGCGCGAGGCCGAAGCGAAGGGCCGCTTCACCGGAGCGCCGATCGATGTCGCCGATGGCTTCATCCATTTCTCCACGGCGGCACAGGTCAAGGAGACGGCGGCGAAGCATTTTGCCGGCCAGGCGGGGCTTCTGCTGGCCGCCATAGACGGGGCCAGCCTGGGCGACGCGCTAAAATACGAGGCCTCGCGCGGCGGCGCGCTGTTTCCGCACCTCTACGGCGTGCTCGACCTGAAAGCCGTGCTGTGGGTCCGGCCGCTGCCGCTCGGCGCCGACGGCACCCACCAGTTCCCGGCGCTGGAGGCCGAATGAGCGTGCTCGACCGGATTGGCCAGAAGCTGCTGTTCACGTTCGACCCGGAAACCGCGCATGGCCTGTCGATCGCGGCGTTGCGCTGTGGCTTGCCGGTCGGCGCACGGACGGCGCGCGATGCGCGGCTGAAGGTCAGCCTCTGCGGCCTCGATTTCCCCAATCCGCTAGGCATGGCTGCCGGTTACGACAAGAACGCCGAGGTGCCCGATGCGCTGCTCGGCCTCGGCTTCGGCTTTGCCGAGGTCGGCACGGTGACGCCGCTGCCGCAGCCTGGCAATCCGAAGCCGCGCATCTTCCGGCTTCCGGCGGATGAAGCGGTGATCAACCGGCTCGGCTTCAATAATGAAGGCCATGCGGCCGCCGAGAAACGCCTGGTCGGCCGCAAGGGGCGCTCCGGCATCGTCGGCATCAACATCGGCGCCAACAAGGACAGCGCCGACCGTGTCGGCGACTATGAGCGCGGCGTCATCCGCTTCGCGCCTTACGCCAGCTATCTCACCGTCAATATTTCCTCGCCCAACACGCCCGGCCTGCGCACCATGCAGGCGCGCGAACAGCTTGGCGAGCTCTTGTCGCGCGTCATGGCCGCGCGCGCGGTGGCGGCAAGGCAGCCGCCTGTGTTTCTCAAGATTGCGCCGGACCTGGTCGAAGCCGAGCTGGAAGACATCGCCGCCGAGGTCACCCATAAGGCCATAGACGGCATCATCGTCTCCAACACCACCATTTCTCGCCCGGCGCTACGCTCCAGCGGCGCGGCAAGCGAGACCGGCGGGCTTTCCGGCCGGCCGCTGTTCGAGCGCTCGACCATCGTGCTGGCCCGTATGCGCAGGCTGCTGGGGCCGGACATGGCCATCATCGGCGTGGGTGGGGTCAACTCCGCCGAGGCGGCGCTCGAGAAGATCCGCGCAGGCGCCGATCTCGTCCAGCTTTACACCTGCATGATCTATGCCGGGCCGGCGCTGCCGGGGCGCATCGTCGCCGGCATGGCGCGTTTCGCCGACACGGAACGGCTCAACTCCATCAGCGACTTGCGCGACCGCCATCTCGACCAATGGGCTTCAAGGCCGCTCAACTGAACGCCGTCCGCAGCCGCAGCCGCAGGATGGCAGCCAAGCTGAGGCCACGCACCAGCAGGAAGACATGCAATGCCGCCCACAGGCCATGATTGCCGAAAGCGGGCGCCAGCGTAATCAGCGCGGCGGCGAAGGCCAGGAAAGACAAAAGCATCATGTTGCGCATGTCGCGCGACCAGGTCGCGCCGATGAAGATGCCGTCCATCTGGAAAGCCAGCACGCCGCTCAGCGCGGTGAAGGCCGCCCAGGGCAGATAGGTGTCGGCCACCGAGCGGACTTCCTGCGACGTTGTAACGACGGCAACCAGATTGACACCGGCCAGCAGAAGCACCAAGGTTGCGGCGCCCGCCAATCCGAACCCCCAGAACAAGGTCAACCGCACCGCGCGCCGGAACGGGTGCTCAGCCCGCGCACCGACGGCGCGGCCGGCGAGTTGTTCCGCGGCGGTGGCGAAACCGTCGAGGAAATAGCCTGCGACGAGAAAAAAATTCATCAGCACGGCGTTGGCGGCCAGCGTAACCGTGCCGAATTGCGCACCCTGGCGGGTGAACAGCGCAAAGGCGGCAAGCAGCGAGAACGAGCGGATCATGATATCGCGGTTGAGCGACAGCATGCGCAGGAACGCGCTCATGTCGAGCAGGCGTTGGCGTGGCACGGGCGGGCTTGCCCTGAACCGCCTGACGACGATGGCGAGGCCAAGCAGCATGACAAGGAATTCGCCGGTGACGGTTGCCCAGGCGACGCCGGCGACACCCCAGCCAAGCTCCAGGCCAAGCAGGATGCAGAGCGCGATGTTGATGCCGTTCAGCACCAGCTGCAGCACCAACCCGAGCCCGCCCTCGCCTCGGCCGAGGACATAGCCGAGAATGGCGTAGTTGATCAGCGAGAAAGGTGCCGCGAGCAATCTGATGCCGATATAGACGCCCATCGCCTCGCTGACGCGCGGCCCGGCATCCATGAACCACCGCCCGCCGGCCGCGATCAGCGGCGAAAGCGCCGCCAGCACGATGCCGGCGACGACAGCGATCAGCACGGCGCGCCAGAAGACCGCCTGTTCCTCCAGCGCGTCGTTGCGCCCGAAAGCCTGGGCGACCAGACCGGTGGTGCCGGAGCGCAGGAAATTGAAGGTGGTGAAGACGACGTCGAAGACCAGCGCGCCTGCCGCCAGGCCGCCAAGCAAGGCGGCGTCACCGAGCTGTCCGACAACAGCCGTATCGACCATGCCGAGCAGCGGCGTCGTCAGGTAGGCGAGCGTCATCGGCACGGCGATGACGAGAACCGTGCGGTTGGTGACGACAAAAGAGCTGGCATCGGCTGGGATTGCACCCTTGTCCAAAGAACTGCTGCCTTGCTGATTGCGGCTTGATCGAACAGCCGGTGTGCCCCATTTTCCGGCCACCGCGCAATCCATCCTTGCCATGGCGGCCAACCGAAATTCCGGTCTGGCGCGAGCCGCCGGATCCGGTTCATGCCCCTCCAGATCGTCCATCACCCCGACTACGACGCCGGCTTCGCCGTCAACCATCGCTTTCCGATGAGCAAATATCCGCTGCTGATGGAGGCTTTGCGCGTACGCGGACTGGCCGTGCAGGGGGCGCTCAGCATGCCGGAAGCGGCGCCGGCGCTGTGGCTGAGGCTTGCCCATGCGGCAGACTATGTCGACCAGGTCATCAGTTGTTCGGTGCCGGAAAAGATCGAACGCGAGATCGGCTTTCCGGTCGGCCCGCGCGTCTCGTCGCGCGCCCAACTCGCCACCGGCGGCACCGTACTGGCGGCCCGGCTGGCCTTGCGCCACGGCATTGCCTGCAACACAGCCGGCGGCAGCCATCATGCGCGCCGCGCGCAAGGCGCGGGCTTCTGCACCTTCAACGATGTCGCCGTCGCTTCCCTGGTGCTGCTTGCCGAAGGCGCGGCGCGGAACATACTCGTGGTCGATCTGGATGTGCATCAGGGCGACGGCACGGCGGATATCCTGGCGGCCGATCCGCGCGTGTTCACCTTCTCCATGCATGGCGAGCGCAACTATCCCGCGCGCAAGATCGCCTCCGATCTCGATGTCGCACTGCCCGACGGCACGGGCGATGGCGCCTATCTCGAAAGGCTGGCCGCCATCTTGCCGGAGCTGTCCGCCCATGCGCGCTGGGACATCGTTTTCTACAATGCCGGTGTCGACGTCCATGCCGAGGACCGGCTCGGCAGGCTGGCGCTTTCAAACGACGGGCTTCGTGCCCGCGACGCCATGGTGATCGGTCACTTCCGCTCGCGCGGCATCGCGCTATGCGGCGTCATCGGCGGCGGCTATTCGACCGACGTAGCCGCGCTCGCGGCGCGCCATGCCATTCTGTTCGAGGCGGCGGCGGACTACGCCTGACCGCTATTTCCTGTAGTTGGCGATTCTGAGCAGGATGAACGCCGGAACCACGATCGCCGCACCCAGCAGAATATAACCCAGGAAGCGGTCGATGGCATGGAAGCCCAGATTCCAGAGATCCAGGAAGAATTTGCGGATGCCGTAGAGCACGTCCATCGGCGACCAGCCGAAGGCGGTCATGACGAGGCCGACGAGGAACGACACCACCAGCAACTTCAGGAGTACCCTGAGCGGGGTGTCGCCGAGAAAGCGCGTCAATGCGGACAAGACCTGTCTCCGGCTCTGATCGCCCGATTCGGCGACAGGATCAGAAATACGCACTTGGCCGCCCCGCTTCAAGCCGGGCGGGCCGAGGCGCCGAACCTTGGCTGACAAACCCTGTGAGGGCCGGCCCGACTGTGCCGGCAGCTTTTCATGGTAGGAATTTTTTCCTTGACGGGGTGAAGGCAACTATGGTAGATATTCGGTTATGGTGCTGAGTTGCGCCAAGGGCCCGCCGCACAGGCGGGTTTTTCCATTCAAGGCTCCGTCAACAGCACGCCGTCGAAAGCTCCGAAGGAACCCGTTAACGCGGATCGTGCCTTGGTACCAAGCCGGCGACCACAGGCGCATGGCAGGCGAGCGGGCCGGCGGCGGCGGCTGATCGCGGCTGGCTTATCTGTTTTCTAACCAATTGCCGCTATTGCCATTCCTGGAGCGGGAGCCAGGCTTTGATGGAAGCGGAAAAAATCGGCGCGCGCCGCGCGGTCATGCTTTCGGTTGTCGTGCCGTGCTACAACGAGCGGGACGGCGTGGCTGAGCTTCACCGACGCGTCACCGCCGCTTGCCTGGCGCAAAACCCTTCCTACGAGATCGTGCTCGTCATCGACGGGGCGACCGACGGCACCCGCGAGGCCGTTTTCGAACTGGCGCAAAAGGACGACCATGTCGTCGCCATCGACCTTGCCCGCAACTATGGCCACCAGATCGCGCTGAGCGCGGGGCTGGAGTTCTGCCGGGGCCAGCGCATCCTCATTCTCGATGCCGATCTCCAGGATCCGCCTGAACTGCTCGGCGCGATGATGGCGAAGATGGATGAAGGCTTCGACGTCGTTTACGGTCAAAGGGTCAAGCGTGATGGCGAAGGCTGGTTCAAGCTGGCTTCCGCGTCGATGTTCTACCGGCTGCTGCGCCGGATGGTCGACGTCGAGATCGCGCCGGATACCGGTGATTTCAGGCTGATGAGCCGCCGCGCCCTCGACCATCTGAACGCCATGCCGGAGCGCTACAGGTTCATTCGCGGCATGGTGAGCTGGATCGGGCTGAGACAGGCCGCCTTCTCCTATGAACGGCAACGGCGTTTCGCCGGCGCCACCCACTATCCGCTGAAGAAGATGGTTCTTCTGGCTGTCGACGCAATGACCAGCTTTTCCATCGCGCCGTTGCGGTTCGCCTCGCTTCTGGGGATGCTTTCCGGCGTGCTGGGGATGGTCGTGCTCGGCTATACGCTGCTCGAATGGTCGCTGGGAAACGTGCTGCCGGGCTGGACCAGCCTTGCCGCGATCATGCTGATCCTGGGCAGTGTTCAGCTTCTGGTGCTCGGCATATTCGGCGAATATCTCGGCCGGATGTACATGGAGACGAAGCGGCGGCCGCTCTATTTCGTCAACGAGATCGTTTCGCGAAGCGATGTGGCCGTCGAAAACCAGGACCTGCCTGTCCACCGCCTCCAGGAAATGGTGAAGAGAGCCGCGCGTGGCTAAGGCGACGACCGACCGGCCGCAACGGGACCTCTCGACCGGAACGAACGCGAAAATGGCCGGGAGCCGCGACATGAATCAGGCCACGGCAATCGCGATGGCTGCGCCGTCGCTCGAAGACGCACAGCGCAGCAGACTATTGTTCTGTCTTTTCTGCACCTGCACCGTTGCCTACGTGCTGATGAGGCATGCCAACTCCCTCCTTCTGGATCCTGACAGCTGGTGGCAGGTGAAGGTAGGGCTGGATTTCCTGGCGAACCGGACATTTCCGACCGTCGACCCCTATTCGTATACCTTCGCCGGCCAGCCCTGGATCGCCAAGGAATGGCTGGGGCAGGTGCTTCTGGCCCTCGCCTATGGCGCCGGAGGCTGGAATGGCGTCGTCACGCTGATCATCGCCACGATCGGCCTGACAGTCTTCCTGATGGGATGGTTCCTCAGCGCATGGCTGAAGCCGGTATTGGCGGTAGTGCTGGCTTTCGTCGCGGCTTTCCTTGTCGCCCCGATCTATACGGCGCGCCCCCACGTCTTCACTTTGCCGATCATCGTCATTTGGACGGCAATGCTGTTTCGCGCGGCGCAGGAGGAAAGAGCGCCATCACCGTGGCTGCTCGCGCTCGTTGTGTTGTGGGCGAACCTGCATGCCACATTCACCTTGAGCTTCGTCATCGCCGGCTTTGCCGGTCTGTATCTCCTGTCGCGCACAGGCCTGTCGAAACCGGTTCTCCTGGCGAAATGGATCGCGTTCGGCCTGCTTTGCCCGGTGGTCAGCCTGGTCCATCCCTATGGCGTCAAGGCCATCCTGGCGACGCTTACCGTCGCCTATGGCAACGAGGCGGTGCCGCTTATCCTGGAGTGGCGGCCCTTCAACGCTCAGGAAGAGCTCATCAAGGAAGCTGTGATGCTGCTGGCGCTTTTCGGGTTGTTGGTGTCACGGCTGCGGATCGGCTGGGCCAAGGCGCTATTCATCGTCTTCACCTTGCATGCCTATCTCAGCCACCAGCGGTTCATGTATCTGTTCTTCCTGCTGGTTCCGCTGGTGATCATGGTTGAGATCGCACAGCAATATCCCGCACTTTCAGCCGCGACCTGGCTAGCGCAAAAGCGCGACGGATTGGAAAAAGTCCTCGCCAGGCATTACTACGCCATCTCAGGCGCGGTGGCCGTCCTGCTGATCGGCGCGGTCTCGGTCCTCGGCAGTGTCCAACAGATCGCGCCGAGCCCGAAGACGTCCGCCAGCGGAGCACTCGCCTTCGCTAGGGATCAGCACCTGTCCGGCAACGTGCTGAATTCCTACAATTTCGGCGGCACGCTGATCTTCCACGGGATCAAGACCTACATCGACGGCAGGACGGACCAGCTGTTCCTGGACGGGTTCACGAAAACCGACGACGCGACCGGACACAGTGACGGCAAACCACTGCTCGAGGCCCGGCTGAAGAAATACGCCATAGGCTGGGCGCTGCTGGCGGCCGGCGACGCCCGCATTCCCTTCTTCGAGCAATTGGGCTGGAAGCGGGCCTACGCGGACGAATACGCCGTGATCTACCTGCCCGGTGCCTGATCTGCGGCGCCGGCCCAAACCGGCTTCGGCCCTCCAGCATTCGCCTTGACACCGATGTTGCGGTGCAGCAAATTGCACCGGAGAGGACGAACAAAGTGGGACCGAGAACCAAGGCTTTCTCGCATCGCCGCAATGCCGCCGCATGGGCCGGTGAACCGGATGCGCCACGACTGTCGCCGGCCACGGCGCTCGAACCGATCGCATGAACTACAGACGCGACATCGACGGCCTGCGGGCCATAGCGGTGCTGCCTGTCGTCCTCTTTCATTTCGGCTTGTCCGCCATCCCAGGCGGCTTCACCGGCGTCGACATCTTCTTCGTCATATCAGGCTATCTGATCAGCGGCAGCCTGCTCGACGATCTCGAACGCGGCCAGTTCTCGATCGGCCGCTTCTATTGGCGCCGCGCGCGGCGCATCCTGCCGGCGCTGACCTTCGTCATCGTGCTAGCAAGCATTGCCGCCTGGTTCATCCTTTTGCCGTCGGACCTCAACGAATTCAGCCTCAGCGTCATCGCTGCCTCGACTTTCTGGTCGAACATCTATTTCTGGAAGACGACGAACTATTTCTCGATCGATGCCGCGCTGCGGCCGCTGCTGCACACATGGTCGCTCTCGGTCGAAGAGCAATATTACATCTTCGCGCCGATACTGGTGTACCTGATCTATCGCTATGCCTCGAAACGCTGGCTGACGATATTGCTGCCGATCGCGATCGGCAGTTTCGCCCTGGCGGTCATGGCGACCTCGATGGCGCCCACGGCGGGTTTCTACCTGTTGCCGACGCGCATCTGGGAACTGGCGCTGGGAGCCATGCTGATGCTGAGAAAGCCGCCGGCACTTGCCAGCCGGCCGGCAATGGAACTGATCGGCCTCGCCGGCTTCGCCATGATCGCCTTCGGCTTCGTCACGATTTCGGAGAGCGACCCGTTTCCGGGCTACAATGCCTTGTTCCCCTGCATCGGCACCGCCCTGCTCATCTATGCCGGCCACGACAGGGCGGGCGAACAGCGGCCGGCAACCATCGCCACGCGGGTGTTGCAGTTTCCGCCGCTGGTCTGGATCGGCCTTATTTCCTATTCGCTCTACCTCGTTCACTGGCCGATCAATTCCTTCGTCCATTACGTTTCGCTGAAAGCCATCGGCGTGCCGACGATCATCGCCATGACCGTGGCGAGCTTCGCCCTGGCGACGTTCTCGTGGAAATATGTCGAGCAGCCGTTTCGGCGGAAACGGGCCTACACCGCGCCGCTGCCCATCTTCGCCTTTTCCGCGACGGCGATCGTCCTGCTGTGCGTCGGCGGCGTGGCCGGGGCGCTCGGCAACGGTTTTCCGCAACGCTTCCCGGACTTTTCAACGGAACGTATCCAGGTTGGCGACTGGCGCAACGGCATCTGTTTCAACGAAGGCTCGAACCGGATCGAGGACTGGAATGTTGCCGCCTGCACCCGAACGCGCGGCTTTGCCACCAATGTGCTGTTGTGGGGCGATTCCTTCGCCGCCCATTATGTCTCGGGACTTGAAGCCAACGCCCAGAAAATCCAGGCCAACGTCATCCAATATACCTATGCCGGCTGCCCTCCGGACCTGACCTATTTTTCCTACGCCCGACCTGCCTGTACCAGCTTCAACGAACGGGCCCTGTCGATCATCCGCGAAGCCAACATTCAGGCGGTGATCCTTAGTGGCCGATGGACCGACTACCAGGTCAGGGGCTTCGGCGGTCTCCAGAAGACGATCGACCGGCTTCGCCAGATGGGCGTCAAGGTCTACGTCATCGGCCAGTCGCCCGAATTCATCGCCGACGTCCAGAAAATCGCCTTCTTCGCAAGACGGGGAGATACCGCGAACATGTCCTGGCCGATGGCCATGGACCCGGACATCAACAAGCGGGTGCTGCCCTTCGTCAAAGGCGCTGACTTCATAGACCCGCTGACCTATCTGTGCGACGCCACAGGCTGCTCGTATGCCGATGCCGGCAACAAGCAATTTCTCTATTTCGACTATGGTCACTTCTCCTCCGCGGGCGCAGCACTCGCCATCTCGAAATACTGGCCGAGCTTTGCCGCCGGCACCGAGATCGCGAAAGTGAAATAGCCGATGGAACCGGCATGCGGCGCGCTGGTCGCGGGGACGGTACCGTGTGGAAAGTAAGCCGCTTTGCGATTGCCCGATGGCCAGCCCTCATGGTAACGAACCTGCTGCGCGGGTATGATGTAATGGTAGCCTGTCAGCTTCCCAAGCTGAACGCGCGGGTTCGATTCCCGCTACCCGCTCCAGCTTGTGGTGCAAGGGGCTTGCGCCCTTGCCAAGCCGCTTCAACTATCGTGTTCGTGCGCAATTCCGGGAAAACCGCTCAAGCCGTTTTCCCGGCATGGCTTCAGAGCCAGACCCAGACGCGCCTGCGCCAGCAGCGGACACGACGGCGGCCGCGACGCCAATAGCTGCGGCAGACCCTGCGCCAGACGCGGCGACGCCTACGCCGTCCATAGGGACGATGCCACCGGCGATGCGAGATCTGCTCCACCTCGGCTTGATCGTCTCCTTCGAAGACGGCCGCATCCGCCCTGTCGAGGTCGTCCTTGTCGAGCTCGTCAAGGATTCCGTTGCCGTTCGGGACCCCGGCAACTGCTCTGCCGGGCCTGGCCAGGCCTGCAAAAGCAACTGCCCCCGCGACGCCAAGCATTCCAGTAAGAAACAACCGACGTTCCATCAAAATCTCCCGAGTTGTTTGCCATCGGCGTATCGTTCCCCGGCTCAAAACGAGCTCCGGCGCCAACGCCGACTGGCGTTTGAACGCACTTACCTGGTTTTTGTTCCGGTCACCCAACCTCGCGCAGGATGAAGTCATGCAGCATCTTCGCCGCCGGCGACAGCGCGCGGTTCTTCACCGTGATCAGGCTGTAAGGCCGGACCTCGATGTCGAATTCTGTCTGGACGACATCGATGGCGCCGGCCAGCCCTTCGGGATTCTGGATGAATTTCGCCACCTGGACCGAGACCGGCGCGATGGCGTCGGAGTGCGCGACCATGACCAGGGTCAGGAGCAGCGAGCTGGTGTTGAGGATGCGGTCCGGCAGCGCGATGTTGCGGTTCAGGAAATTGCTCTCCATGGCCTGGCGCAGCGGCGAGCCGCCGGACTGGAAAACCCAGTCATAGGCCGCGGTCTCCTCCAACCGCACCGCCTTGCCCTCGGTCAGCGGATGGCCCCGGCGCACGATCAGGCAGGCTTTCTCGACGCCGATCACACGGGACTCGAACAGCCGCGGGTTGAGATCGTCGGGGATGCGCGCGATGATGAAGTCATGGCGCGATGCGATCAACTCGCGCGCCAGCACGTTGGAGGTCTCGACCTGCATGGTGATCTCGATGCGCGGGTAGATGCGGCGGATTTCGCGGATCGCCGGCACCGCGAGCTCGATCGCGGGCGCCGTCACCGCACCAAGGAACACCGAGCCGCCCTTGCCCGCCTTGAGTTCGGAGATCTCGCGATCGACCTCGCGCATCTCCAAAAGGATGGAGCGCGCGCGCCTGGCCAACGCCTTGCCATAGGGCGTCAAGGTGACGCCGCGCGGCAGCCTTTCGCAGAGCGTGACGTCCAGCACGGCTTCCATCTCGGCGATCATGCGCGAGGCCGCCGGCTGTGAGATATTCATGACCTGGGCGGCGGAGCTGACCCGGCCGTGATCGTCCAGTGCTACGATCATGCGCATATGGCGCAGGCTGAGGCCGCTGCGCAGCAGGGTCTCGCCGTCACCGGGGAGCACCTCGTAACCTTCTGAAATCCCGCCAGGATTGCGCAACGTTGCCATGGATTTCCCTACGCTCCCAATGCCCTTGAGTTCAGCGTCAACGTATACCAGTTTCGGTATAGCAATCATCAAAGATCGCATTTGACAGTTATGGCAAAGGGACACACCCTTCGCGCGTCCTGGGGCGTGCCAGTCGATGACGAGGAAAATCGTGTCGATTGAAATCAGTCCCAGGGCCGATTGGGAGGATACCGGAGATCGATAGACGACAGCGGCGCTTGCGCTCCTGCTCGCCTGCGCGGCCCGCGAAGCCCCGAGGTGTCGCGTCCATCAACCAGGGAGAGTAATTGTGAAGATCATCAAGACGCTGGCCGCCGTCGCGGCCCTTGGCATCGCTGCCATGACCTATTCGGCGCACGCCGCCGACAAGGGTCTCGTCGGCGTGCTGATGCCCACCAAGACCTCGCAGCGCTGGATCAACGACGGCGACGCCGTCAAGTCCCAGCTCGAAGCTTTGGGCTATACGGTCGACCTGCAATATGCGCAGGACGACATCCCCAACCAGCTCAGCCAGCTGGAAAACGAAATCACCAAGGGTCCGAAGGCGCTGATCATCGCCTCGATCGACGGCACCACCCTGTCGGATGCGCTGCAGAAGGCCGCTGACGCCGGCGTCGTCGTCGTCGCCTATGACCGCCTGATCAAGAAGACGCCTAATGTCGACTACTACACCACTTTCGACAATTTCGGCGTCGGCGTGATCCAGGCGAATTCGCTGGTCAAGGGCCTCAAGGAGCGCTTCCCGAATACCAAGCCGTGGAACGTCGAACTGTTCGGCGGCTCACCCGACGACAACAACGCCTTCTTCTTCTACAATGGCGCGATTTCCGTCCTGCAGCCGCTGATCGACGACGGTTCGATCAAGATCAAGTCCGGCCAGACCGGCATGGACAAGGTCGGCACGCTGCGCTGGCTCGCCGCCACCGCCCAGGCGCGCATGGACAATCTGCTGTCGGCCAACTACTCGGACGGCAGCCGCGTCGACGGCGTTCTGTCGCCCTATGACGGCCTGTCGCGCGGCATCACCGCCTCGCTGCGCGCCGTCGGTTACGGCACGGAAGCCCAGCCGTGGCCGATCGTGACCGGCCAGGACGCCGAGACCGCCTCGGTCAAGCTGATCATCTCGGGCGAGCAGTACTCGACCGTGTTCAAGGACACCCGCGAACTGGCCAAGGCCACCGTCGAGCTCGTCGACAAGGTGCTCTCGGGCGGCAAGCCGGAAGGCCTCGACACCAAGACCTACAACAACGACGTCAAGGTCGTTCCCTCGATCCTGCTGACGCCGCATGAGGTCGACAAGTCGAACTACCAGGCTCTGGTCGTCGACTCCGGCTACATCAAGGCCGACGAACTGAAGTAAATTCGGTTGCATAACCAGGGGTCCTGCGCAACGCAGGGCCCCTTTTCGTTCACCAGCGACCCCGGTATTGTTGCGGGTCTCGCAGGAGCACTTTTATCATGGCCTCGACGATTTTGGAGATGCAGGACATCACCAAGACGTTTCCCGGCGTCAAGGCGCTGTCGAACGTCAACCTTCGGGTCGAGGAAGGCGAGATCCACGCCGTGGTCGGCGAGAACGGCGCCGGCAAATCGACGCTGATGAAGGTGCTGTCGGGCGTCTATCCCTCCGGCACCTATGACGGCCAGATCATCTTTCAGGGCCAGGAATGCCAGTTCAAAGGCATTCATGACAGCGAACGCAAGGGCATCGTCATCATCCACCAGGAGCTTGCGCTGGTGCCGATGCTGTCGATCGCCGAAAACATCTTCCTGGGCAACGAACACGCCCGATACGGCATCATCGACTGGAACGCCAATGAGGCCCGCACCAGCGCCCTGCTGAAGAAGGTGGGCCTCAAGGAGGACCCCAAGACGCTGATCACCAATATCGGTGTCGGCAAGCAGCAGCTGGTCGAGATCGCCAAGGCGCTGAGCAAGGAGGTCAAGCTCCTGATCCTCGACGAGCCGACGGCGTCGCTCAGCGAAAAGGACAGCCAGGCGCTGCTCGACCTTCTGCTCGAATTCAAGCGGCAAGGCATGACCTCGATCCTGATCTCGCACAAGCTCAACGAGGTGAACCGGGTCGCCGACAAGGTGACCGTCATCCGCGACGGGCGAACCATCGAGACGCTGTCCAGGAAGGACATTTCGGAAGACCGCATCATCACCTCGATGGTCGGCCGTTCGCTAGACGACCGCTATCCGCCGCGCGAGCCTGATATCGGCGAGGTCGTGTTCGAGGTGAAGAACTGGTCGGTCTATCACCCGCTCCATGCCGAGCGGCAGGTGATCAAGGGCATCGACATCAATGTGCGCAAGGGCGAGGTGGTCGGCATTGCCGGGCTGATGGGCGCCGGGCGAACCGAATTCGCCATGAGCCTGTTCGGCCGCTCCTATGGGCGCCGCATCACCGGCGAGGTGCTGCTCAAGGGTAAACCGATCGACGTCTCCTCGGTGAGCAGGGCGGTCGAACACGGCATTGCCTATGTGACCGAGGATCGCAAGACCTACGGCCTCAATCTCATCGACCACATCAAGCACAACATTACGCTGGCCAATCTCGGCGGCGTGTCGCGCCACAGCGTGATCGACGATTTGCGCGAGCTTGCGGTCGCCAACGACTATCGCAAGCAGACCAACATCCGCGCTTCCAGCGTCTATCAGATGACCGGCAATCTTTCCGGCGGCAACCAGCAGAAGGTGGTGCTGTCGAAATGGCTGTTCGCCGACCCGGAAGTGCTGATCCTGGACGAGCCGACGCGCGGCATCGATGTCGGCGCCAAATATGAAATCTATACGATCATCGCGCGCCTCGCCGCCGAAGGTAAGGCGATCGTGGTCATCTCGTCGGAAATGCCAGAACTGCTCGGCATCACCGACCGCATCTATGTCATGAACGAAGGCCGCATCGTCGGCGAAATGCCCGCGGCGGACGCAAGCCAAGAAAGAATAATGCGCGCCATCGTTCGGGGAGAAGGAAAAGCAGCATGAGCACGGAAAGCGCCCCCGCCCCGCAAAGCAACGTCGCCGAAGATGTAGGGCAGCGTCCGCGCATCGCCGTATCGGCGCTGGCGACGAACCTGCGCGAATACGGCCTGATCCTGGCGCTGATCGCCATCATGGTGTTCTTCCAGTTCACCACCTCGGGAACGCTGTTCAAGCCGGTGAACCTGAGCAATCTGGTGCAGCAGAACTCCTTCATCATCGTGATGGCGCTCGGCATGCTGCTGGTCATCGTATCGGGCCATATCGACCTCAGCGTGGGGTCCGTGGCCGGCTTCATCGGCGCGCTGGCGGCGATGATGATGGTGATCTGGCCTCTCGGCATATTCAGTAACCCGCTGGTGGTTTCCATCGTCTGCCTGATCGTGGGCGGGCTGATCGGCGCGGCGCAAGGCTACTGGATCGCCTATCACCGAATACCGAGCTTCATCGTGACGCTGGCCGGCATGCTGATCTTCCGCGGCATCTGCCAGGCGCTGCTCGGCGGCGGATCTTCGGTCGGACCGCTGCCGCCCGAGTTCAAGGCGCTCAGCTCCGGCTTCATTCCAGATGTCATCGGACCGCTGACGCTGATCCCGCCAACGGTGAATGCAGCCGGCAAGACGATTATGGGCAGCGGTCTGACGTTGCACATGACGACGATCGTGCTGGGCCTGATCGCCGTGCTGGCCTATGCCTATTTCGGGCTGCGGACGCGACGCAAACGCGAACGCCACGGCTATGAGGCCGAGCCCTTTACCCTGTTCGTCATCAAGACGCTGGTCGGCAGCGCGCTGGCGCTGTTCCTGGTCTACCAGTTCGCCAGCTATCGAGGCCTGCCGGTGGTGCTGCTCGTCATGGGCTTGCTGATCTCGCTGTTCGTCTTCGTCACCAAGCGCATGACGATCGGCCGTCGCATCTATGCGATGGGCGGCAATGCCAAGGCCGCGCAGTTGTCGGGCATCAAGACCGAGCGCCTGACGCTTTACGTGTTCGTCAATATGGGCGTGCTGTCGGCGCTTGGCGGCCTGATCATCGCGGCGCGCCTTGGCCAGGCCGTGCCGGCGGCAGGCCTCGGCAGCGAGCTCGACGTCATCGCCGCGGTGTTCATCGGCGGCGCCTCGGCGATGGGCGGCGTCGGTCAGGTCATCGGCGCGGTGGTCGGCGGCTTCATCATGGGCGTGATGAACAACGGCATGTCGATCATGGGCGTCAATGTCGACTGGCAGCAAGTGGTCAAGGGCCTGGTGCTGCTCGGCGCCGTTATCTTCGACGTCTACAACAAGAACAAGGCCTGAACAGATTTCAGGCGAGGCAAGCAGGAGGCATACGGTCGCGGCGCTGCCGGCAATTCGCCGGCTTGAAGAAGTCCTTCAGGGACCGGGCTCGCGAGCGCAATCCGGACGAAGAGTTCAACCCGTGGCACGGCCAGTCCGAGCCGCGCAGGTCAGGGTTTGCCAGAAGGCAGCCATGCCAAGACATATGAGAGAGGACTGATCATGCTGATCTCGCAGATTCTCGACGACGCCGAGACCATCCGTGTCGTTGCCCGCACGGGCGGCAAGACCCGGATCATCAACGGCGCGCGCAGCGTCTATTCGCTGGCGATGGAAGCCGCTCGTACCGGCGTCGGCCTTGCCGCGCTGATCGAACGCAAGGGGCTCGGCGAGACCGTCGATCTCGACGCCGCCTACAAGAAGGGGCGGCTGCTGTCGCCGATCAATCATCCCGATCCGGCGCATCTGCATCTGACCGGCACGGGGCTAACGCATCTCGGCTCGGCAGCGACGCGCGATTCCATGCACAAGAAGCTCAGCACCGACGGCGAGGAGCAGCTCACCGATTCCATGAAGATGTTCCGCATGGGGCTGGAAGGCGGCAAACCCGCGAAAGGCCAGATCGGGGTGCAGCCAGAATGGTTCTACAAGGGCAACGGCACGATGGCCGTGGCGCCGGGTGCCGCGTTGATGTCGCCGGCCTTCGCCAAGGACGCCGGCGAGGAGCCCGAGGTGGCCGGCATCTATGTCATCGGCGACGACGGCGCGCCGTTCCGGGTCGGCTTCACGCTGTCGAACGAATTCTCCGACCATGTGACCGAACGCGTGAACTACCTCTTCCTCGCCCATTCCAAGCTGCGCAACGCCTCCTTCGGACCGGAGATCCTAGTCGGCGACCTGCCCGCCGACATCAGGGGCTCCTCACGCATCTGGCGCGACAGCAAGCTGATGTGGGAAAAGCCGTTCCTGTCGGGCGAAGCGAACATGTCGCACACCATCGCCAATCTCGAACACCACCATTTCAAATATTCGGCTTTCCGCCAGCCGGGCGACGTGCATGTGCACATGTTCGGCACCGCGACCCTGTCCTTCGCCGACGGAATCAAGACCGAGGCCGGCGACGTGTTCGAGATCGAGGCCGGCGATTTCGGCCTGCCGCTGCGCAATCCGCTCGAAATCGAGCAGCCGGTGAAGGTGGCGGTGAAGGCGCTGTGAGGGTGGACATCACTTCCTTCTCCCCTGTGGGGTCCGAAGGGAGGGGCGAGACCCGTGGCTCGCCCCAGGGCAGTGGACCAGCGCGCAGCGCCGAGACGGTTGAGGGGTGCTGGCCGGAGTGAGGCGTTGGCGTTCCCTGGAACACCCCTCATCCGACCTCGCTTCGCGAGGCCGCCTTCTCCCACAAGGGGAGAAGGTAAGAAGCGTCTCAGATCTCAATAAATATCGAAATCGAAATACTTGTCCTGGATCTTCTTGTAGGTGCCGTCGGCGACGATGGCGTCGATGGCTGCGTTGAGCTTGTCGCGCAGCGCCGTATCCTCGAGACGCACGGCAATGCCGGCTTCGGTCTCGGTGCCCTTGACGTCGCCGACCATCTTGCAGCAACCGTCGCTCGCCTTCTTCATCCAGTCCATCAGCACGAACTTGTCGGAAAGGACGGCATCGAGGCGGCCGTTCTGGAGATCTGTGATTGCCTCTTCCTGGGTCGGATAGAGCTTCGCTTCGGCGCCGGCCTTGCCATAGACGTCCTGGGCGTAGTTAGCCTGCGTGGTCGCCGCCTGGGCGCCGACCGTCTTGCCGGCGAGTGCCGCCGATTCGGTCGAGGCGATGTCGCTGTCCTTGAGGGCGACGAGCGACAGCGGCGTCGTATAGTATTTGTGGGTGAACGCGACCTGCTTCTTGCGCTCCTCGGTGATGCTCATCGAAGCGATGATGGCGTCGAATTTCTTGGCCTGCAGCGCCGGGATGATGCCGTCCCAGTCCTGGGTGACGATCTCGCATTCGACCTTCATCTGCGCGCACAAGGCGTTGGCGATGTCGATGTCGAAGCCCTCGACCTTGCCGTCGGGCGTGATGGTGTTGAACGGCGGATAGGCGCCCTCGGTGCCGATCTTGATTTTCTCCGCCGCATGCGCCGACAGGGCGCCAGCACCAAGCGTCAGCATGGCGGCGGCCGCCGCCGATATGATCCATTTCGAAATCTGCATTTTCATTCCCCTTGAGCGCCGCCACGTCGGCGGCCGGCGAGGCAGCCAAGCATGGCGAGCCGGCGCAGGCAAGTATCTTGCCTGACGGTGATGAGCGTTCAGGGCGCGGCGCGAAAGTGCTTGGACAGCTTCAGGCCCTGCGCCTGGTAGTTCGAGCCGAGCTCGGTGCCGTAAAGCGCCTGCGGCCGCTTCAGCATATGCTCGTAGACCAGCCGGCCGACGATCTGGCCATGATCGAGGATGAACGGCACCTCATGGCTGCGCACTTCGAGCACGGCGCGGCTGCCGGTGCCGCCGGCCGCCGAATGGCCGAAGCCCGGATCGAAGAAGCCGGCATAGTGGACACGGAACTCGCCCACCAGTGGATCGAAGGGCGTCATTTCGGCCGCGTAGAGCGGCGGCACATGCACCGCTTCCTGGCTGACGAGGATGTAGAACTCGTCCGGATCGAGCACCAGCTCGCCGGCGCCGCTCTTGTGGATCGGCTCCCAGAAGTCGACGATCTCCTGCGCCGCGCGCTTGTCGACATCGACGAGGCCGGTATGGTGCTTGCCGCGATAGCCGACCAGCCCGTCACTGTCGCCGTTGAGATCGATCGACAATGCGATGCCGCCGCCGGAAATGTTCGGCGGTTCGGTGGCGACCAGCATTTCGGCCCGGTGCAATTGATGCAACTCTGCTTCCGAGAGCAGCGCATTGCCGGTGCGGAAGCGTATCTGCGAAAGGCGCGAGCCGGCGCGCACGACGATCGGGAAGGTGCGTGGACTGACTTCGAGATAGAGCGGACCATGATAGCCGGCGGCGATCTTGTCGAACTCGTGGCCGCGATCGGTCATCACGCGGGTGAAGATATCGAGCCGCCCGGTCGAGCTCTTGGGATTGGCGGACGCCGAAATTTCCGCCGGCAGCGCCAGGCTTTCGAGCAGGGGCACGATGTAGACGCAGCCGGTTTCCAAAACGGCGCCGTCGGCCAGGCTGATCTCGTGCAGCTTCAGCCGGTCGAGTTTTTCACTGACCTTGTGGTTGGGACCCGGCAGGAAGGACGCGCGCACCCGCCACGCCTTTTGGCCGAGCCTCAGATCAAGGCTGGCCGGCTGGATCTGGTCGGCGTCGAGCGCACGCGACGACTTCAGCGCGCCGGACTGGAACAGCGCCGCAATGTCCTGATCGGGAAGAATTCCTGTCTGCCGCAAAGTCTGGCTCCGCTCTGCTGGTACAAGTCTCTTAATGAAGCCGGCAATTGACGCAAGCGTGGCGCGGGTCTAAAGGGTCGTTATCCCGTGGTGATTTGGCCGGTCGGCTTGCAGCCACGTTAAACAAGTCGCTAAAGGACCGTCGGGCCGCAAGGCCGTATGGACCGGTTGCGACTTTTTCGCGGCCGGTTTTTTTGTGTTTGGATAGGACGATGACGAGCAAGACGCGCAACTGGAAGCCTCAGACCGCACTCGTGCATGGCGGGACCCTGCGTTCCGGCTTCGGTGAAACTTCCGAGGCGATATACCTGACCCAGGGCTATGTCTATGAGACGGCCCAAGCCGCCGAAGCCCGCTTCAAGGGCGAGGAACCGGGCTTCATCTATTCACGCTATGCCAATCCGACCGTCGACATGTTCGAGAAGCGCATGTGCGCGCTCGAAGGCGCCGAGGACGCGCGCGCCACCGCGTCCGGCATGGCGGCGGTGACGGCAGCCCTCCTGTGCAGCGTCAAGGCCGGCGATCATATCGTTGCGGCGCGCGCCCTGTTCGGCTCCTGCCGCTGGGTGGTCGAGACGCTGGCGCCGCGTTACGGCATCGAGGCGACGCTGGTCGACGGCACCGACATTGCCAACTGGGAAAAGGCGGTTCGGCCCAACACCAAGCTGTTTTTCCTGGAAAGCCCGACCAACCCGACGCTTGAGGTGGTGGACATATCAGCCGTCGCTTCGCTTGCCAATTCGATCGGCGCGCGGCTGGTCGTGGACAATGTCTTCGCCACGCCGCTGCAGCAGAAGCCGTTGCAGCTCGGCGCGCATGTCGTGGTCTATTCGGCGACCAAGCACATCGATGGCCAGGGCCGTTGTCTCGGCGGCGTCATCCTGTCGGACAAGAAATGGATCGACGAAAACCTGCACGATTATTTCCGCCATACCGGCCCCAGCCTGTCGCCGTTCAACGCCTGGACGCTGCTGAAGGGCCTGGAAACGCTGCCGCTGCGCGTGCGCCAGCAGACGGAGAGCGCCGGCAAGATCGCCGATTTCCTGGCCGAGCAGCCGGAGATCGCCCGCGTCATCTATCCCGGCCGCGCCGACCATCCGCAGGCCGATATCGTCAAGAAGCAGATGTCGGGCGGCTCCACCCTGATCTGCTTTGACGTCAAGGGCGGCAAGCAGGGTGCCTTCGCCCTGCAGAACGCGCTCGACATCGTCCTGATCTCGAACAATCTCGGCGACGCCAAAAGCCTGATCACCCATCCGGCGACGACGACGCACAAGAACCTCAGCGACGAAGCGCGCGCCGAGCTCGGCATCGGACCCGGCACGCTCAGGCTGTCGGTCGGGCTGGAGGATACCGACGATCTGCTGGAAGACATCGCGCAGGCGCTTGAGGCCGCCAAATAAGGCCGGTCGAGGCATCGTCGTCCGCGTCGATCAGGCGCGCGATGGCGTCTCTTCCAGTTCAGCCGCCTTGGTGCCGATGGTCATGGCGTTGCCGCGCCAGTCGACCGCACGACCCAGCCAGCCGCGCGCCCAGATGGCGGGCAACATCAGGTCTCGTGCGATCATCGCGGTGACGATGCGCGGCGACAGATACCAGCCCTTTGCCGAGGCGAGCATGCATTCCGGCAGGTAGGCGAGCGCCAGCACGCAGAGCGCTGTCATGGGCAGGCTGACGCCGGCGCTGGCTGCGGCGATCAGCGCCAGCACGAGCGGAGCCGCCACGCCGGTCAGGATCTCGGGTGCGAAGAACAGCGGAAAGGTGACGCGGCGCAGGCGCGCCCAGCGGGCCTGGCGCGACCAGATCTCGCCCGGCATGCGCTGCCCGAGCGGCTGCTCGAAAGGCGAAGCGACGAGATTGACGCGCAGGCCCAGCCTGTTGACCAGTTTGGTCGACGCGGCATCCTCCGCGATCTCGGCGGCGAGCGCACGGATGCCGCCATTGGCGTCGAGCATCTGCTTGTTCCACAACATGCTCTTGCCCTGGGCAAAGCCGAGGCCAAGCGCCTCGCCGGCATATTGCCAGCGCGCCTGCAGCGTGTTGAGGAAGGCGCATTCGACTTCTGCCCAGAAGCCGTCGGGCCGCGAACCGATCGGCGTCGAGCAAACCAGGCCGGTGTCCCGCCGCCATGCCGCCATCAGGTGCTGGACGTAGTCTTTCGGCATCAGCACGTTGGAATCGGCGAGAATGACCCAGTCGTGGCGCGCAGCCTCCCAGCCCTTGACGCAATTGTTCAGTTTCGGGTTGGCGCTGATGCGGTCGTCGCCGGTAAGCAGGCGGGCCGGCACGGCTGGAAAGCGGGCGATGGCGGCGCGGATCGGCTTGACCGCGGGGTCGTCGGCATGGGCGACACAGAAGATCAGTTCGTAGCGCGGCCAGTCGAGCGAGAAAGCGCGCTCAAGCGTCTCATGGGTAAACGGCTCGACGCCGCGCGCCGGGATGACGATCGACACAGGCAGCGGCTTGCCGGCCGGCGGCGCGATGGCGGCGCGCCGTTTCAGGCGCGAACAGGCGAGCAGGATGCTGGCGAGATTTGAGGCGATGAGAGCGATCGAAAGCGAGCCGGTTATGAGAGCGAGTTCCATCGATATCCGGTCACTCCAGAAAAACCGGCCCGCCTGGCGGCCGTTTTCGACAGTTCGACAGAGCGCCCGAGTCGCCCGGCATTGCTGGTGCACACCATCATTGTCATGTGTCACTCAAATGACATTGTTTGTCGGCACTTGCCCCCTCGAGGTGGCAACTCGGACGCGCACGGTTGATCGAACCGCAAAGAGCGCCGAATGTTCCACACCGGATTTGTTTTGGAGCCGCTCATGTACCGCGCCGTCACGCGCAACATCGAAGTGCAGGTCAGGCCGTTCTATCTCGAGGACCGCTCGGATCCTACGGAAAACCGCTACGTCTGGGGCTACCAGATAACGATCGACAACCAGTCCGACGAATTCGTGCAGCTGTTATCGCGCTATTGGCACATAACCGACGGCGCCGGCCGGGTCGAGGAAGTGCGAGGCGCCGGCGTGGTCGGCGATCAGCCCGAACTCAATCCCGGCGACAGCTACCAATACACGTCGGGCTGTCCGCTCTCGACGCCGTCGGGGATCATGGTCGGCCACTACACCATGCGCAACGAGCGGGGCGAGACATTCGACATCGCTATCCCCGCGTTTTCGCTGGATCTGCCAGGGACGAGGCGAACGGTGAATTAGCGAAAGCGGCGGCGACAGCCTCTTTCTCCCCGTCACTATACGGGGGAGAAATGTCCGGCAGGACAATGAGGGGCGGCGCCGACTCTGGAGATCTATCTCGCGCACCGAATGAAGACTGCCCTAACGCCGAACTCAGCGCTGCCCCTCATCCGCCTGCCGGCACCTTCTCCCCGTATAGTGACGAGGAGAACGAAGCACTTCACTGCGCCGCAAACTCGGCCGGGTCGAAGTCATATTGCGTCGAACAGAACTCGCAGGCGACGTGGATGCCGCCGTCCTCGGTGCTGTCCTTGATCTCCTGCGCGGAGAAGCCCTCGAGGATGCCGCGGATCTTGTCGCGGGAGCATGAGCACTGATCGGCGACGGGAACGCCGCCGAAGACGCGCACGCCATGCTCGTGGAACAGACGATAGAGCAGCCGCTCGGCGCCGATGGTCGGATCGATCAGTTCGGTCGGCTCGATGGTGCCGAGCAGCGCCAGCAATTCCTGCCAGGAATTGTCTGTGGGATCGTGGATCTCCTCGCGCGGATCGCCATCCCTGCCGGGCAGGTCAGGAACGCGCATGCGCTCGGAGGCCTGCGGCAGGAACTGCGCCAGGATGCCGCCCGCCCGCCACTGCTCGCGCGCGCCGCCGGGGCCGGGCGTCAAAAGCTTGGCGACGGAAAGCCGGAGATCGGTCGGGATCTGCTCCGACTGGCGGAAATAGGTGCGCGCGGCCTCTTCCAGGGTCTCGCCGTCGAGCTGGACGATGCCCTGGTAGCGCTGCGTGTGGGCACCTTGGTCGATGGTCAGCGCCAGCACACCGTTGCCGAGCAGCGTTTGCTGCGAGGTCTCGCCGGCCGCAATCAGCGCCTCCAGCCGGTCGGCATCGAAGCGCGCATAGGCACGCAGCGCCGAGGGCGTGGAAAAATCCGCGACCAGCATGTCGACAGGCCCGTCGGTGCGGGTCTGCAGGATGAACTTGCCCTCGAACTTGAGCGAGGTGCCTAGCAGCACCGTCAGCACACAGGCTTCCGCCAGCAGCCGGGCAACCGGCTCGGGATAGTCATGGCGGCCAAGGATCGCATCGAGCATCGGCCCGAGCTGCACGGTGCGGCCGCGCACATCGAGCGGACCGACCTCGAAGGGCACGACGTGATCATCGCCAGCGTAACCGAATTCGCCGAGTTTGGGGTGATGTTCAGCCACTTGATGGGTTTCCAGCATGACAAAGCTCCAGGGCGCGGCCATGCCGCCCTTTGGGGAGCATGCGTCTAAACGCGCTTGATTTGCGTGATGCCGCGCAGATAGGCATCGCGCCTCCGGAGATCAAGTTCCCCGGCACGTCGAGCGCCAAGACACTTCAAGTCCACTTCAGGCCCCAAGACACCAGGCAAGCACGGCCTTCTGGGCGTGGAGCCGGTTCTCGGCCTCGTCGAAGACCACCGAATGCGGACCGTCGATGACCTCATCGGTCACTTCCTCGCCGCGATGCGCCGGCAGGCAGTGCATGAACAGCGCGTCGGGCTTTGCCTTGGCCATCAGCTTGGCGTTGACCTGGTAGGGCGAAAACACGTTGTGGCCGCGGGCGCGGTGCTCCTGGCCCATCGACACCCAGCAGTCGGTGACGACGCAGTCGGCCTGGTCGACGGCTTCCTCTGGCGAGCGGGTAAAGGAGAGCTTGCCGCCATGTGCGGTTGACCAGTCGACGTGCTTCTGCGCCGGCTCGCTGCCTTCGGGCACCGCGACGTTGAGGTTGAAGCGGAACCGCGCCGAGGCTTCCAGCAGCGAATGCAGCACGTTGTTGCCGTCGCCAGTCCAGGCGATGGTCTTGCCGGCGACCGGACCGCGATGCTCCTCGAAGGTCATGATGTCGGCCATCAGCTGGCAAGGATGGGTATCGTCGGTGAGCCCGTTGATCACCGGGATGGTCGCATTCTCGGTCAGCTCCAGCAGCCGCTCATGCGAGGTGGTGCGGATCATTATGGCATCGACATAGCGCGACAGAACCTTGGCTGTGTCGGCGATGGTCTCGGAGCGGCCGAGCTGCATCTCGGTGCCGGTCAGCATGATGGTCTCGCCGCCAAGCTGACGCATGCCGACATCGAAGGAGACGCGCGTGCGCGTCGACGGCTTGTCGAAGATCATCGCCAGCACCTTGCCTTCGAGCGGTTTCGACCGCTCGCCCGCCTTGAGGCGCGCCTTGCGCTCCACTGCGTCGGTCAGCATGGAGCGCAGGTCGCCTTCGGAAACGGCGGAGAGGTCGGTGAAATGACGAAGTGACATCAGGAGCTTTCGAATTACTTCGCGGCTTCAGCGGCGATGGCCTCGGACAGGGTCTTGGCGCCGGCGCGAATGCGCTCGAGCGCTTCATGGATCTCGCTGTCCGTGACGGTGAGCGGCGGCAGCAGGCGAATGACGTTGTCGCCAGCCGGAACCGCGAGCAGATGCTGGTCGCGCAGCGCCATGTTCACCTTGCCGTTGGGCATGGCGCATTTGAGGCCCAGCATCAGCCCCGTGCCCCTGATGCCCTCGATGACCTCGGGGAATTCGTCGGCCACCCCTGCCAGCCCTTGCTTCAACAACAGCGCCTTGCGCTGCACATCCGCCAGGAAGCCCTCCTCCAGCACCACGTCGAGCACGGCATTGCCGACCGCCATGGCCAGCGGGTTGCCGCCGAACGTAGTGCCGTGGACACCCGCGGTCATGCCGACAGCCGCCTCGTCGGTGGCAAGGCAGGCGCCCATCGGGAAGCCACCGCCAATGCCTTTGGCGATGGCCATGATGTCTGGAGCGACCCCCGACCATTCATGAGCGAACAGCTTGCCGGTGCGGCCGATGCCGCACTGGACTTCATCGTAGATCAACAGCAGGCCGTGCTGGTCGCAGAGCTGCCGCAGCCGCTTCAGCGATTGTGTCGGCACCGGGCGGATACCGCCCTCGCCCTGCACCGGTTCGATCAGGATCGCCGCGGTCTCCGGCGTGATCGCCTTTTCGGCGGCGTCGATATCGTCGAAGCCGACCTGATCGAAACCCTCGACCTTGGGGCCGAAACCTTCGAGATATTTGTACTGGCCGCCGGCGGCGATGGTCGCCAGCGTGCGGCCATGGAAGGCGCCTTCGAAAGTGATGACGCGGAAGCGCTCGGGATGCCCCTTGACGAAATGGTAGCGCCGCGCCGTCTTTATCGCGCATTCCAGCGCCTCGGCGCCCGAATTGGTGAAGAACACCTTGTCGGCGAAGGTGGCGTCGGCCAGCCGCTCGCCAAGTCGGCTCTGCCCCGGGATCTCGTAGAGATTGGAGACGTGCCAGAGCTTGGCAGCCTGCTCGGTGAGCGCCGCAACCAGATGCGGATGGCCGTGGCCCAGCGAATTGACGGCTATGCCGCCGGCAAAATCGAGATATCGCTCGCCCTTGTCGGTAACCAGCCAGGTGCCTTCCCCATGGTCGAAGGCCAGGGGTGCGCGAGCAAAGGTCTCGAAAAGCGCCGAACCGCTCATTATATGCGTCTCCGGAACCGGAAAATCAAAAAAGCCGCCAAAGCGGCGGCCTTTGCGGCTTATCGGGTTTTTCAGCCATGAAGTCAACGAAAACGTCGCGTAGTGGCGCGCGGCAAGCCTCCCGACGGGACGCCGGCTCATAAGTGAGCTGGCAAGTTGGGGAAAACCGAAAAAACCGATTCGTGTTGCACTTCGGACTCTTGTCACCGAGTCAGCGCATAAGGTAGTTGTAGTCGGGAAATAACTAGATTTCGTGCGGCGGACCTAATCACCAGATATATGTGGTGTCTGCCCCAGCAGTGGTGCTGGGCCGGGAAGGGATTCTGATTGCCGTACGCTTAGCAGGAGCGCGGTCATGAATTGGACTGACGAGCGGGTCGAACTCTTGAGAAAACTGTGGTCGGAGGGTCTGAGCGCAAGCCAGATTGCTGCCCAGCTTGGAGGGGTCAGCCGCAATGCCGTCATCGGCAAGGTGCACCGGCTGAAATTGTCGGGCCGCGGGCGCGCCACGGCGGCGCCGGCACGCCAGAAGAAGACGGCGCAAGGGTCGGGCGCGCAGAAATCGGTGCCGCGCGCCGCGAGTGCGACCCGCCACGTCACGACGTCGATCGGAGCAACGGCGCTGCAGGCGCAGTTCGATGCCGAGCCGGTGGCCCGCCACTATATCCGGCCGGTCGAGAATGTGGTGGTGCCGATCTCGCGGCACCTCCAGCTCACCGAACTCACCGAGCGCACCTGCAAATGGCCGAACGGCGATCCGCTGTCGGAGGACTTCAATTTCTGCGGCAACGAAGCCGCCGAAACCGGCCCCTATTGTAAATACCATGCCCGCGTGGCGTTCCAGCCGGCCGCGGAGCGGAGGCGCAATCGATAAGGGGCTAAGGCAGTAGGGCAGTAGGGCAGTATGTTTTGAATTTCCGCTCCCGAGCGTTCTCTTAACCTACTGCCCTACTGCCCTACTGCCCTACTGCCCTACTGCCCTACTGCCCTACTCTCACAGCCATCCATTCTTGCGAAACCGCCAGTAGAGGAAGCTGCAGATCAGCGCGATCGCCAGCAGCACCATCGGGTAGCCACATTCCATTTTCAGTTCCGGCATGTCGCTGAAATTCATGCCGTATATGCCCGCGAAGGCTGTCGGCACAGCCAGGATTGCCGCCCATGAGGCGAGCTTTTTCGAGATCGCCGTTTCCTGGCTCTGGCCCACCAGCAGGCTCGCCTCGAAGGCGAAGGCCAGCACTTCTCGCAAGCTGTCGATCTTTTCCTGGACGGTGCGGATATGGTCGGTCACGTCGCGAAACAGCGGGTGCATGGCTGAATGGATCTGCGGCAGGTCGGCGCTGGTCAGCCGTCGGCAGACCTCCACCAGCGGCAGTGCGGCATTGCGCAGCCGCAACAGATCGCGGCGCAGCATATAAAGGCGTTCGATATCGGGGCCGCTCATCGGCTTCAGCAGGACCCGGTCCTCGATCGCCTCGACCTCATCCTCGATCTGCTCGAGCACCGGCATGTAGTTGTCGACGATGAAATCGAGAATGGCATAGAGGACGAAATCCTCGCCCTTGGCCAGTGAATGCGGGCAGCTTTCCCAGTGCTGGCGCACCGCAGCATAGGATGTCGAAGGGCCGTGCCTGACGCTGACGATGTAGCCGCTGCCCACGAACAGATGCGTCTCGCCGAAGGTGACGCGGCCCTCGATCAGCTGCGCGGTGCGGGCGACGATGAACAGCGCATCGCCATACTGCTCGATCTTCGGCCGCTGGTGCGGATGCTCCGCATCCTCGATTGCTAGCTCATGCAGATGAAATTGAGCCTGGACGCGCAACAAGAGCTCGCGATCGGGTTCAAGCAGCCCGATCCATACGACGTGGCCCGCTTTCCTGGCCCACTCGCCGGCTTCCTCGATCGGGATGTCGGCGATGCGGCGCCCGGCTGTGTAGACGCTGGAGGCGATGACGGCCGATGTCGGCGGCGCGGGCTTGAAATCCCGGACATATTCCATCGCAGCCTCCCGAAGCACTGCCTTCCCTGGGGAACAGCAGGCTTGCCTGGGGATAGTCTAGCGCAATACGACCAAGCGTTCGAGAGAAAGTGCGTTCACTTGACCGGCTGCGTTGCGGAAAGGCCGATCTTGTCCGTCTTGTCGCCCTTCGGCCGCTCGCTCGGCATCTGGTCGCCGGTGACGATATAGTAGATCGTCTCGGCAATGTTGGTGGCATGATCACCGATGCGTTCGATGTTCTTGGCGCAGAACAGCAGATGCGTGCAAGGCGTGATGTTGCGCGGATCTTCCATCATGTAGGTCAGCAATTCGCGAAACAGCGACGTGTACATGGCGTCGATCTGGTCGTCGCGGTCACGTACGAAGCCGATCCTTTCGACCGAGCGCGAGGCGTAGACGTCGAGCACTTCCTTGAGTTGGGTCAACGCCAGGTCGGCCAAGGCTTCGAGGCCGCGGAACAGGCTGGTCGGCTGGCGCCCGTCGGCAACCGCCACCACACGCTTGGCGACATTCTTGCCAAGATCGCCGACCCGCTCGAGATCGGCCGAGATGCGGATTGCGCCGACGATCTCGCGCAAGTCCGTCGCCATCGGCTGGCGCCTGGCGATGATGATGATTGCCCTGTCGTCGATTTCGCGCTGGCCTTCGTCGAGGACGGCGTCGTCGCGGATCACCTTCTGGGCAAGGCCGGGATCGGCGTTGACCAGAGCGGAGATCGCCTGTTCGACCATGCGTTCGGCATGTCCGCCCATGGCGGCGATGCGCTTCGACAGATCTTTCAGCTCCTCGTCATAGGCGCTGACTATGTGCACGGACTGCATGACCGAATGCCTTCCCACGGATGATCTGATTTTGAGTCGTTTCCTCGAATCCCCGCTGATACGCTAACCGGATGACAGAAAAAAGAAATGGCACCCTGAAAACTAGGGCGGCTCAGGCCGCCGGCAAATGAACCGAGAAGGCGGCACCCTTGCCGACTTCGGACTTGATCGAGAGCCTGGCGTTGTGGCGCGTCAGGATATGCTTGACGATCGACAGGCCAAGGCCTGTGCCCTTCTGGGTTCGACTGCTCTCGACGTCGACGCGATAGAAGCGTTCCGTGATGCGCGGAATGTGCTCCTCGGGAATGCCGGGGCCAAAATCCCTGATCGTCACGTCGATGCCCGCTTCGCCCTCGGGGTCGCGGCGCGCGATCGACACCACCACGCGGCCGCCCGACTGCCCATATTTGCAGGCGTTTTCCAGAAGGTTCTCGAAGACCTGGAACAGTTCGTCGCGGTCGCCCGGCACTTCGAGAGGGCCGCCGGCGAAATCCCGCTCGATGACGACGCCGTTTTCGCGCGCCAGCGGGGCCAGCGAATCGATAACGCTGTCGACGGTCTGGCGCAGATCGACCTCCGTCCCCGGCCGCAGATAAGGCTTCATCTCCAGCCGCGACAGCGACAAAAGGTCATCGATCAGGCGTGCCATGCGGCCGGTCTGGTTCTGCATGATCTGCAGGAACTGCTCGCGCGCCGCCGGATCGTTGCGGGCCGGCCCGCGCAGCGTTTCGATGAAACCGGATATCGAGGCGAGCGGCGTGCGCAATTCGTGGCTGGCATTGGCGATGAAATCTGCGCGCATGCGGTCGATGCGGCGCGCTTCGCTCTGGTCCTTGAACACCATTACATAGAGATCGGTGCCGTGACCGACCGAGGAGGCACTGACCCGGTACGTCCGCTCGACCGGCAGCCTCTCGGTGTAGTCGATGACATCCGACGCGACCTCGCCCGACAGCACGCCGTCCAGAAGAGCCTGCATTTCCGGCGCCCGGAATTTCAGCGACAGCGATACGCCAGGCGCGATGCCGCCGAAGGCGGCGAAGGCGGCGGCGTTGGCATGAACGATGGCCGCGGCATGGTCGAAGATGATCAAGGGGTCGGCGACGGCCGCCGCCAGATATTCGCCGGACAGGCGTTGCAGGCCGATGGCCTCGATCGCCGCGCCGCTTTCGCCGGGCTGGCGCGTGGCTCCAGCCGGTATCATCGCCGCCACCAGCAGCAAAGCCAGCGCCGGCAGCAGCACATAGGCGGAAATGCCCGCAAAGGCATAAACCGCCATGACCGCGACAAGACCGGCGACGAGCAGCCATCGGCTGTTCCACAGCCGCGCGGCAAGCGCTTGCGCCATACCCTTCTCGTCTGCGCCCTGGTCCGCCATTCGCGCCTGCGCCCCGCTCCCGGTCCGGCAATTTCGCTGGACCGGCCTGGCGCATGACGCCGAAAAATCAGAATCGATTTTCGGAAAGGATCATGCGCAAAATCCAAAAGTGCAGCGCCCCTTGCGTCTGAAGCGGCGCGCGGCACTGCAATGGCTCAATAGCACGAGTCCGTAAGCTGGAAAGGTTCGTCTCGATGAAAAAAGCCAAGGAAAACACCGCCGCGCCGACCCCGGGGCCGCTGAAGCTCAGGATCAACGGCAAGGAGCGGGAGTTCGACATCGAGAATCCGGCACTGCCGGACTGGGTCGAGGAGCGTAAGCTGACCGCGGGCGGCTATCCCTACGACAAGAAGATGAAAAGCGACGAGTATGACGAGACGCTCGAGGCATTGCAGATCGAGCTGGTCAAGGCGCAGGCGTGGCTGCTGTCGACAGGCAAGCGGATGATGGCGCTGTTCGAGGGCCGCGACGCGGCCGGCAAGGGCGGCACGATTTTCGTCCTGCGCCAGTACCTCAACCCGCGCACGGCACGCAACGTGGCGCTGACCAAGCCGACGCCGACCGAGCTGGGGCAATGGTACTACCAGCGTTATGCAGACCACTTCCCGACCGCGGGCGAATTCGTCACGTTCGACCGTTCCTGGTACAACCGCGCCGGCGTCGAACCGGTGATGGGCTTCTGCACGCCCGAACAGCACGAGAAGTTTCTCGACGAGACGCCGCACTTCGAAAGGATGATCGTCAATGACGGCATCCACTTCTTCAAATTCTGGCTGAACATCGGCCGGGAAACGCAGCTCGAGCGATTTCACGATCGCCGCCACAGTCCGCTGAAGAGCTGGAAGTTTTCGCCGATCGACATTGCCGGCATTACCAAGTGGGACGATTACACCAGGGCGCGCGATACCATGTTCGAGCGCACCCACAAGGAATTCGCTCCCTGGATCATCGTGCGTGCCAACGACAAGCGCCGCGCGCGGCTGGCGGTGATGCGGCGCATCCTCCTGTCGCTGCCTTATGACGGCCGCGACCTCGACATCATCGGCAAGGAAGACAAGAAAATCATCGGCGAAGGGCCGTCATTCCTGGCAAAACAGGACTGACGGTGCCTGCGCCACGCGGCACTGGACCGCGTGGCGCAACGCCTTCGGCGCGACGCTCAGGCTGCCAACCGGGCAATCCGCTGCAGCCGCCGCAGCGTGGTGTCGTCCTGCAGCGCCTGCTGGAACAGCGAAATCTCCTGATCGATGCGTTCGCAAAGTTCCGCGGGGTTCCCCTTGAGCAGGCCGCGCGTCTGCAGCAGGGCGGCGACCGGCTTCCTGGCGAGCTGCCTTGCCCGGCCGAGCGTTGCCTCCTCGACGCTGCCTTCGGAAACGATCTCGGCGACTAGGCCGAGCGCCCTGGCGTCGTCGGCGCGCAGCGTGTCGCCGAGGCAGAAAAAGCGGAAGGCGCCGGCATAGCCGAGCTTCTGCGGCGCCAGAATGCTGGTCGCGGCATCCGGCACCAGGCCGAAATCGACGAACGGCACCCGGAACGTGCTTTCGGCGGACGCGATCACCATGTCGCAATGGAACAGGATGGTGCAGCCGACGCCGACCGCATCGCCGTCGACACAGGCCAGTATGGGTTTGGGGAACGTCGCCAGCGTGCGGAACATGTCGGTGACGGCGGCGATCAGCTTCTGGTGCTTGGTAGCGTCGAGGAATTCGGAAAAATCGCCGCCGAGGCAGAAGCAGCCCGCCAGGCCGCGCAGCACGACGACACGAACGTCGTCATTGTCGGCGGCTTCGTGGAACGTCCTTGCCAGGCTTTCATAGGCCCTTCTGTCGAGCACCGGCCGGCCGTCGGTCGACGATACGGTGACGATCAGCGTGTGGTTGCGCAGTTCGGGTTGCGGGTGCGCGTTCATGGCCGTTTCCGATCTCATGACGCCCGCCTTTGCCCGAACATATCGGGATATCCCCTGGCCAGAACGGGAGCGTGGTGATTGCGACGCGAACGCACCACATCCAGCGTGTGCTCGTTGAAGGTGAGCAGCGTCGCGACGACCTGCTGGTTGCCATAGGTGCGCTGATAGCCCAGCGGCGTGGCCAGGAAATGCAGCTGCAGCGCACGCAGCACCCACATTGGCTCGAACTCGATGATCACCTTGTCGACGCCGCGCTTCAGACCCCACTCGACGAAGCCGGCAATAAGCTCGGTGCCGACGGTCGAGACGCCTCGGCGGCCGTCGCGAAAGCCGGGGGCCACCGCATAGCGGGTCAGTTCCCAGATGTTCGGACCCGAGGGCGGCGTTCCCACGGAAAGATCGGCCAGCACCTCGGTCAAGAGATGTGGCCGCGTGGTCGGCAACATCCTCTGATAGCCCGCGACCTCGTTGCCTCTGATGACGATCTGATGCACCGCTTCGTCATGATCGAACTGGTCGATCTCGAAGCCATCGGGGCGCCGCAGGTCCTCCCACCCCATTTCCTCGACAAAGATCCTGTAGCGCAGCCGATGCACGGCCTCCCACAGATCGGGATGTTCCATCAGTTCTTTTGTTGTAAGGGAAAAAATCATTTTGCCGTCTCCTGTTCAAGAGGAAGATACGGCCGTGCCCTCGCAAGAAAATTACGCGATCACGTAGGCAGGAATTTCTAGGCCGACCCGGCCGACCTAACTAATGTAGCCGCGCCTTATCGCTTCAGCGACTGCCTGTACGCGGTTGACGGCGCCGAGTTTGCTTTTGGCGTTAAGGAGGTGTTTCTCCGACGTGTGTTCGGAGATGCCGAGGATTTGCGAAATCTCCCATTCAGACTTGCCGACGGCGGCCCATTGCAGGCATTCGCGTTCGCGCGGCGTCAGCTCGACATTATCAATGGTCTTGCTGGCCTTCGTGTGAAGCTGCATGGCGCGGCCCACCGCATAGGTCGACACCAGCGACACCAGGCCGAACTCGGCGGCGGACAGTTCCACGGCCTCGCCGCCCAGCGATACCATGACGATCTGGCCATCGAGCGTGATCAGCGGAAAGGCCAGCCCGTCGCGCAGCTTGAACACGACGGCGTCGCCCATCACTTCGCCGCTGCTTCTGTCGATGCTAACGCCCTGGGCCGCTTCCCGCCATTGGAACGGCGCCTGCAACTGTTTCATGTGGCTGACGATCGGGTCGTGATCGACATAGTTGCGCGCCACGTAGCGCTCCAGCCATTCGACAGGCCAGTCGCAAAGCAGCACATGCTGCTTTTGCTGGCCGGTCGGCGTGCCCGGCTGCGGCACGGTGCCCGCCATCAGAGCGGTCAGGCCAAAATCCGACGTTATGCCCAACAGCCTCTCGCAAACCGCAGCCGCCGTTCCGGCATGCTGCAGGTGATCTATGTATTCCAACGTGCGATCGAACTGACCCATCGCAACATCAAACCCCATGTTGCCTCGTTGAGATCGATGATCCGTGCCTTGTTGGCACTTCGCCACCGACCATGGATTGCAAAGCGCTCCCTTGTGGTTGTGGTTCTCGACCCTGGTCCCCCACCAGGGCAGCCACTGCTGTTTGCAAACCTGCTAAAGCATATCCTGAAATCGGCGCGTTGAAATCAAAAAGCATTGTGCCTGTACTATTTTCGTACCAGAACCGATGCGAACACAGGTGCGGTGGAAATTTATCATGGCGTTCCAGCGGAGGTCCCTCGTCCTTGCGTCGATGCTGATCGCGTCGCTGGCGTCGGGTGAGGACGCGCGCGCGGCCGAGCCGCAGGTGCCGGTGCTGTGGGATGCCAAGGAGCGGCTGCCGAAACCGGATCTCTCCGCACTGCCGCGGCTGCGGTTCCTGACCACAACCGATTTCCCGCCCTTCAACTTCCTGGACGGCGCGGGAAAACTGTCCGGTTTCCACATCGACCTGGCGCGCGCCATCTGCGCCGAGCTCGGCATCGTCGACAAATGTCAGATCCAGGCATTGCCGTGGGCCGAGCTCGAAGGAGCACTTGAGAAAGGCGAAGGCGAAGCGATCATCGCCGGCATCGCCGCGACGCCGCAGTCACGCCAGACATACGCCTTCTCGCGCTCCTACCTGCAATTTCCGGCGCGCTTCATCATGCCGAGGGGCGAGGCGCTGACCGAGCCGCTGTTCGCCAAGCTGCGCGGCAAGCGTGTCGGCGTGATATCAGGCTCGGCGCATGAGCGCATGCTGCGCGACTATTTCAACACCGTTCAGGTCGTCACCTTCGACAGGCCGGAAGACCTCTACGCCAACCTCAAGGCCGGCAAGATCGATGCCGCCTTCGGCGATGGCATGCGTTTCGCATTCTGGCTGGGCGGTTCGGATGCTGCCGGCTGTTGCCGTTTTGCCGGCGGACCCTATCTGGCGCCGGAATATCTGGGTTCAGGCATGGCCATCGCCGCCCGATCCGATGACCCGGCGCTGGCCGCCGCTCTCGACTACGCGCTGCAGGAGATTTCGCTGAAAGGCACGTTCGCCGAGTTCTACCTGCGCTATTTCCCGGTCAGTTTCTTCTGATCCGGTCCCGGTCAGCTTTTTCTGATCCGGTCCCGATCAGTTTCTTCCGGTCGGGTTGAATGTCGCCCCTCAGGTCAACGTGCGCAAGCGCGCCTTGGCCGCGCGGGCGATCGCCGCGACGGTCAGCGTGTCGAGATCGAGCTTGAGGCGAATGAGCTGGAGCACCCGCACCTCCTCCATCCGCATTTCGAGATCGACGGCCGCGACCTCGAAGGCGGCCGCATAGGCGGTGTCGCGCAGGCGCTCCGGCAGGGCCTCGGCCACGCCTGCCAGGACACCCTCCAGCCCGCCCTTTTCATGCAGCTTCTTCTGGCAGGCCTGGGCGACGCCAACCAGGCGGTCGTGGTCGAAATCCTCGAACACCGGCCATGAGCGGACGACCTCGCCGATCCGCGCCAGCTCGACATCCGTCATGTCGCGGTCGGAGGCGGAGGTGATGACCATCAGGTAGATCAGCGCTTCATGCGGGGTCGGCATTCAACAACTCCTCGATACGGGCTGCGAAGGTAGGAACGCGTTCCCTGCGCTGCAAGGAAAAAGCGCCGCGCTCGTTGACGCTCCGGTCAGGCGCGCATAGAGACCGGTTGAAAATCCTCATTTGCGGCTTTGCCGGCGTCTAATTTTGGAAAACAGTGACATGGCGGGATCAAACATCATCGATCTCAATCCCGAAGTGCTGACGGCGGCCGCCGAAAGCAAGGCGTGGCCGTTCGAGGAGGCCCGCAAGATCATCGAGCGCTACAAGGGTCGCGAACTCCCGCAGACGGTGCTCTTCGAAACCGGATATGGCCCGTCCGGCCTGCCGCATATCGGCACGTTCGGCGAGGTGGCACGCACCTCGATGGTGCGGCATGCCTTCCGCGTCATCACGCAGGACAAGGTCGCCACCAAGCTGCTGTGCTTTTCCGACGACATGGACGGCATG
The DNA here is from genome assembly GCF_020164675.1 of Mesorhizobium sp. ESP-6-2. Classification (NCBI taxonomy): domain Bacteria; kingdom Pseudomonadati; phylum Pseudomonadota; class Alphaproteobacteria; order Hyphomicrobiales; family Phyllobacteriaceae; genus Mesorhizobium; species Mesorhizobium sp. ESP-6-2. Next base: position 94,114 of record NZ_JAIUGT010000005.1, read on the forward strand.
CGCAAGATACCCGACAGCGTGCCGGATCGCGCGGCGCTGGAGCCGCATCTGCACAAGCCGCTGTCTTCGGTACCCAACCCTTTCGGCGGCGATTATGCGAGTTTCGCCGACCACAACAACGCGATGCTCTGCCGCTTCCTCGACACGTTCGGCTTCGACTACGAGTTCGCCAGCGCGACGCAGTACTACAAGACCGGCCGCTTCGACGCGATGCTCTTGCGCGCGGCCGAACGCTACGACCAGATCATGGCGGTGATGCTGCCGACGCTGGGCGAGGAGCGGCAGGCGACCTACAGCCCGTTCCTGCCGATTTCGCCGAGGAGCGGCCGCGTGCTCTACGTTCCCATGAAGCATGTCGATGCCAAGGCGGGCACCATCACCTTCGACGATGACGGTACCGAGACCACGCTGCCGGTTACCGGCGGCAAGGTGAAGCTGCAATGGAAGCCCGATTTCGGCATGCGCTGGGCGGCCCTTGGGGTCGATTTCGAGATGTTCGGCAAGGACCATCAGACCAATGCGGTGGTCTATGACCGCATCTGCAACATCCTGGGCGGGCACGCGCCGGAGCATTTCGTCTACGAGCTGTTCCTGGATGAGAACGGCCAGAAGATCTCCAAATCCAAGGGCAACGGGCTGACCATCGACGAGTGGCTGACTTATGCGCCGACGGAGAGCCTGGGCCTCTATATGTACCAGCGGCCGCGGCAGGCCAAGAAACTCTATTTCGACGTCATCCCGCGGGCCGTGGACGAATATTACACCTTCCTTTCAGCCTATCGGAGGCAGGACTGGAAGGAACGGCTGGGCAACCCGGTCTGGCACATGCACGACGGCAATCCGCCCGCCATCGACATGCCCGTTCCGTTCTCGCTGCTGCTCAACCTGGTCAGCGCCTCCAATGCGCAGAACAAGGACGTGCTGTGGGGCTTCATCTCGCGCCATGTGCGGGGCGTGACGCCGGCGACCCACCCTGAGCTCGACAGGCTGACGGGTTATGCAATCCGCTATTTCGACGATTTCGTGAAGCCGACGAAGACCTTCCGCGCGCCCGACGACGTCGAGCGGCAGGCGCTGGAAGCGTTGGATCAGGCGCTTGGCGCGCTGCCGGCGGGCTCGGACGGCGAGGCGATCCAGAACGCCGCGCTCAATGTCGCCCGCAAGGTGGAACGCTATCAGGATCATTCCAAGAAGAGCCCCGAAGGTGGTCCCGGCGTTTCGGGCGCCTTCTTCCAGATGATCTACCAGGTGCTGATCGGCCAGGAGCGCGGACCGCGCTTCGGCTCGTTCGCGGCACTCTACGGCATCGCCGAGACGCGCGGGCTCATTCAGAAGGCGTTGGCTGGTCAGCTGGCTTGAGAATGCCGCCGACCTCTTCCAGGATCGAGCCCGGCGCTTGCGGGGCCTGGGCGGGCACGGCCGGCATCGAAGGCACGCCTGAAAGGCTTGGCGCCGATCCGAAAATGCCTTTCCTTTCGCTGCGCGCCTTTTCCCCGGCTTCGACGTAAGGGCCGCCTTTGGCGGCGCGCGCCCAGCCGTTCTCGACCAGCCATTGGCCGACATCCTGCTTGCCGATCCGGCAGTCGGCCGCGATCAGGTCGCGGCCGCCTTCCGGCGGCACGGCGCAGACCACCGCCCGGCCGCGCAGGAAGGCGCGGAACGCCGTGCGCGCACGGACACCGCAGGGCCAGGATTTACCGTCCGAGGTGCAGGTCTCGTCCTGCCCGATGATCTCGATGCCGGAAACCGCGACCGAATAGCCCTTCGCCTCGATCAGTCCGGCGGCGGGCGCGACCGGCTGGAACAGCTTCGTCCCTTTCCAGTCGTCCGGCATTTTCGGCTTGGGCGGCATGGCCAGCGCCAGCTTGCTCAACGGCGCACGCGGCTCCACCCGCTCCAGTTCCTTGCCGGGAAGCTCCGGCGGCGCGACGACTTGGGGATCGATCGCACGCGAGTGCGGCCTAGCGGCAGACGGCGGCGGAGCGGCAATGGCCGATGTGGCCGGCTCCTCCGGCACGCCGTCGGTGCCTGGCTCGGAGACCGTATCGGCGCTCGGATCGATCTGTTCCACCGCGACGGCAGTTTCGCCGCCCTTCAGCGCGCGGCCGCCGGCGACCACCAGGGTGGCCATCACCGCGATCATCAGAACCGCAAGGACAAGATGAGGAAGCCGCACCCGCCCGCACCCTATTGGCTTGCCCAGACGATCCGCGCCACCCATTCAACCTCGCGCATGGGAATGTCGCGGTCGGGATGATCGGGATTGAGCGAAACCAGTGCGATCGACCTGGCGGTCTGGCGATCGAGCACCTTGGCCATCACCTCGCCGCCCGTCGTCTTGACGACGACGCGATCGCCCTTGCGGATGAGGGCTGCCGGCTCGACGATGAGCACGTCGCCATTGCGGTAGAGCGGCAGCATGGAATCGCCTTGCACCTGAAGCGCATAGGAACTCTCGGTCGATTGCGCCGGCAGTTCCACCAGATCCCAGCCTTGACCGGCCGGGAAGCCGGCATCGTCGAAAAAACCGCCGGCGCCGGCCTGGGCAAAGCCGAGCAGCGGAACGGCACGCCCGCGGGCGGGCATCGCGCCGTGGCCGGCCCGACCTTCTATCAGCCCGGTGAATTCGTCGAGCGAAGCGCCCGTCGCCTCGATGATCTTGGCCAGCGATTCGGTCGAGGGCCAGCGTGGCCTGCCGTCCGACGACAGTCGCTTCGACTTGTTGAAGGCAGTCGAATCAAGGCCGGCCCGCTTCGCCAGGCCGGAAGCCGAGAGCGAATACCGCTCGGCCAGAGCGTCGATGGCGGCCCAAACACGGTCATGCGAGAGCAATTCCGCTCTCCTTGCAAAAAGGAAAAAATGCCTTTCCTTTCTAGTCTTCGAATGAAGGTTTGTCCACCGGCTGTGCCATCGCACCACATCTTTGCTGGCCGCGCCAATTCCGGCTTCCAGGTCAACCGGTCCGCTTGGCCTGATCGCGCAGGTTTTGATGCGAGGCCATGAACGCCCGCTCGGCTTCGCTGGGCGGACGCGGCTGGGCGGAGCGGCCAAGCGCGGCGACGACCTCGTCAATATCGAGAAAGCGCCGGGCGTTGCGGTCGTAGACGCCGGCCGTCGTCATGATCAATGCGGCGGTCTCGCCATTGTCGAGGACGAAACGGTGCTTGCCGATGACCTGGCTGCCTTGCCAGGTCTCGATCGAAGACACCACTTCGAAACGCCGCCACAGTCTGATTTCACGCACATAGGCCGATTGCAGTCCGCCGATCATCGGCGCCCAGCCATTCGTTCTCGCCAGCGTGATGAGGCCGGCGCGGATGAAGATATCGATGCGGCCAAGGTCCGCCAGCATCATATAGCGGGCATTGTTGAGATGGCGGTTGAAATCGATGTCCGTCGGCAGGCAGCGAAAGGCCAACCGGCTTTCGTCACCCATCTGGTAAGAGCCACGGCTGCGCGCCGTGGCCATCATTCGCGCAAGGCGCCCCCAGACATACATTAGGGCGCGGCGCGTCTTTTCGGACGCGTCGCGACACCTTTGATTCCGGCCACGCTTAGGCCGCCTGCTTCACGTCGCCCTTCGCGTGGGGGTCGAAGCGCTGGTAGAAAGTCTCGCCCTTCTCTGCCATGTCGAGCAGCAACTTGGGGGCCTTGAACTCGGCCCCGTATTTCTTCTGCAAGCCCTTTGCGATCTTGACGAACTGCCCGGCGCCGATGCCGTCAATGTAGGACAGCGCGCCGCCCGTATAGGGCGCGAAGCCGAAGGCCAGGATCGAGCCGACATCGGCCTCGCGCGGATCGGTGACGATGCCCTCCTCCATCACCCGAGCCGCTTCCAACGCGATGGTAACCAGCAGGCGCTGCTGCAATTCCGCATAGTCGACCTTCTCCGGCTTGAGCTGCGGATAGAGCTCCTTGAGGCCCGGCCACAGCTTCTTCTTGGCCGGCTTGGCCGGATAGTCGTAGAAGCCCTTGCCGTTCTTGCGGCCGAAGCGGCCGTGGTCGTCGACCATGGTGTTGATCAGCGCCATCTGCTTCGGGTCGACCGCCTTGTCGCCGAGATCCCTGATGGTCTGCTTCATGATCTTCTGGGCGAGGTCGATGGCCGTCTCGTCGGTCAACGCCAGCGGGCCGACCGGCATGCCGGCGGCCTTGGCGGCGTTCTCGATCATCGGCGCCGGAACGCCCTCGATCAACATCTTGTAGGCTTCCGACATATAGCGCAGCACGCAGCGGTTAACGTAGAAACCGCGCGTGTCGTTGACGACGATCGGCGTCTTCTTGATGGCGCGCACGAAGTCGATCGCGGTGGCCAGCGCCTTGTCACCGGTCTTCTTGCCAAGGATGATTTCGACCAGCATCATCCTGTCGACCGGCGAGAAGAAATGGATGCCGATGAAATTCTTCGGCCGCGCCGAATTCTTGGCCAGGGCGGTGATCGGAATGGTCGAGGTGTTCGACGCGAAGATCGCCGACGACTTCAGCGCCGCTTCCGCCTGTTCGGTGGCGCTTTTCTTCACCGCGGAATCCTCGAACACCGCCTCGACCACGAGATCGCAGCCGGCAAGGTCGGCATAATCCGATGTCGGCGTGATCAGCGACAGGAGCCTGTCCTTGTCCTCGGGCTTGGCACGACCCTTTTTCACCTGATCCGAGATCAGGCCATCCGAATGGGCCTTGCCCTTCTCGGCGGACTCCATGTCGCGGTCGAGCAGCACGACCGGGATGCCGACTTTGGCCGTGACATAGGCGATACCGGCACCCATGAAGCCCGCGCCGAGAATGCCGATCTTCTTGAACCTGGTTTGCGGCACGCCGGCCGGGCGGCGCGCGCCCTTGTTGAGTTCCTGCAACGACACGAACAGCGAGCGGATCATCGCCGCCGCTTCCTTGGTCTGCATGATCTCCGTGAAATAGCGCTGTTCGATCCTGAGCGCGGTGTCGAACGGCACCAGCAGGCCCTCATAGACGCATTTCAGGACCGCCGCGGCGGCCGGATAATTGCCATAGGTCTCGCGGCGCAGGATGGCGATGGCCGGCGGCCACAGATTGGCGCCCGCCGCCGAATAGACCGGACCGCCGGGCAGCTTGAACCCCTTCTCGTCCCACGGCGCTACCGGCTTGAGGCCGTTCCTGATCATGGCCTTCGCAGTCTCGACCAGCTTGGCCGGCTCGGCGACCTCGTGGATCAGGCCCATCGACTTCGCCTTCTGCGGCGACAGGTTCTGGCCGGAGGTCAGCATTTGCAGCGCCTGCTGCTGGTCGGTGAGACGCGGCACCCGCTGGGTGCCGCCGGCGCCCGGGAAAATACCGATCTTCACCTCGGGGAGCGCCATCTTCACCTTGTCGGAATCGGCGGCGACGCGGCCATGGCAGGCCAGCGACATTTCGAATGCACCGCCCATGCAGGTGCCGTTGATTGCCGAAACCCACGGCTTGCCCGATGTTTCCAGCTTCCGGAACAGGCCGGTCATGGTGCCGGCGTTTTCGAACAGCGCCTTGGTGGCCTTCTCGACATCCTTGCCCTTTTCAGCCGCGAAGGTCGTCAGCATCTTCTGGAGCATGGTGATGTCGGCGCCGCCTGAGAACGTATCCTTGCCGGAGGTGATGACCGCGCCCTTGATGGCGGCGTCGCCCGCCACCTTGTCGATAATGGCGTTCAGCTCGCGCATCACCTCCTCGGTGAAGACGTTCATCGAGCGGTCCGGCATGTTCCATGTGACCAGTGCAATGCCGTCGGCGTCGATGTCCAGGGCGAAATTGGTGTAGCTCATCGTTTCTCTCCCCGTCAGACGCGTTCGATGATGGTTGCGGTGCCCATGCCGGCGCCGATGCACAGCGTCACCAGCGCGGTGTTCAAATCGCGGCGCTCGAGCTCGTCCAGCACGGTGCCGAAGATCATCGCGCCGGTGGCGCCCAGCGGATGGCCCATGGCGATGGCGCCGCCATTGACGTTGATCCTGTCGTGCTCGATATCGAAGGCCTGCATGTAGCGCAGCACCACGGAGGCGAAGGCCTCGTTGAGTTCGAACAGATCGATGTCCGACAGCTTCATCTTGGCGCGCTTCAACAGCTTCTCGGTCACGTCAACGGGGCCGGTCAACATCAGCACCGGCTCGGAGCCGATGTTGGCGAAGGCGCGGATGCGGGCGCGCGGCTTCAGGCCCATGGCCTTGCCGGCCTTCTTCGAACCGAGCAGCACGGCCGCCGCGCCGTCGACGATGCCGGACGAATTGCCGGCATGGTGGACGTGGTTGACCTCTTCGACCTCGGGATGCTTCTGAACCGCGACAGCGTCGAAGCCGCCCATTTCGCCGGGCATGACGAAGGAGGGATTGAGCGAGGCCAGTGACTGCATGTCGGTCGACGGGCGCATGTGCTCGTCGTGATCGAGGATGGTGAGGCCATTCTGGTCCTTGATCGGGATCACCGAATTCTTGAAGCGGCCATCGGCCCAGGATTTTGCCGCGCGCTTCTGGCTCTCGACGGCATAGGCGTCGACATCATCCCGGCTGAAGCCGTATTTGGTGGCTATCAGGTCGGCCGAAATGCCTTGCGGCACGAACCAGCCGGGCAGGCCGACCGAAGGGTCCATGAACCAGGCGCCACCCGAGGCGCCCATGCCGACACGCGACATCGATTCGACACCGCCGGCAATGACGATCTCGTCGGCGCCCTGGGCGATCTTGGCGGCGCCGAAATTGATAGCGTCGAGGCCGGAGGCGCAGAAGCGCGAGATCTGCATGCCGGGCGCCGAGGTCGCGTAGCCGGCCTCGAAGGCCGCGGCGCGCGGAATGACCGACCCCGCCTCGCCGACCGGGTCGACACAACCGAAGATGATGTCATCGACATTTCCGGTGTCGAGCCCGTTGCGGTCGCGCAACGCCTCCAGCGTCCTGGCGGCGAGCCTCACTGCCGGCACTTCGTGCAGCGAGCCATCCTTCTTGCCCCTGCCGCGCGGCGTGCGAACGGCGTCATAGACGTAAGCTTCGGCCATTTTCCTGCTCCTTGGGTTTGCCGATCGATGCTCAGAGCGAGCGGCCGATCAGCAATTTCATGATCTCGTTGGTGCCGCCATAAATGCGCTGGACGCGGGCGTCGCGGAACATGCGGGCGATCGGATATTCATTCATGTAGCCATAGCCGCCATGCAATTGAAGGCATTCGTCGACGACTTTGCCTTGCAGGTCGGAAAGCCAGTACTTGGCCATCGACGCGGTCACCGGATCGAGACCGCCATCGATGTGGCGCGCCACGCAATCATTGTAGAAGACGCGACCGATCGTGGCCTCGGTCTTCAGTTCGGCCAGCTTGAACTGGGTGTTCTGGAAATCGATGACCGCCTTGCCGAACGCCTTGCGCTCCTTGACGTAATCGATGGTCAGCGCCAGCGCGCGCTCAACCATGGCAATCGCGCCGGTGCCGATCTGCAAACGCTCCTGCGGCAATTGCTGCATGAGCTGGATGAAGCCCTGTCCCTCCTCGTGGCCGAGCAGGTTGGAGGTCGGCACACGCGCATCGTTGAAGAACAGTTCGGACGTGTCATTGGCCTTCAGGCCGATCTTGTCGAGGTTGCGGCCGCGCTCGAAGCCGTCGACCTCGTCGGTCTCGACGACGATCAGCGAAGTCCCCTTGGCGCCCTTGTCCGGATCGGTCTTGGTGACGACGATGATGAAATTGGCGAGCTGGCCATTGGTGATGAAGGTCTTGGAGCCATTGATCTTGTATTGGTTGCCGTCCCTCTCGGCCCGCGTCTTGACGCCTTGCAGGTCGGAGCCGGCGCCGGGCTCCGTCATGGCGATGGCGCCGATCAGTTCGCCGGTGGCGAGCTTCGGCAGCCATTTCTTCTTTTGCTCCTCCGAGCCGTAGTGGAGGATGTAGGGGGCGACGATCGAATTGTGCAGGCCGATGCCGAAGCCGTCGACGCCGACATGGCCGATGGCCTCGATGATGGCGCTCTCATGGGCGAAGGTGCCGCCCGATCCGCCATATTCCTCCGGCATGGAGGCGCAGAGCAGGCCGGCGGCACCGGCCTTCAGCCAGCTCTCGCGGTCGACCATTTCGTTCTTCTCGAACTCGTCGTAACGCGGCGCGATCTCTTCGGACATAAAGCGGTGCGCCATGTCGTAGAGCATGCCGACCTCGTCCGCCGCCCAGGCGGGCTTCGGCAGGCCAAGGATTTCGGCTGGGTTGGTCATGCGATGATCTTCCTCCCAAGGTCTGCCATCGAAATTGAAATCCGCGCACTGTCGCGGCGACCCCTCCCGGCCCTTTGGACCGCCCTCCCCTCAAGCGAGAGGGACTATTTCTAGAACGCTTCCGCCGGCAGTGCCATCAACGTATCGGCGCCACTGGAGATGCGGGCGAGACGCGTCGCGGTTTCCGGCATGATCCGCTCCATGAAGAAGCGCGCCGTCACCAGCTTGTTGTCGTAGAAGGACGACACGCCGTTGGCGCCCGCCTTACCTTGAGCGGCCCTCGCCATCTGCGCCCACATATAGCCGAGCGCCACGAGGCCGAAGAGATGCATGTAGTCGGTCGAGGCGGCGCCGGCGTTGTCGGGCTTGGCCATGCCGTTCTGCAGCAGCCACATGGTCGCCGCCTGAAGATCGTTGAGGCTCTTCTTCAATGCCTTGGTGAAGGGGGCCATCTTCTCGTCGGCGCGGTTCTCTTCGCAGAACTCGCCGACTTCCTTGAAGAAGGCCTGCACGGCGCGGCCGCCGTTCAGACCCAGTTTGCGGCCGACGAGGTCGAGCGCCTGGATGCCGTTGGCGCCTTCATAGATCATGGCGATGCGGGCATCGCGCACGAACTGGCTCATGCCGTGCTCTTCGATGTAGCCATGGCCGCCGAACACCTGCTGCGCCATCACGGCGTGATCGAAGCCCTTGTCGGTGAGCACGCCCTTGACCACCGGCGTCATCAGCCCTGTGTAGTCGTCGGCCGCCTGGCGGTCCTTGTCGTCGGCGGAGCGATGGGCGATGTCCGACTTGATCGCCGTCCACAGCGCCAGCGCGCGGCCGGCCTCATTGAAGGCCCTCATGGTCATCAGGCTGCGGCGGATGTCGGGATGGACGATGATAGGATCGGCCTTCTTGTCCGGCGCCTTCGGCCCCGACAGCGAGCGGCCCTGCAAGCGGTCCTTGGCGTAGGCGACGGCGTTCTGGTAGGCAATCTCGGACAGCGACAGCCCCTGCAGGCCGACCCCGAGCCGCGCCTCGTTCATCATCGTGAACATCGCCCTGAGACCGCCATTGGCCTCACCCAGCAGCGTGCCTTGCGCCTCGTCATAATTCATGACGCAGGTCGAATTGCCGTGGATGCCCATCTTCTCCTCGATCGAACCGCAGGAGACGGTGTTCCTCTCATCGGGATTGCCAGAAGCATCGAGCTTGAGCTTCGGCACGATGAACAGCGAGATGCCCTTCACCCCTTCGGGGGCCCCCTCGATGCGGGCCAGCACCAGGTGGACGATGTTGTCCGCCATGTCGTGCTCGCCGGCCGAGATGAATATCTTCTGGCCCGAGATCTTGTAAGTGCCGTCGCCATTCGGCACGGCCTTGGTGCGCAGCAGGCCCAGATCGGTGCCGCAATGCGGCTCGGTCAGGTTCATGGTGCCGGTCCAGGCACCCTCGACCATCTTCGGCAGCCATTTGGCTTTCTGCTCGTCGGTGCCATGGGTGATGATCGCCGCGATCGCGCCCTGCGTCAGGCCCGGATACATCATCAGCGACATATTGGCCGACACCATATACTCGGCCACGGCGGTATGCACGGCATAGGGCAGGCCTTGGCCGCCGAACTCGACGGGCGCCGCCAACCCCATCCAGCCGCCGTCGCGATACTGGTCGAAGGCTTCCTTGAAGCCCTTCGGCGTCGTCACCGAGCCGTCGTCATGGCGCACACAGCCCTCCATGTCGCCGACACGGTTGAGCGGATGCATGACGTTTTCCGCGAGCTTGGCGCCCTCGGCGAGGATCGCTTCCAGCACGTCGGGCGTTGCATCGGAAAAGCCGGGGAGATTGGAATAGCGCTGGTAGCCCAGCACCTCGTTGAGCACGAACAGCGTATCCTGCACCGGCGCCCTGTAGATCGGCATGCTCTTCCTCCACCCTGCGGAACCTGATCCGAAACCCCCAAATTCATGTCAGGGCGGCATGCGGACCCATGTTGCAGCGGGAGATAACAAAAATTGACGTTTGCGTAAACGTCAATTCAGCCAATGCGACAAAATTTCTCCTGCACCGCAGCAAACGGGACGCGATGCAGTTCATGTGGAGGACCCTCAATGAAAAAGCCGCGTGGCGCTCGCCACACGGCTTTTGTCGATCACGGATGTTGCGCCGCAAGGCGGCGAGGCCAAATCAGCCGGCGACGCTCGCCTGCGGCGCCGAGCGCTCGACCAGCATCTGCCGGACGGCAGCCATGGAGGTGCTCAACTCGCTAATGGCGTCATCGATGAGCGTGCGCTGCTTCTGGAGGCGGGCAAGCTGCTTCTCCGACTTGTCCAATGCCAGCCGCAACTGCTTGGTGTTGGAGCCGGTGGGATCATAGAGATCCATCATCTGCTTGACGTCGCGCAACGAGAACCCGACCTTGCGGCCGAGCAGGATCAGTTTCAGCCGAACCCTGTCGCGGCGCGTGTAGAGGCGGGTTGAACCGTCGCGCTGTGGGTTGAGCAGGCCCTTGTCTTCGTAGAAACGCAGCGTGCGCAGCGTCACGCCGTATTTCTTGGCCATTTCGCCGATGCGGACGAGGTCCTCGCCCGAGTCAACGGATATAGTGTTGGTATTGGCCGCGGTCTCGCCGGCCGAGATAAGCTTCATGGTCACTGGCTTTCCCCGTCTGTGGCGTCGCGGTCCTGGACCAAGCGATGCCTGACTGAAAGCGGGGGCGTGCTTCCAGCCGTGGTTTCGACAAACAAATCGCAAACAGCACGCTTGATGCGCCTTTTACGTTTACGTCAATTCTATACCGATAGCCCTCTCATGACGCAAGGGCGTTGTGCGGGCGGCGCTTTATGCCGCAGCGGGCGGTTCACCGCGAACTTCGTCGCAACTTCTTAAGCTTGGTTAACGCGTTGTTTACCACGTTGGGCGAATTGTGCGCATGTCGGCTACCCGTGTTTATCCTGTATCGATTTTTTCACGGTTTTTCGGAGCGCGGGTGAAACCCGGGAAGCTTGTCTTCCACCGTGGTGCGGTCGCCTTCGTTCCGGCGAGGATTTGGGGAGCTGGTCGCAAACCGGCCAATCTGAAAGACGGACGCACCGATGAACAGCAAGCGGTCCTACCTCGATACACTCAACGCCGGCAGGCAGCGCAGGCCTCAGACCACGCTCGAGCAGTTGAACCGCTCGCTGGAGACGCTGGAACAGCGCCTGGAGAGGACGCGCGAGGACACGATGGGACGTCCCGATCCCCGCCACTATGGCGCCGAACCGCGCTATCCCGCCGCACAGCCTTCGGCTCAGCCGCGCTGGTACCAGGATCCGCAGCCCGCGCTGCACCCGCAGGCTCCAATGCCGGCGCCGGCCGTCGGCCAGAACTACCAGAACCTTGCCCGCGATATCGACCGCATCCGCGGCCAGGAAGACAGCGTTGCCATGGTCGGCAAGATCGCCGGCGAGCTGCGCGGCATGCGTGAGGAATTGCGCCACCAGATGACTGCCGGGCTGCAGAGCGAATTCGAGGCGCTGCGCAAGGACATCGACCGCGCGCTGCTGGCAAACGCCAAGTCAGGCGCTTCGGGCAAAGGCAGCGCCGAACTTGGCCTCGAATTCGAGCGGCTTTCCGGCGCCATCAAGACGTTGTCGGAAAAAAGCGACGACAGAAGCGTCAACATGCTGCGGCTCGAACTCGAACAGGTCAAAGCCGCGCTCGACACGCTGGCGCGCGAGGAGAGCGTGCAGAAGGTCGACCGCCGCTGGGACGATTTCGATCGGCGCTGGACGGCCTTCGAGGACCGCGTCGACGCCGACCAGCGCAACCGCTCACCGGACCCCGCCATTTCGGGCCTGACCGATCGGCTGGAGCAGATCAGCAATGCCGTCAACAACCTGCCGGAATCGTTATCCCTGCGCTCGCTGGAGGAAAAGGTCCGCACGCTGGCCAGCGCCGTGGATCATTTCGCCAGCCAGCAGGACAATCGCGGCGGCAGTACGCTGGCCATGATCGATGAGCGGCTGGACGAGATCTCCCGTGCCATCGTCGCCTCGACCGTCGCGGCACAGGCCAATTCGCTCGACCATGAAGCCTTCGAGCGCATCGAGAAGCGGATCGATTCGCTTGCCCGGCAGATCGAGGAAGTGGCGCAGGACCACCCCGGCAACGCCGTCGTCGACCGGCTGAACACGCTGTCGAGCCGAGTCGACGAACTCGCCGGCCGCGCCGCCCTGCCCGAGCAGGCAATGGAACGGCTGGCCAAGCAGATCGCGCTCATCGCCGACAAGATCGACCAGGCGCCGGCCATGCCCGACGCCGACTATATCTTCCACGGGCTGGAGCAACGCTTCGACGTGCTGTCGTCGATGATGGAACGGCGCCAGGGCGACGCCATCGAACAGGGCAACATGCTGTTCCGCGACCTTGAGCGCCGGCTGGACGAGGTCGCCGACCGGCTCGACCAGCGCATGCCGCAAGTCGACGGCGCCGGCATCATGGAAGCCATCGATGCCCGCTTCACGGCGCTAGCCAAGCGCATGGAAACACGCATTCCCGATCCTGCCGGTGAGGCCGCGATCCGTGGCCTGGAAAGCCGGCTCGAAGACATTTCGAGCCGGCTGGACTCGTCCGCCGCGCAAGTCGCCGGCATCGATCCGGCGCTGATCCGCAGCCTGGAGGCGCAAGTCGCCAGCCTGTCCGCCCACCTGTCCAGGCCCAGCGCACCGCTGCCGGAGTTCGAGGACATCAGCCCACGCCTCAATGAAATCGAGAAGGCGCTGGCGGGAACGCGCGATTCCATCCTTGGCGCGGCGCGCGAGGCGGCCGAGAATGCGGTCCGCTCGCTGGCCGGCTCAGGCGCCGACACGTCGGCGGTTTCCGGCCTTGCCCAGGATCTGAAGACGCTCGAAACGCTGACGCGCCGTTCCGACGAGCGTAACTCGAGAACGTTCGAGGCCATCCACGACACGCTGCTCAAGATTGTCGACAGGCTGGGTTCGCTGGAAACCAGCGAACCGTCCGAGGCTGTGAGCGAGCTCCTGGACGCGCGCCCGGATGAAGCAATCGGCAGGCGCCGTGCGCGAGCCGGCAAGATGGCCGTGGATGCTCCGTCGATGGATATCGACGAACCCATGCCGCTGACCGGGGACATGGCCGATCTCGATGGCCGCGCAGCCGCGATCATGCGTGGCCAGCCTGCTTCGCCACGCGGGCCGGGTGCGCGCTCGCCCGCGGAGGCGGCGGCCGCCGCCGCCATGGCCGCGCTTGGTTCCGATCCGATCGCCGGGAAGGGCGAGCCGGCAGGCCGCCGCAAATCGATGTTGGGCGGCCTGGCGCGCGCCTTCAAGGGCAAGAAGGAAGCAGACGTTCCGCCGCTGGCGGGCTCGGTGCCGGGCCCGGAAATCCCGAACGTCGATCTCGACGAGCCGCTCGACCCGAAAATGGCCAACCGGCCACTGGAGCCCGGCTCCGGCGCGCCCGACCTCAACGCCATCATGAAGCGCGTACGCGATGAGCGCGGGCAGCCGGCAAAGCTCAGCGACAGCGATGCCGCGAAATCGGACTTCATCGCGGCTGCCCGCCGCGCGGCGCAGGCCGCCGCCGCCGAGGCCGACGCCTTGAAACGCCAGTCGACGATGAAGGGACCGGTGAAGGCGCTCAGGATCGGCGACCTGCTCAAGGCGCGGCGCAAGCCGATTCTGATGGCGGCCGCCGCGATCATGCTGGCGCTTGCCGGCCTGCAGCTTGGCAAGGCGTTCCTCGCCGATCCCGCCCAGGTAGCAAACAATGACGCGTCGGCCGTTGCCTCGCAGCCGCTGCAAACCGCATCCGTCGACGCCGCGAGCCCGCCCAGGCCGGAAACCCAGTTGGCGGCAGCGAACAGCGAACCGGCCCGTGAGGTCAGGCAGGCCGAGCCCTCCGCTCCGACGGTCAAGGACGACATGGTGGCGCAGACCGCGCTCGCCATGCCGTCGGATGGCGATGGGCCGACGAACGCCGGCCCGACGGCGGAACCGGCTCCGGCGACGGCTCCCGTCATGCCTGCCGGCGCCGGTGCGGCAGGCCCCGACGCGATGGCTTCCGCCGATCCCGTTGCTGCGGCTCCTTCTTCTCCGGCACCTTCCGCTGCCGCCGGCGGGGCGCAAACGAGGGATGCGGAGAACGGTATCCAACCGACAGTGGCTGCACCGGCCATGGCCAAGGACACCACCGGCGCCGTCGTGCCCGCCGGCGCTCCCGCGGCCACGGCCAAATTCGATATTCCCGCCGACGCAGGCCCGGTCGCCCTGCGCGACGCCGCAGCCACCGGCGACGCCAAGGCGCTGTTCGAGATCGGCTCGCGCTATTCCGAGGCGCGCGGCGTCAAGGAAGACATGGCGGCCGCGGCCAAATGGTATGAAAAGTCCGCGGAACTCGGCTTCGCTCCGGCCGAGTATCGCATCGGCAATTTCTACGAGAAGGGCATCGGCGTTCCGCGCGACATCAAGAAGTCGAAGACCTGGTACCAGCTCGCCGCCGAGCAGGGCAACGCCAGCGCCATGCACAATCTGGCCGTGCTGTTCGCCATGGCCGCTGACGGCGTGACCGACAATGAATCGGCCGCGCACTGGTTCCAGGAGGCCGCCGATCTCGGCGTGAAGGACAGCCAGTTCAATCTCGGCATCCTCGCCGCCAAGGGCGTCGGCATGAAGCAGAACCTGGAGGAATCCTACAAATGGTTCGCGCTCGTCGCCAAGACCGGCGACAAGGACGCTGCCGCCAAGCGCGACGAGATCGCCAACGCGCTGCGGCCCGAGCAACTCGAGCGTGCCCGCGCCGCCACCGAATTGTGGAAGGCCAAGCCGCTCGATCAGGCTGCCAATTCGGCCGACATTCCCGAATCCTGGCAAGACGGCACACCGCAGACGACGGCCAGCATCGATATGAAGAAGGCGGTCAAGAACATCCAGCTCATCCTCAACAAGAACGGCTACGACGCCGGCGGCGCCGACGGCGTGATGGGCGCGAAGACCAAGAACGCGATCGTCGCGTTCCAGACCGACAACAAGCTCCCCGCGACCGGTACGGTCGACGAAAAGCTGGTCAAGGCGTTGCTGGCGCGCAAATAGCGGCAGAAGCGTCGTATCCGCGACGCTCCCGCCACACATTTGCCTGTTAACTGATTGAGATGTTTTTTGTTTCGGCGCGGCGGCGGGGTTTTGACCCCGCCCCCGCTTCGGCGCAAGGAAAAATTGGCTTTTCGGTGCGATACTCTCCGCAACGGCTGTATTCGCCGACTGACAAACTGATCGAGACCGACGGGTGGGCATCTATCTCCCGATTGCGGAAATTTCCGTCAACGTCTTCGTGCTGCTGGCCATGGGCGCTGCGGTGGGCTTTCTGTCGGGCATGTTCGGCGTCGGCGGCGGTTTTCTCATCACGCCGCTCCTGATCTTCTACAACATCCCACCGGCAATCGCGGTGGCGACGGGCGCCAACCAGGTCATCGCCTCATCCTTCTCCGGCGCGCTGTCGCATATGAAGCGCGGCACGCTCGACTTCAAGCTCGGCGGGGTGCTGCTTGCCGGCGGCATCGTCGGCTCCACCGGCGGCATCTACGTCTTCGCTTTCCTGCGCAGGCTGGGACAGCTCGACCTGTTCATCTCGCTGCTCTATGTCGTGCTTCTGGGCACCGTCGGCGGGCTGATGCTGGTCGAAAGCATCAACGCACTACGCGCCACGCGCAGCGGCGCGGCACCGGTGCTGAAGAAATCCGGCCAGCACAACTGGATCCACCGCCTGCCGCTGAAGATGCGGTTCAGGGCCTCGAAGCTGTTTGTCAGCGTCATCCCCGTGCTTGGGCTGGGCGCGGCCATCGGCTTCCTGTCGTCTATCATGGGTGTCGGCGGCGGCTTCATCATGGTGCCGGCTCTGATCTATCTCCTGAAAGTGCCGACCAACGTCGTCATCGGCACCTCGCTGTTCCAGATCATCTTTACCTCGGCCTACACCACTCTGGTCCACGCCACCACCAACCAGACGGTCGACGTGATGCTGGCCTTTCTTTTGATGGCCGGTGGTGTCGCCGGCGCGCAATATGGCGCCAAGGCCGGCCAGCGGCTGCGCGGCGAGCAGTTGAGAGCGCTGCTGGCGATGCTGGTGCTGGCGGTGGCGATAAGGCTTGCCATCGACCTCTTCGTCACGCCGCCCAATCTTTATTCGCTGTCCGGCGCGGGCTTCAACTGATGAATGGCCTGAAAGCGCTCGCAACCGCCGCTCTTCTATCATTGATCGCCGCTGCACCCGCGAACGCGCAGACGCCGCCGACCGAAAGCATCCAGATCGGCCTTTCCACCGACAAAGTCTCGATCACCGCCGGCTTTTCCGGGGCCGACCTGACCATTTTCGGCTCGCTGGAAAATCCTGATCCGCTGGTGGCGCGCCAAGGCCGCTACGACATCATCGTCGTGCTCGAAGGTCCACCCAAGCCGGTGGTGGTGCGCCGCAAGGACCGGGTGCTCGGCGTCTGGGTCAACCTGGAATCCGAGACCTTCGAAAACGTGCCGGTGTCCTATTCGGTGGCGACGACGCGGCCGTTGCAGGACATCACCGAGCCGAACAGCTACAGGCAATTGTCGCTCGGCGCCTCCAATCTCTACATGCAGCCGGCCGATGCCGGCGACAGCCCGGCCACGATCGAGGAATTCACCGCGGCGTTGCGCGAACGTAAGGCCGCGACCGGTCTCTACAGCGAGAATGTCGGCGGCGTCCAGTTCCTGTCACAGAACCTGTTCCGCGCCACGGTGCGGCTGGCGCCGAACGTTCCGGTCGGCACCCACAAGGCGCGCGCGTTCCTGTTCAAGAGCGGCCTGTTCATCAAGGAGAGCTCGGCCCAGCTCGAAATCCGCAAATCCGGTTTCGAACAGTCGATCTTCCGTGCCGCCCACGACTATTCCTTCCTCTATGGCGTTTTCGCCATATCGCTGGCCATGGTGACGGGCTGGCTCGGAAGGTTGATCTTCCGCAAGGACTAAGGCTCCTGCAAAGGGGTTTCCCTTTCCCGGATCATGCTATAGACCGCCACCTCCCGGCCCCCCGGGCAACACGCACAATTCAATTCGGCAGAGCGGTCCGGCCATCCCGGACGACGGAGAGCGCACGCTTCACAGGCGGCGCCGAACCACTGCCTAGGCAGAGATGACAGGAGGCTGCGATGCGACCAGCATTCGCCGGCATCGATTTTGGCACTTCCAACTCCACCGTGGGCGTGGTCAGGGGCGGTCAGCCGCACCTCGTCGCGCTGGAAGGCGGCGAGGTCATGCTGCCAAGCGCCGTGTTCTTCAACTTCGAGGACAACCGTACCTGTTTCGGCCGCCAGGCCATCGCCAACTACACCGACAGCGTCGAAGGCCGGCTGATGCGCTCGCTGAAGAGCGTGCTCGGCAGCGCGCTCGCGCAGGAAAAGACCCGCATCAAGGCGCGATCGATCGGCTTCATGGAGATCGTCGGCCTGTTCCTCGGCCATCTGCGAAAAAGGCTGGAGGAGGATGCCGGCGGCGCCGTCGAGAGCGTGGTGCTCGGCCGGCCGGTGCAGTTCGTCGACGACGATGCCGAGGCCGATGCCAGGGCACAAAGCGAGCTCGAAGGAGCCGCCCGCGCCCAGGGTTTCAAGCATATCGCCTTCCAGTTCGAACCGATCGCGGCGGCCCTCGACTACGAGCAGAAGGTGACGCGCGAGGAACTGGCGCTGATCATCGACATGGGTGGCGGCACGTCGGACTTCTCGATCGTAAGGGTCTCGCCGCAGCGTGCCCGCTCGCTTGACCGCAAGGACGATATCCTGGCCAGCCGCGGCATCCATATCGGCGGCACCGACTTCGACCGATTGCTCAGCATCGCGCATGTGATGCCGGAACTCGGCCACCTCAGCCCGACCAAGGACGGCAAGCGCAACCTGCCGGCCAGCTACTTCATCGATCTTGCGACATGGCAACGCATCAACCTGGTCTACACGGCCAAGGCGATGACGCATCTGCGCCAGATCCGCTACGAGGCCGAGCGCGCCGATCTCGTCGACCGCTTCATCCATATCGTCGAGCACCGGTACGGGCACGCGTTGGCCGCTCTTGTCGAAAGGGCCAAGATCGAGCTGACCGACAAGCTCTCGGCCGATGTCGAGGTGAAGCTGCCGAAAGTCCAGTTCGCCGCCGAGATCACCCGGGAGGCGCTGGACGCCACGATCGCCAGGGACATCGAGCGCGTTGCCGCCACGGTCGGCCAGACCATCGGCGACGCCGGGGTCAGGCCGTCCGACATCACCGCCGTGTTCCTGACCGGAGGATCCACCGCGATCCCGCTGGCGAGACAAAAAATCCTGTCGCTGGTGCCTCAGGCTTCGATCATCGAGGGCGACATGTTCGGCTCGGTCGGCCTTGGCCTTGCGCTGGACGCGCAGCGAAAGTTCGGCTGATATCCGGACAATTCACGAACGCGGGGACGCCTTTTCGTCGGCCCCCAAATGCGTCTTGAGCGCCATCTGGGCCAGGCTTGCCTGGCGGTCGCGATGTGTGATCATGGCGAAGTCGCGTCTCGGCAATTCGAGCGGCACGGACCGCAGGCTGCCTTCGGCGATGGCGCGTCCGACGACGAGCTCCGAAATGATGGTGGCTCCGGCACCGGCCTCGACCGCCTGGCGAACCGCCTCGTTGCTCGGCAGCACCAGAAATATCTGCAGATCGTCAAGCGAAATCCCTTCGCGGCGCGCCAGATCCTCCAGCACCTCGCGCGTGCCGGAACCGCCCTCGCGGATGATCCAGCGCAGCCCTTTTATGTCGGGGCGGCCCGGCGCGTTTTCGGCGATCTCGGGATGAGAACTAGCAACCACCAGCATCAGGCGGTCGATATCGACCTTGGCGCGGCGCAATAAGTCGGACTCGGTACGCCCCTCGACCAGGCCGAGATCGGCGGTTCCATCCAGCACGCTGGCTTCGACCTGCCGGGTGTTGCCGATGCTGACGCTCAGCCTGACCGCAGGATAGGCTTCGTGGAAGGACGCCAGCCGGCGCGGCAGCCAATAGCTGGCGATCGTCAGGCTGGCGGCGATGGAAAGGCTGCCGGCAACCGTCTGCGAGACATGTTCCAGCACATTGCGTGCTGCGGCGGCTCGTTCCAGTACAGCCTTGGCTTCTGGCAGGAACCGGTGACCGGTCTGGGCAAGTTCGATGTTGCGGCCGACGCGGTTGAACAGATGGACGCCATGCTGTTCCTCAAGCGCGCGGATGGCGGCCGACGCGGCCGATTGGGAGATGCCCAACAGCTCCGCCGCCTTGGTCATGTGGCCGCGCTCGGCGACGGCGACAAATATCCGCAACTGGTCAAGTGTCATAAGGCATTAAGAACCAATATCGATCGAATTTACAAGAACAATTGATTAGACGGGTTGATAGCTTTATTCTAAGTTTTCAATCGACATTAGCAAAAATTCGCTACCGATTGACAGAGAATGAAATGATCGGGCGGTTCAAGTCCCTGTTCGCGCATTGGACCCGCGGTCTGCGGCGGCGGCTGGCCGGCGATCGCTATCATCCGGAAGAGCATTACATGCGCGGTCCCGGGCCGAAAACAAGGGCCAAAGCCACGAACCGCAAAAGCGCTCGGGAATCATGACCCAAGGACCCCTGCGCGGCGCGAATTCCGCCCCGTCCCAACGCCCGCTCGCCGACACGAACGCGCCCGACGAGGACGATGGCGTCGACACCTCGCCCGCCGTCTCCGACCGCGTCGCCAAGACGACCTGCTATATGTGCGCCTGCCGCTGCGGCATCGACGTGCACATCAAGGACGGCAAGGTCCGCTACATCAACGGCAACAGGGATCATCCCGTCAATCGCGGCGTGATCTGCGGTAAGGGCAGCTCCGGCATCATGCAGCATTACAGCCCTGCCCGGCTGAAAAAGCCCCTGCTGCGCACCGGCCCGCGCGGCTCGGGAGAATTCCGCCAGATCGAGTGGGAGGAGGCCTTTTCGATCGCGACCGAGCGGCTGTCGAATATCCGCCGCAGCGACCCGAAGAAACTCGCCTTCTTTACCGGCCGCGATCAGTCGCAGTCCCTGACCGGCTGGTGGGCAAGCCAGTTCGGCACCCCGAACTTCGCCGCGCATGGCGGCTTCTGTTCGGTGAACATGGCCGCAGGCGGGCTTTATACGATCGGCGGCTCGTTCTGGGAGTTCGGCGAGCCCGACTGGGACAACACCCGATATTTCATGCTTTTCGGCGTCGCCGAGGACCATGATTCCAACCCGATCAAGATCGGCCTCGGCAAGCTCAAGGCGCGCGGCGCCAAGGTGGTGTCGGTCAATCCATGCCGCACCGGCTACAACGCCATCGCCGACGACTGGATCGGCATCCGGCCGGGCACCGACGGCCTGTTCGTGTTTGCCCTCATCCACGAGCTCTTGAAGGCCGGCCGCGTCGATCTCGACTATCTCCTGCGCTACACCAACGCCCATGTGCTCGTCATCCAGGATCCGGGTGCGGCCGATGACGGGCTGTTTGTCCGCGACAGCGCCGGCAACCTGCTCGCCTGGGACAGGGTGGCGAAAGTGCCTGTCCGCGCCGCCGACGCCAACGCGAAAGCGGCATTGACCGGCAGCTTCACCGTCGACGGTCGTCGCTGCGTTCCGGTGTTCCAGCTGATCGCCGATCGATATCTCGATGAGAGCTATTCGCCCGATGCGGTCGCGGAGCGCTGCGGCATTGCCGCCGACACGATCCGCAGGATCGCCGCCGAGCTCGCTCATGTCGCCTTTGAGCAGACGATCGAACTGCCGGTGGCGTGGACCGACTGGGCCGGCCGCCGCCACGAGACAATCAAAGGGCGGCCCGTGTCGATGCACGCGATGCGCGGCATCTCAGCCCATTCCAACGGTTTTCATTCTTGCCGCGCCATTCATCTTCTGCAGGTGCTGCTCGGTACGGTGGACGTCCCGGGCGGCTTCCGCTTCAAACCGCCCTATCCGCGTTGCGCGCCGCCAGGACCGAAGCCTGCCGGCAAGAACGTCCGGCCGATGACGCCACTGGACGGCATGCCGCTCGGCTTCGTCTGCGGGCCTGACGACCTTCTGGTCGATGAGGCAGGGGTGCCGATCCGCATCGACAAGGCCTATTCCTGGGAGGCGCCGCTCGCTGCGCACGGATTGATGCACACCGTCATCCGCAACGCCTGGGCCGGCGATCCATACAAGATCGACACGCTGATGATGTACATGTCGAACATGGCCTGGAATTCCTCGATGAACACCGTCGAGACGATTCGTATGCTGACCGACCTCGACGAGGCGGGCAACTACAAGATCCCTTTCATCATCTATTCCGACGCCTATTATTCCGAGACCGTGCCGTTCGCTGACCTCGTGCTGCCCGACACAACCTATCTCGAACGGCACGACTGCATCAGCCTGCTCGACCGGCCGATCAGCCATGCCGACGGACCGGGCGATGCCATACGCCATCCCGTGGTCGAGCCGGACCGGGACGTGCGCCCGTTCCAATCGGTGCTGATCGAACTCGGCGCGCGCCTCGGCCTGCCGGGTTTCGTCAGGGAAGACGGGGCGGCCAAATATGCCGACTACGCCGACTACGTCGTCAATCACGAGCGCACGCCCGGTATCGGCCCGCTTGCCGGCTGGCGCGGCAAGGACGGCAATTCGACCGGCAAGGGCGAGCCAAATCCGGACCAGTTGCAGCGCTACATCGGCAATGGCGGCTTCTGGCACCACGATTTCGCCGAGGACCAGCGCTATTACAAGATGGCCAACCGGTCCTATCTCGATTTCGCGGTGCAGATGGGCTTCATCCCGAAGGCCGAACCAGTCGTCTTTCAGCTCTATTCCGAACCCTTGCAGCGCTTTCGTCTCGCCGCCCGCGGCCATGGTCGGGCCGTGCCGCCCGAGAGCGAACGCCAGCGCATCGAGACTTACATGGACCCGCTACCCTTCTGGTACGTGCCGTTCGAAGAAGCGGCCGTCGACACCGAAAAATATCCGCTGCATGCGCTGACGCAGCGGCCGATGCATATGTACCACTCCTGGGGTTCGCAGAATGCGTGGTTGAGGCAAATCACCAGCCAGAACCGGCTGTTCGTGCATGAGAAGACCGCCGCAGGTCTCGGCCTCGCCGACGACGACTGGGTGTGGATCGAAAGCACCAATGGCAAGGTCAAGGGACAGATCAAGCTGGTCGACGGCGTGAACGAAAGCACGGTCTGGACCTGGAACGCCATCGGCAAAAGGCGCGGCAGCTGGGGGCTGAAGGACGATGCCGCCGAGAGCAATCGCGGCTTCCTGCTCAACCACATCATCGGCGACCAGACCACGGCAGACACCAACGGCAGGCGGTATTCGAATTCCGATCCGGTGACCGGCCAGGCGGCGTGGTTCGACCTGCGCGTGCGCATCGTCAAATGCGCGGCGGAGGAGGCCGGGTTCACCGAGCCGCAATTCGAGCGCTTCCACCAGCCGCCGCAATTCCAGCCATCGCCGGACACACTTCGCTTTGGCGCCGAATTCCGCATGAACAGGGTAGCCGCCAAATGACCTGCGTCCCCGCCCATACGGGCAAAAAACTGGGCCTAGTCATCGACCTCGACACCTGCGTGGGCTGTCAGGCCTGCGTCACCGCCTGCAAGGAATGGAACACCGGCGGTCACATGGCGCCTCTGACCGACATCGATCCCTATGGCGGCCATGTCGACGGGGTCTGGTTCAATCGTGTGCACAGCTACGAGCACACCACCGCGATGGGCGGCCGCACGGTGAACTTCCCGCGCTCCTGCCTGCATTGCGAGACGCCGGCCTGCGTCACCGTGTGTCCGACCGGGGCTTCCTACAAACGGGCCTCCGACGGCATCGTGCTGGTCGACGAGGACAAGTGCATCGGCTGCAAACTGTGCAGTTGGGCCTGCCCCTATGGTGCGCGCGAGTTCGACACCGATGTCGGCGTGATGAAGAAATGCACGCTCTGTATCGACCGCATCTACAATGACAATCTGGCCGAGGAGGACCGCGTGCCGGCCTGCGTCGCCGCCTGTCCGACCAGCGCCCGGCATTTCGGCGATCTCGGCGACCCCGCCTCGGCAGTGTCGCAGCTGGTTGAGGAGCGTGGCGGTATCGACCTGATGCCGGAACTCGGCTACCGCCCGACCAACAAATACCTGCCGCCGCGCGCGCATACCCAACGCGCCGCAAAGGTTTCTGCGCCAACCCTGGAGCCGGTGCGGGCCGAGGGTGGGTTCCTCGGCTGGGTCGATCACATGCTTTCGAACTGACCACCATGCATCCAGCCTTCTCCGTCGTCTTCTTCACCTCCGCGACCGGGGCCGGCTACGGCCTGCTGGCGCTGCTCGGCGTGCTGGTGCCACTTGGCGTCATCGCACCCGATTTCTGGCTGGGCTTCATCAGCATGGGACTGGCGCTCGGCCTGATCACCGCCGGCCTGTTGTCGTCGACCGGCCATCTCGGCCGCCCCGAACGCGCCTGGCGTGCCTTCTCGCAATGGCGTAGTTCCTGGTTGTCGCGCGAGGGCGTCGCCTCGGTCGCCACCTTCGTCCCGGCGGGATTGTTCGGCATTGGCTGGGTCATTCTTGGCCGCACCGATGGCTGGGTCTCCGCCGCCGGACTTCTGGCAACGATTGGCGCCATCATCACCGTCTGCATGACCGGCATGATCTATGCCTCGCTGAAACCCATCGCTCAGTGGCACAGCCCTTACACCTTGCCCGGCTATCTCATCTTTTCGGCGATGAGCGGCAGCGTGCTTCTGGCCGCGCTATGCCAAGGCTTTGCCGTCGGTTCTAAAATGCTTCTGGCGGCCTGCGTACTGCTGACCCTGCTCGGTTGGGCCTGGAAGCTTGCGACCTTGCGGTACAACGACCAATTGGAAATCCCCACCAACGCCAACACCGCAACCGGGCTTGCCGGGGGGACGGTTAGGTCGCTGGAATGGCCGCATACCGAGGAAAATTATTTGCTCAAGGAAATGGGTTTTCGCATCGCGCGCAAGCACAGCGCGAAGCTGCGGCGGATCACCCAGCTCCTGGGCTTCGCGCTGCCCGCCTTGCTGCTGATTGCGGCCTTCGCCTTGCCGTCACCTTTCGCGGCGCTCGCATCGGCGTTCGCCGCGGTCACACAGTTTGCCGGCATGCTGGTCGAGCGTTGGCTGTTCTTCGCCGAAGCGAAGCACACGGTCACTCTCTACTACGGGAAATAGCGGCTTCAGCCCGGCCTCAGCATCGAGCCCGAAATCGCAAAGATGCGGTCCGTGCCGAGCATATAGGCCATCAGCGATTCCAGGCGGAACAGGCCGGCATAGGCGCGGTCGAGCACGTTGAGCGAGCCGGTATAGGCGCCGAAGGCGGGCATGATCATGCGGCCGCCATCGCCCGCGAAGCAGCGCCGCCGCACGGAACGGCCCTGCTGCACGATGCGGGCGCAGGGATGGAGATGGCCCGATATCTCGCCCTCGACGCGCAGCTTCGACGGCTCGTGCCGGAACAGCAGCGAGCCTATGGCGAGTTCGCGCACCGTTTCGCCCGGCAGGTCGGCCGGCGCCTCCGGGTCATGGTTGCCGGCCACCCAGAACCAGTCGCGGCCGGCCATCAGCGCCTGCAGCCGTTCGCGGAAACTTCGATGCATGCGCTCGGCGCCGCCGCCATCGTGGAAGGAATCGCCCAGGCTGATCACGATTGCCGGCTGGTAGTCCGAGATGACGGCCTGCAATCGCAGCAAGGTCGCGCCGGTGTCATAGGGCGGGAGCAGCGTGCCGCGCCTTGCCAGCGATGAGCCTTTTTCCAGATGCAGATCGGAAACGGCCAGAAGCTTGAGCTCGGGAAAATAGAGCACGCCGCGCGGATCGCAGACCGCACCTTCGCCGGCGATGCCGACCAGATCGGCCTCGCCGATCAACGATGCGCGTGCCAGCGAAAAATTCATTCTTCAGCCATCTCCGGCCCCATGGCTTCCTCAACCAGCGTCGCCGCGTCCATCAGCAGCGTCTCGTCGGCTTCGCCGTGAACCGGCATCTTGCCGATCTCGAGCATGATCGGCACGGCGAGCGGCGATATCTGTTCGAGGTTCTTATGCATGATTCGACCTTGAATGCGCGAGAGCATGTCCGCAAGTCTGCTGACATCGAGCAGGCCCGCCGCCGCATCCGCTCGCGTCGCCTGAAGCAGTATGTGGTCCGGCTCATGGCTGCGCAGGACGTCATAAATGAGATCCGTCGATACGGTTACCTGACGACCGCTTTTCTCCTTGCCGGGATGACGCTTTTCGATCAGCCCCGAAATCAGCGCGCAATTGCGGAAGGTGCGCTTGAGAAGCCAGCTGTCGGCCAGCCAGGCTTCCAGATCGTCGCCCAGCATGTCCTGGTCGAAAAGCGCGCCGAGCGAGGGTTTTCCGGCTTTGAACATCGCGCCCATGTCGCCCAGCGACCAAATGGCCAAGGCATAATCGGTGGCGACGAAGCCAAGCGGCCTGGCGCCGACCCTGTCGAGACGGCGGGTAAGCAGCATGCCGAGCGTCTGGTGGGCCAGCCTGCCCTCGAAGGGATAGGCCACCAGATAATGGCGGTTGCCGCGCGGAAAGGTCTCGATCAGCAGATCGTCGCGTTTGGGCAGCACCGATTTGTCGGCCTGGAAGCGCAACCAATCGGCCACCTGCTCGGGCAGTTTCTTCCATCGCTGCGGATCGTCCAGCATGGCGCGGACCTGTTCGGCGAGATAGGTCGAAAGCGGGAACTTGCCGCCGCCATAATAAGGCACCTTCGCGTCGCTGCCGGGCGCGTTAGAGACGAAGCACTCATTCTCGCGAATGCCTTCGAAGCGAAGAACTTTGCCGGCAAACATGAACGTATCGCCATGCGTCAGCGTCTCGAGAAAAGCCTCTTCGATCTTGCCTAAAACCCGGCCGCCGCGCGACGCGGAACCCTTGTTGCCGGCCTGGACATAACGCACGTTGAGCGCCGGCACCTCGATGATGGTGCCGACATTCAGCCTGTATTGCTGGGCCACGCGCGGATTGGATACCCGCCACAACCCATCCTTGTTGAGGCGGATGCGGGCGTATCGTTCGTAGCTCTTCAAGGCATAGCCACCCGTGGCGACGAAATCGACGACGCGGTCGAATGTCGGCCGATCGAGGCCGGCATAGGGAGCGGCCGACCGCACCTCCTCGTAAAGATCGTCCGCGCGGAACGGCGCGCCGCAAGCGCAGCCAAGGACATGTTGCGCCAGCACGTCGAGCCCGCCATCGACCAGTGGAGGCGTATCCTGCGCGCCGAGATAGTTGGCGTCCAGCGCTGCCCGGCATTCGAGCACCTCGAAGCGGTTGGCCGGAATGAGGATGGCTTTGGACGGTTCGTCCATGCGGTGGTTGGCGCGGCCGATGCGCTGTGCCAGCCGGCTCGCTCCTTTCGGTGCGCCGACATGCACGACGAGGTCGACGTCGCCCCAGTCGATGCCGAGGTCGAGCGTCGAGGTGGCGACGATGGCGCGCAGCGCATTGTCGCCCATCGCCTTCTCGACCCGCCGCCGCTGCGCGACATCGAGCGATCCGTGATGCAGCGCGATCGGCAAGGTATCTTCGTTGACGCGCCACAATTCCTGGAACAGCAACTCCGCCTGGCTGCGCGTATTGACGAACAGCAGGGTCGTCTTGTGGCGCTTGATCTCGCGGTAGATCTCGGGCGTCGCGTAGCGGGCCGAATGCCCGGCCCAGGGCACGCGCTCTTCCGAGTCAAGGATGGATATTTCGGGCTTTGCGCCGCCGGTAACGACGATCAGTTCGGCCATATCGCCGGGTGGATTCTGGCCGACCAGCCAGCGGCGCAATTCGTCCGGTTCGGCCACAGTGGCGGAAAGTCCGATGGTCTGAAGCTCGGGCATGAACTGGCGCAGCCGCGCCAGACCAAGCGCCAGGAGATGACCCCGCTTCGAAATCACCAGCGAATGCAACTCGTCAAGCACGACATAGCGCAGGTCCTCGAAGAAACGCCTGGCATCGGGTGCCGCGATCAGCAGCGCAAGCTGCTCGGGCGTGGTGAGCAGGATGTCGGGCGGCACCAGCTTCTGCCGCTGGCGCTTGTGCGCCGGCGTGTCGCCGGTGCGGGTCTCGATGGTGAGGGAGAGCCCGATCTCTTCCACCGGCTTGCCGAGGTTGCGCTCGATGTCGACAGCCAGCGCCTTCAGGGGCGAGATGTAGAGCGTGTGGATGCCGCGATGGGCCTGCCCCGGCTTTCGCCTGGCCCTGACGGCCAGTTCAGTCAGCGAAGGCAGGAACCCGGCCAGCGTCTTGCCGGCGCCGGTCGGTGCGATCAGCAGTACCGACTGCCCTGCTTGAGCCCCCGTCAGCAATTCGATCTGGTGCGCGCGCGGCGCCCAGCCCTTCTCGCCAAACCATCTGAGGAATGGCTCGGGCAGGACGACGGCGGCATTCTGGTCGGCAAGGCGCGGCTTCTCTGTCACGCGTCAGAGGTAGCGCGACGGCGCGCGAACGCCAAGAACAATCGGAACAAAAGGTGATCGAGCAGTCTCCTTTCCCCGGGGGGAAGGGAGGATCGGCGCTACGGCCGCCGGAACCCCGTCGGCCCGCCGTAGAGATAACCGATGCGGGCGACGGCTTCCTTCAGGCCTTCGCGCGACACCAGCATGGTGTGGCCGTTGGCGTGGATCATGGTCTCGGCATTGGTCATGATGGCGACATGGCCTTTCCAGAAAACCAGATCGCCGCGGCGCAGGCCGGAATAATCCAGGCCCGGATCGAGCGGCTCGCCGATGCTCTGCGCCTGCATGTCGGAATCGCGCAGGACATCGGCGCCGGCCATGCGCATCGCCAGTTGCACGAGGCCGGAGCAATCGATGCCGAAGCCGGAGACACCACCCCAGAGATAGGGCGTGCCGAGAAAGGTCTCGGCCACCGAAACATAGTCGGCGGCCACATTACTGAGCGGTCGCAGGTGACCCGCTATGATTGCCTCACCGGAGGGCAGGACAGCATAGTGGGTGCCGCGCGTTTCGGCGGACCCCGTCACCGTGACGGTGGACCCCATCGACAGCTGTCCCGTGATCGGAAGGCGCAGATCCGGGCCGGGATAGAGGAAAGTTCGGGGCACGGAGACGATATGGGTGAGCGCATGATCCCGCCCGCCCAACATGGTGTCGGCGACATAGCCGACATAACCGTCCCGTTCGGCCTGGATCCAGGCCCAGCCCTCTCTGTCCTCGAAAACGAGCACGTCATCGCCGAATAGGGCTTGCGTGTTGACACCAGCGTCTGGACGCGGAGCCTTGCGGATATTGGCAACCGGGATCGAAATCCGCGCAGGCCGGCCGGCGACAAAGCGGTCGGCAGCGACCTCTCCTTTTAATCTCGCATCGGCAAGATCGGGCCGAAAGGCGTGGAGGCGGGCATCCCTGGCGGTCAAATCAGTTATCCATTGAAGCGGCTGGTCGTCAGATAGGCAGCTCTTGTGCCTTGGCGATGATACCATCACCGAAGCGCTCGACAAAGAGCGCACCTTCGACCGTGCGCTTGATCAGCACGTTGCGCTTGTCGAGCTCGTCACGATGGCGCGACACCAGTTTGAGCGCGCCCATCGTGTCGAGCGCCCTGGTGATGACCGGCTTGGTGACGTTGAGACGGGCCGCCAGCCCGCGCACCGTGTGCGGCGGCGGATCGAGATAGATGGTGAACAGGATAGCCGTCTGGCGCATGGTGAGGTCGGGCGCGTCGTCGCGCACCTGCGACAGCATCACCTGCTGCCACAATCGCAAGGCCTGGCTCGGGCGCATCGAAATCGACATCGCACGAGAATGACGGCAAATTGTTTCGGTTCCGTTTCAGTTTCGGCAATCTGCCGCCCTGAAAGTCGCCGCCACATCAGCCAAAACGCTTCGAGATGACGTGCTCCAGTGCCCGGATGCCTTGCGCCTCGCCGCCGGCAGGTCCGTGCGGACGATCGGAGGGGTTCCAGGCGAAGATGTCGAAATGCGCCCAGCTTGCCGTCTTCTCGACAAAGCGCTTGAGAAACAGCGCCGCGGTGATGGAACCGGCGAACCCATCCGTGGTGACATTGTTGATGTCGGCGATCTTCGACGACAGCTTCGCATCATAGGGCCGCCACAGCGGCATGCGCCACAGCGGATCCTCGACCGCCAGCGAGGCGGCCGCCAGTTCCGAGGCCAATGCCTCGTCGCCGGTGTAGAAGGGCGGCAGGTCCGGACCGAGCGCGACACGAGCAGCGCCGGTCAGTGTCGCCATGTCGACAAGCAATTGCGGCTCCTCCTCGTCGGCCAGCGCCAGCGCATCGCCCAGAACCAGTCTTCCCTCGGCATCGGTGTTGCCGATCTCGACTGACATGCCCTTGCGGCTCGCCAACACGTCGCCAGGCCTGAAGGCGTTGCCGGCGATCGAATTCTCGACGGCCGGGATCAGCACGCGCAGCCGCACGTTCAATCCGGAGGCCATGATCATCGAGGCCAGACCCAGCACATTCGCGGCACCCCCCATGTCTTTTTTCATCAACAGCATGCCGGACGACGGCTTGATGTCGAGACCGCCAGTGTCGAAACAGACGCCCTTGCCGACCAACGTCACTTTCGGCGCGCTCCTTGGCCCCCAGCCCATGTCGATAAGGCGCGGCGCACTGGACGAAGCCCGGCCGACGGCATGGATCATCGGGAAATTCTGCTTGATGAGGTCGTCGCCCTTGATAACCGACACTTCGGCCTTGTGAATTTCGGCCAGGGCTCGAACCGCCTTCTCCAGCTCGTCCGGCCCCATGTCGCTGGTCGGCGTGTTGACAAGGTCGCGCGTCAGGAAGACGCCTTCGACGATGCGGCGAACGCGTTTTGCCTCTACGCCGGCCGGCAATTCGAAGCGCAGCGCCTTGCCCGGTTTCTTGCCATAGCGGGTAAAGACATAGCCGCCGAGGGCCAGCGCGATTGCCGCCAGTTCCGGCCGGGCCGGCGAGGAGGCGAAATGCCAGTCGCCCTCCGCCAGGCTTTTCGCCAGCGCGCCAACGGCCAGCGCGCCCTCGCCGTCGCCAATACCGAACAAGGCACCGCCGAGCGCGCCGTTTTCTGCAGGCACGATGAGCGTCTTGCCCGCTTCGCCGGAGAAGCCGTTGGCCCTGGCCCACGCCACGGCAGATGACGCCAGGCCGGCCGTCTCCAGACCGTCCTTGGCCACCAGGTGGACAGGAAGCGGGTTGTTCAGCTTGTTCTCGACCAGTTCCACTGACATTCGATGTTCTCCTGCCGACGTCCGTCGATTCGGCGCTTCTTAACTGTCCGTTAGGGTTAACAGAATATTTCTTCGAGAGGGAAGATGGCCACGCAATGGCCGCGCGCATGAATGGAGGCCCAGGGTGCCGATGCCGACGAACCGCACGATGAACACCACCGGAAGGCGGCTCATCACCACGGCCTTCATGCTCGCGTTGGCCGCAGGCGTTGCCGGCTGCGGAACCGACAAGATCAGCACAGGCTCGATCGGACGCACCAGCGGCAAGCCGCTGGAGACCATGTCGGCGGGAGAATTGCACAATGCGACGGCAGCGCTTGGCCAGTCCTATTCCAGGAATCCCAACGACAAGCGGATAGCGACCAACTTCGCCGCGGCGCTGCAGATGGACGGCGATGCCGACCAGTCGCTTGCCGTGATGCGCAAGCTGGCGATCGCCTATCCCAAGGATCGCGACGTGCTTGCCGCCTACGGCAAGGCGCTGGCCGCCAACGGCCAGTTCGAGGCGGCGCTTGACGCCGTGCGCCGGGCGCAGACGCCGGAATATCCCGACTGGAAGCTGGTGTCGGCGGAAGCGGCCATCCTCGACCAGCTCGGCCAGAAGGACGACGCGCGCCAACTCTACCGCAAGGCGCTGGAGCTCAAGCCGAACGAACCTTCGGTGCTATCCAACCTTGGCATGTCCTATGTGCTGGGAGGCGATCTGCGCACCGCCGAAACCTATATGCGCTCGGCCGCACAGCAGCCGAATGCCGACAGCCGCGTGCGCCAGAACCTGGCGCTGGTCGTCGGCCTGCAGGGCCGCTTCGACGAAGCCGAGAAGATCGCCTCGCAGGAGCTGTCACCCGAACAGGCGCAGGCCAATGTCGCTTATCTCAGGCAGATGCTGGCTCAGCAAAATGCCTGGAGCCAGCTCAAGGACCAGGACAAGGCGAAAGCCGCGACCAACTGAGCGACACCCCGCCACCGAACCATGCATAAGAGAATCGCGCTGCGTCAGCCGCGCGGTTTTTCTTTGGATCGGCCAGATTAACCTACTGGCTGCTGGTTTCGTGCGCCTGGCCGAAGATGCCGCGCTGGCTGACCTGGATCCCGGCAGGGCCGAGGATGATGGCGAACAGCACCGGCAGGAAAAACAGGATCATCGGCACGGTGAGCTTGGGCGGCAAGGCGGCGGCCTTCTTCTCGGCGGCGTTCATGCGCTGGTCCCGGCTTTCACCCGCGAGCACGCGCAACGCATGCGCCACAGGGGTGCCATAACGCTCGGCCTGGACAAGTGCCTGCGACACCGACTTGACGGATTCCAGGCCGGTGCGGCTGGCGAGGTTCTCATAGGCCTGCTTGCGCTCCTGCAGATAGGAAAGCTCGGCGTTCGTCAGGATGAATTCTTCCGCCAGGGCCACCGATTGGGCGCCGATCTCGTCGGCGACCTTGCGAAGTGCAGCTTCCACCGACATACCAGACTCGACGCATATCAGCATCAGGTCAAGCGCGTCCGGCCATGCCATCTGGATCGATTGCTTGCGCTTGGTGGCGCGGTTGTTGACGTAGACGACCGGTGCGTAGAAGCCGCCATAGGCAACGAGGACGCAGACGAACAGCCGGATGAACAGCGGCTGCTGCGGCAGTCCTCCGAGCACGAATATGTAGATCACGCCAAGTGCGAAGCCGACAAACGGAAGCACGAGGCGGAAGAAGAGGAACCGCGTCAGCGGGTTCTGCCCACGAAAGCCGGCAACCTTGAGCTTCTGCAAGGTACCCTCGTCGGCGAGGGCGCGCCGCAGGTCGAGCCGGTCGACGATGTTGCGCATGCCGATCGACTGTTCCTCGCGCAGGCCCTTGCGGCGGCGATCCGCCTCGCTTGCAAGCCGCGCGCGCTGCTTGGCGCGCAATTCGTCGCGTTCCAGCGCGACCGACTTCATGCGCGCCTTGAGCTGGTTTCCGCCAAATGCCGGCAGCAAGGTGAAGACCGTCGCGAACACGGCGATGCCGACCAGCAGCGCGATCAGGAGGCCGGGATCCGTCA
The DNA here is from genome assembly GCF_020164675.1 of Mesorhizobium sp. ESP-6-2. Classification (NCBI taxonomy): domain Bacteria; kingdom Pseudomonadati; phylum Pseudomonadota; class Alphaproteobacteria; order Hyphomicrobiales; family Phyllobacteriaceae; genus Mesorhizobium; species Mesorhizobium sp. ESP-6-2. The sequence continues at coordinate 126,579 of NZ_JAIUGT010000005.1, forward strand.
GTGATTTGACGACTTGTTCGGTCATGCCGCGGCCCTAGACTTCAAAGTTCATCATTTTGCGCATCACGAAGATGCCGATCGACATCCAGACGGCCGAAACCCCCAGGATCAGGTTACCGATGCTCGTGGTGAACAGCGGCATCAGGTAGTTGGGGCTGGAGAGATAGACGAGAAACGCGACGATGAAAGGCAGCGCGCCGATGATGGCGGCGGACGCCTTGGCTTCCATCGACAGTGCCTGGACCTTGGCCTTCATCTTCTTGCGGTCGCGAAGCACGCGCGAAAGATTGCCCAGCGCCTCGGAGAGATTGCCGCCGGCCTGCGACTGGATCTGAATGACGATGCCGAAAAAGCTCGCCTCGGTGCATGGCATGGTTTCGGGCATGCGCAAGGTGGCATCCGGGATCGACAGGCCCATCTGCTGCGAATCGACGATGCGGCGAAACTCGGCCTTGACGGGCTCCGGGGATTCATTGGCGATCAGGCGCACCGCATCGTTCAGCGGCAGGCCGGATTTGACCGCGCGCACGATGATGTCGAGCGCGTTGGGAAATTCATTGAGGAATGCCTTGACCCGCCGCGCGCGGCGAAATGAGACGAACCAGCGCGGCAGGCCGAGCGCACCGGCCAGCAGCACGCCAGGCAAAACAAAAAGCGGCGCCCCCACCACAAAGGCGATGATCGTCAGGGCTAGGCCGCAAATGGCGGAATAGATATAGAAGCGTTCGATGGAAACCTTCAGGCCGGCTTGGCGCAGTTGGGCTTTCAGCGGCGGTTTCTTGACCGCACTGTCCTTGGATTTCTGCTTCTCGTCGAGTTCCTTCAACGAATCCTGGACCGACTTGCGTCTTTTGGCCGCCTCCGCCACGCGATCGCGCGAGGCCTTGACGACGGAGCGATCCGTCTCCGCGGTCTTGATCGTTTCCAGCCGCTTGCCGGCCTGCTTTTCGTTGGTGATCCGGGTGAACAGGAATGCATAGGCGACCGCGCCGGCGCTGAAGCCGGCGAGCACGACAAACGCCAATACGGTGCCGTCAATTCCAAACATCGGTCAGAACCCTTACGCCTGCAGCAGCGTCAGTCAGCGCGTTTCTCCATCGCCTCAAGCGCTATTGCGAGGCGCTGCTCCTCGCCATAGTAACGGGCGCGGTCCCAGAAATGGGGGCGACCGATGCCGGTCGAAACATGCTCTCCCAGCAGCCGCCCATTCGCGTCCTCGCCCTTGATGTTGTAGAGGACGATGTCCTGCGTGATGATGACGTCGCCTTCCATTCCAATCACCTCGGTGATGTGAGTGATGCGGCGCGAGCCGTCGCGCAGGCGTGCAGCCTGGATAATCACGTCGATGGAGCCGACGACGATTTCGCGCACGGTCTTCTGCGGCAGCGAAAACCCGCCCATTGCGATCATGGATTCGATACGATTCAGGCATTCGCGCGGGCTGTTCGAGTGGATCGTTCCCATCGAACCGTCATGGCCGGTGTTCATCGCCTGCAGAAGGTCGAACACCTCGGGTCCGCGCACTTCGCCGACGATGATGCGCTCGGGCCTCATGCGCAGGCAGTTCTTGACCAGATCCCGCATCGTCACCTCGCCTTCGCCTTCGAGGTTGGGCGGGCGGGTTTCCAGACGGACGACATGCGGCTGCTGTAGTTGCAGTTCGGCCGAGTCCTCGCAGGTGATGACGCGTTCCTCGCGGTCGATGTAGTTGGTCAGGCAGTTGAGCAGCGTCGTCTTGCCCGAGCCGGTGCCGCCGGAGATGACGATGTTGCAGCGAACACGGCCGATGATCTTGAGAACCTCGGCTCCTTGCGGCGAGATGGCGCCGAACTTCACCAGCTGATCGAGCGTCAGCTTGTCCTTTTTGAATTTGCGGATGGTGAGCGCGGTGCCGTCGATGGCGAGCGGCGGCGCGATGACGTTGACGCGGGAACCGTCGGGAAGACGCGCATCGCAGATCGGGCTGGATTCATCGACGCGGCGGCCGACCTGGCTGACGATGCGCTGGCAGATGTTGAGAAGCTGCTGGTTGTCACGAAAACGAATGCCGGTCTGTTCGACCTTGCCGTTGACCTCGATGTAGACGTTCTTGGAGCCGTTGACCATGATGTCGGCGATGTCGTCGCGGGCGAGCAATGGCTCGAGCGGTCCATAGCCAAGCACGTCGTTGCAGATATCCTCGAGCAGTTCTTCCTGCTCGGCGATCGACATCGCGAAATTCTTGATCGCGATGATGTCGTTGACAATGTCGCGGATTTCCTCGCGCGCGCTTTCGGGATCAAGCTTGGCGAGTTGCGACAGGTCGATCGTGTCGATCAGGGCGGCAAAGACCTGGCTCTTGGTGTCGTAGTAGGTTTCGCTCTTTTCGCGCGTCGCCCGCTTCGGCTCCGGAGCTATCGGCGGCGCCTCGACCGCGCGGCGGGCCGGCGGTGCAACAGGAGTGCTCGACGCAGGTGCGGCCGCCGGCCTCGCAAGAACCGCCGTATCGGCCGAATCCGCGACGGCTGGCGCGGTCGGCGCCGGTGCCGGCTGGCGGAATTCCGGCTTGAACCGGTTGCCGTCGTCGCTGCCTCTCTTACCAAACATGATCGACTACCGATTCCACTGAAGAAGCATCATTTCTTGTTGCGCGAAAGTTTGCCGAGCAGGTTTCCGAGACCCGCTTTCTTTTTCACCCGGATTTCGCTGCGGCCGGTCAGCACATGGGCAATTTCGTTGATCGTGGCGACAACCGGGTTCTTGGCATCCATTTCGCCCAGCATGCGCCCATTGTTGGCGGCGTTGCCGAACAGCAGCGGGTCAAAGCCAATGATCGCCATCGCGGCCAAGCCGAGCGGCTCGGCGAAATCGGACGGGGAAATCTCCGGACGCTTGGGCACGCCGGCCTGATTGATGATCAGTTTGGGCGGCGAGTCGTTGGGACGAAGCCGTTTGAGCATGTCGACCAAATTCTTGGTGTTGCGCAAATTGGCCAGTTCCGGCGTCGCCGTGATGACGATTTCATCGGCCTTGATCAGTGTGTTCTTGGTCCAACCCGTCCAGACATGGGGAACGTCGAGCACCAGGAGCGGCACGGTGCGCTGCGCGGTGTCGACAAGCTGCGTAAAGGCGTCGGGATCGAAATCATAGACGCGTTCGAGCGTCGAGGGCGCGGCGAGCAGCGAAAGGTGTTCGGCGCACTGGGTCAGCAGCCGGTCGAGATAGACTTCATCGATGCGCTCGGGCGAAAATACCGCTTCGGCGATGCCTTGCGCGGGATCCTGGTCGAAATTGATGTTGGCCGTGCCGAAAGCGAGGTCGAGGTCTGCGACGACCACCTCGGATTTGAACAGGGAGGACATCGCCCAAGCCACGTTGTGGGCGATGGTGGAAGAGCCGACGCCACCTTTGGCACCGACGAAGGCGATCGAGCGGCCGAGCGGCTCGGCTTCCGGATCGACAAAGATCGACGATATGACGCTGACGACGTCGGCCATCGACACCGGCGCGATGACATATTCGGAAATGCCGGAGCGGATGAGTTCGCGATAGAGGCCGACATCGTTGTAGTGGCCGATTACCACCACTTTGGAGGACGGGTCGCAATATTCCGAGAGCTGCGCGAGTTGTTCCAGCAACTGCTTGGGTTCGCTGCGCGACTCCAGCAGGATCAGGTTCGGCGTCGGCGCCGACTGGTAGAATTCTATGGCGGTGGGAACGCCGCCCATATGGACCTTGAGATGGGCCTTGGTCATGCGGCGGTCCTCGCCGGCGCGCTCGACTGGATTGGCGACACCCTCGGTCTCGCAGAATGCCTGGATCGAGATACGCGGAACCGGCCGCAGCGCCTGCATCGCGGCGATGTCCTGCGGCGAGGTCTCACCGCCGTCCATGGGGGCGTCATAGGCAAGGTTGCTCATGGTCATCTTTCCGTGACTTCTCTTTTCCTTAGGGCGCGGCTCAGTACGTCACTTCAGAATTGCCGAGGAACTCGTCCGAAATATCCCTGCTGCGGTAGACATCGATCACCGCGCCACGATTTTCCGCGTCGATGGTGGTCTGCTTGCGCGGCCCGATCAGGTCGGCCGGATTGGCCATCTGGGCGGCGAGATTGTTTTGATAGGAGCAGCCGAAATCGGCATAGTGTTTGTTCTCGGACGTCTCCAGCAGGTCATCTGGCCATCGTCCGCATTTGTCGGTCTGGGCCTTCACCGCGATATAGGCGACCCGGATCGGGGCGGATGTCTCGCTCGAGGCAGCCTGATACGAGACGACCACGATCCGGCTGCGCTTGACGCCGGCGGCAACCGCGAGCCGGGCGAAATCGCGCGCTGCGGCGGCGGCGGCGACCTCGTTGGCCGAGCCGCTCGGAACCTGGATCGTCAGCGTCGGGGCAGCACTCTTGTCATAGCCGTCGAGGAAACCCAGGAGCGTGTCGCGCTGCGAGCCGGTCATGCCGCGGTCACCCGCGCCGACAGGTAGGTCTATCTTTTGGTTCTTCTCGGCGATCACGATCGGATGGTTGGTGCGGTAGTCGTCTGGAATGGCGCCGACGGTGACACTGTCGCGCTGGGCGCAGCCGCCCAGCAACGCCGCCATCGCCACCGCCAGGGCAGGAATGGCGCGCTGGAGAATTCGCGAACGGCCGGAGCGCGTGGTCATGGCGATGGTCCTTGCCTGCAATGCTGACTGAGACATGTCCGCTTCCCCGTTCACTTGTAGATGAAGCCGACGACGCCGTGATAACGGCCGCTGGGCTTGTCCGTCTGCATTGTGCCGTAGACACGATTGACTCGGCCCAGGAACATACCGGCGCCATCGCTGGCGGCGTTGAAATTGTCGTCAGGTTTGGCAAGGTCGTTCCGTGCCACCGGTTTCACCAGATAGGGGGTGATGATGATCACCAGCTCGGTCTCGTTGCGCACGAAGTCTCTGCTTCGGAACAGTGTGCCGAGCACCGGGATCTTTGTCAGCCCGGGCAGGCCGGCGACAGCCTGCCTGACGTCATCGCGGACGAGGCCGGCGATCATCATCGAACCACCTGACGGCAATTCGACGGTGGTGTCGGCAAGTCTCTTGCGGATGGACAACAGCGTGGTTCCGGGCAACCTGCCTGCCGCTTCCAGCGTGGTGGCGCCTTCGGCAGTAGGCTCCGACACGGACGTCCGGACCTTGAGGCTGATCCGACCGGCCGACAGCACAACCGGCTGGAACTCCAGGCCGATGCCGTATTCGAGTTTATCGTTGGTGTATGTGACCTGCCCTGTCTTGTTGTCGTCTGAAACATTGTTCGTACGGCTGGTGATGAGATTGAACTCGCCACCGACCTTGAATGTTGCCTTCTCACCCGAGACGGCGGTGAGGGTCGGCTCCGCCAGCGTCTTCATGACGCCGCCTTGCTCCATTGCGTTTAGATAAGCCTGAAGCGCCGAGGTGCCGATCGAAGCTCCCGAGAATTGCGACAGCGGTTTCCCAAGCCCGTATGCCGGGGTGCTCATCGCGTCGTAGCTGATACCGTTGCTACCGCCGCTGCCCACCATGTTGACGCCAAGCTGCTTCATCACGGAGCGGCTGACTTCGGCGACCGTCACCTTGAGCGTGACCTGGTCGTCGCCGATGATCTGCAAAAGATTGACGATCTTGGAGACGCGGCGTTCCTGGTCCGGATTGTTGATGTCGACACCACTCTGGGCCGAGCCGCCGGCCGCGGTCTGCGAATATTGTCCCGTCGTCGCTTCACCGCCCGAGACGAAGATCGTCGCCAGGTCGACGGCGCGTTTGGCGTCCAGCGGCGTGTCGACGGTTCCCGTCAAGACGACGTTGTCGTTCAGCAGTTCGACCTTGATGGCTGATGTCGGGATGAAGCGCTTGATATAATCCTCCAGGCCTGCGACGTCGCGTTCGACGGCCAGATCGAGGCTGACGATCTGTTCGCCATTCGGCCCGAACACAAAGATGTTGGTCTCGCCAACCGCCTTGCCGAACAGGTAGATGCGTCTCGCGGTACGGGTCACCGCGTCGGCGACGGTCGGATTGGCGACAAGAATGTCGTAGGCATCACTCGGCAGGTCGATGACCACCGACTTGTTGAGGCCGAGCTTGACGCGCTGGGTGGCCGCCGAAGCCGAAACCTGGGCACTCTTGGCCTCGACCACGCTCTGCACGTTTGTCCCAATGAGCAGCAGGCCGAAAGCCGCTGCCATGATCGCCGGCAGTTTACCGCTTAGCCTCATTTTCTTGCCCCCACTTCGGAAACTTCGCCCGACTTGATCAGCCTCACCGTTCCCTTGCGGCCATTGCCGGAAACGAGATAGTCGGCCTCATCCACATTCTTTTCCTGGGTGTCCGTGATCGCCCGCAGCGCGAGCGTCAGGCGATCCGCCATCTGCTGGGCGACGGTGATGATCTCCGCCTGCTTGGGCGTCAGTTCCAGCGTGGCGGTCTGACCCACCCTGGTCTTCTTGCCTTCCTCGTCCTCCTGGATGGTCTGGTCGATCGCCAGGACGCGGATGTTCTTGAGGATGGTTTCGGTGTTGAAGCCGGAGCCGCCGCTGTTGGCATCGGCACGGCGGGTCATGATGACGTCGACGAAATCATTCGGAAGGATGAAGCCGCCGGCAGAGGTGTCGGCCGATATCGTCGTGGCGACCGCCCGCATGCCGGAAGGCAGGATCGACGACATGAAGCTTTGCCCCTCGCCGATCAGCTTGGAACGCCGCACCGGCTCGCCCGCATACATCGGCACACGGGCTATGGACCCCTTCAGTTTCTCCAGGGCATCGGGAGCAGTGGCCTTGGTGATGAAATTGGCGTTGATGCCGTCAGCCGGCCAGGATTGCCAGGCAATGTTGTTCTCGAGCTGGCTGCCCATGGTGACATCGCCCGACAGGACAAGCACGTCCTGCAATGCCACGGCGGGAGCCGCTGGACCGGACTCGACGATCTGCGGTGGCGGCGCGGCGACCATGTTCTTCGCGACATAGCCAGCACCACCCGCCGCGGCGACCGCCACGCTCAGAATAATCAATCGGGATGCTGGCATCTGTCCGAACCCTCGCCTTGGCAAACCACCTAGCCAGGCCGGACTTTGCAGCGGCAATCGTCAAAACAAGGTTAATGTAATGCTTACGATCGTGATTAATTTAAGGTTTACATAAATTAGCTGTATTGCGCGGTCAGCGACAAACAGCCAGCCGGCTCCGCAGAGCCAGCCCGCAACACAGCCAAGGAATGATCGGTAAGGTCAGGCCGCAAGCCTGGCCAGCGCCCAGACCATCAGGGGCGAATCCGGGTAGGTCAGCAATCCGCCCAAACCGAGTGCGATGCCGTAGGGAACCCCGGTTGTCTCATCCGCGAAGTGACGCAGGAACGGATTGCGGCCGGTAAAAACCGCAAGCGGCGACTTCCGGTAGACGAGAATGGCAAACGTCAGCAGGCCGCCTATAAAGGTCGAGACCACGAGATACTCGACGAGCTGGATGTTGAGTCCCATCCACACGGCGGTCGCGGCCAGCAGCTTGGCATCACCGCCGCCCATGCCGCCCATCGCGAAGAGGCCGAACGTTACGGCAAGAACCAGAGCGCCGGCGGCGAAATGCCAGCCATAGGCCGCCCATTCCATGCCGGTCAGCGGCGCAACCAGTGCGAAGACGACGATGAGCAGCACCGGCACGCGATTGGCGATCGTCATCGACAGCATGTCGGAGATAGCGGCGAACAGCATGCAGAACGGGAAGACGACGAAGATCAGGGCTTCAAGCATCGGCGCTGTGCCTATTATCGGATTAAGCCGCACTCAATCTAAGCATGTTCGATTAACGATTGATGAGGCTCAGAGCAAAAAGACATTGAATAGAACAAGGGCCGCCAGGTGGCGGCCCTTGTCCAGAACGCAATCCGAGCGCTCAATATACTTGACGTCGTTCAGGGCGTCGGGACGTTGTTCAGGGATGTTCCGATAGCTTCGAACTTGGCGTTGATTGCGTTGCCAAGCGCGCCGGCGCCGACGATGATGGCAAGCGCGATGAGGGCGGCGATCAGACCATATTCGATAGCGGTCGCGCCGGATTCGTCCTTTACGAAACGTGCAATGAGATTAGACATTCGAGAGCTCCTACTCCACGTGTTACAGCACTTCCGTCAACTTCTGTGATGGTTGATCGGATGCTGCCAACCTAGGGAGAAGCTCTTTCGATCGACTTAATAAACAGCCTTACCGATTCCTTTCGCGGTTGGAACATATTGCGTGGTTAACTATGGGCTAAGCGCCGGCCGAGGCGCAATTCCCAGTCAAGCAGCCGCAAAAGAAATAGCTCCGCGACCACAATCCGCGACAGGAACCGGGTGTGGCCGGCGCGTATGACGATCGCGGCACATGGCGCCCGGGCCTGCTTAACCGTTGGTTCACCAATCTCGTTCATGTTCCGTTGAACAGTCCGCCCGCCTGGAGCGCCTCAATGGCCGAGCCGAAATCGTCGATCCTGATTGCCGTGCTTCTTGCCGCCGTGAGCTTTGTCATGCCCGCCAGGGCCGACACCGGCATCGAGGTCACCATGAACCAGGCCAAGATCGTCAAACTGTCGCGCCCTGCCGACACGATCGTGGTCGGTAACCCGGCAATCGCCGACGCGTCCGTGCAGGACGCCTCGACGATCGTGCTGACTGGCAAGGGCTTCGGCGTCACCAACCTCGTCGTCCTCGACCAGGATGGCAGCCCGATCATCGATGAACAGATCACCGTCGTGCGGCAGGCGGCCTCGTCGGTGCGCATCTACCGGCGCGCTGAAGTTCAGACCATGTCCTGCACGCCCTATTGCGAAAGCTCCTACAAGAGCGAAGCCGAAAAATCCTCAGAAGCCGAGATGAGCGTCAGCCGGTAGGCACGCGGTCCGGGTTAGCGGGTGGTTAAGACGCCCGCGGCGACTTTAACGATCATTCAAACCGGACTTCAATTGGTTTGCACTAATACACCTGCCGAGACCGTCTGGGGATGGGCAGGATCAGAGCATGAGCAACGAATTCGTCTCGACAGGCGATCGCAAGGCAAGACGGGCACGGTTTTTCGCACGCTTCGCCGGCGATCGCCGCGGCAGTACGGCACTGGAGTTCGCGCTGCTCGCATTGCCGTTCGCGGTTCTTGTCTTCGCCATCCTTGAAAGCTGCATCTCATTTGCCGGCCAGGAAGTGATGGCCAACATCACCGACGACATCGCGCGCAAATTGCGCACCGGGCAGTTGAGGCCGGCCGACGTCGCCGGGGACAAGTTGAAGACCATGATCTGCGACAGGCTGGAGATCATCGTCTCGCAGGATTGCCCCAATCAACTGGACGTGGACCTTCGCGAATATCCGACGTTCGCCGACGCGGCCACGGCTAGCTTCAAGATCGACAACGGCAACATCATTTTGATGCAAGGCACCAACTCGCAGCCCTTCGCGACCACGCCAGGCTTGGCGGAATCGAAGAACATGCTGCGGGTCTTCTACAAATGGCCCGTCATGACCGATCTTCTGGCTCAGTCGATGGGGGGCAACAAGACACTGCATTTTGCATCGGTGACCTGGCAGAACGAGCCATTCGACAACTGAGTTCGTGGCGGAAGCAAAAAGCCAAGAAAAAGGGCAACGGGCATGATGCGTGCGGGGGCACATCCAGGAATGGCAGGACGCTGGGGGAAGTGGGTCGGTCTCATACGCGATCGCCGCGGCATCGCGGCGGTCGAGTTCGCCCTTATCGTTCCCATCCTGCTGATCATGTATTTCATCACAATGGAGGCCTCCCAAGCCATCGAGACCAGCAAGAAGGTCAGCCGCATCGGCAGCATGGTCGCGGATTTGGTCACGCAGCAGCCGACCATCGTCAAGGCGGACCTGGATGCCATCATGAAAATCGGCACCTCCACCTTGCAGCCCTACAATCGCTCGACGCCGGATATCACCATCACGGCAATACAGGTCACAACCGACACGCCGCCCAGGGTGAACGTGGTGTGGTCGCGCAAGGTGGTCAATGGCGTCTACAGCATCGGCACCGCCCTGCCCGCAACCACTACGGTTCCGGCAACGCTCAGGGTCGCAGGCACCTTTCTCATCCGGGTCGAAAGCAAACTTGGTTACAAACCGATCATCACCTGGTCCGCAGACAGCTCACAGACGGCCGGATTGACGACGGTCTTCAACAATATATCGATGGGCGAGACCTATTATCTGCGTCCGCGCAGAAGCCTGACGATCCCCTGCGGCGACTGCTGACGAGATCTATCGCCGCACGCCATCGTCCGACACCAGGCGGACGAAGGCGTGCGCCATCTCGTAATCCTTGGGAACCACGGTGGCGAAACCGCCGGAATGCTTCGATTCCAGCAAATCGTAGAGATCGGGCGTCGTCGATTTGAGATTGGTCAGGAAGACGGTCAACCGGCGCTTGGCTTCCGGGTCGAGATCCCTGCGCACCACATGGGGACCGTATCTCAGCAAGCCCGACGTCCATACGACTTGAAGGGCGGTCGCCGAAAGCCCGGCGGCTTCGAGCCTTGCCTGCGTGCCCGATAGTCTTGGCTCGCCGTCGGCCGCCGCCGTCGCCCAGCCGAACAAGGCATCGGCCTGGCCATCGACCAGCATTCCTTCCGCGGCCGAGGCGGAACCGGCGTGAACCAGAAACGATGCGTCCTCTGCGATCTTGACGTGCTCGGCGGCCAGTCCCGCCAATGGCAAAAGAGAACCAATGCTGTCCGCCGGCGGCATGGCGATCCGGTGGGTTTCCATCGCCGCCAGGCTGGGCACCTTGCCATCCTTCGTCAGCAGCACGGCGCGGATGCCGACCGCGCCATCTGAATCGACCGGTGCCACAAGCGGTTCGACGCACTCGCAGCGTCTTGACGCCGTTGCATAGGCGGTCGCCGAGTAGACGGCATATTCGATGCGGGCATTGGCCTGCGCATCGATCAACGCGGCATAGTCCCGGGCAACGACGAACTCCACCTTCATGCCCAGCGCGTTGGTAAAGGCCTCGGTCAACCGCGCCAGGCCTGGAACGGTATTGCCTGCGCCGGGTTCGGCGACGATGCCGATGCGAAACGTGCCGATATCGTCGCGCCAGTCGGCGCGCGCCGAGCCGGACCAGACCGCGCCTTGCGCGATGATGAGAGCAGCGCATGTCTTCAGGGCAGCTTTCATGGGAGACCCGGTCCTGCGATCCGTCAGTGAATTGGTTCCGGACTATCGCGCCGAGCGGTTGCCGTTTGGTTTCCGAATTGCCAATGCCGCCGTGGAACCCTATGTCTGGATGCTCAAACCGGCAACAATGACCTCATGGCGCGTGCTTTCCTCTTCGTCCTGGATTCCTTCGGCATAGGCGGCGCCGCCGACGCCGAACGCTACGGCGATGCCGGTGCCAACACCTTCGCCCATATCACCGAGGCCTGTGCGGAAGGCCGCGCCGATCGCGAAGGACTTCGCCAGGGACCGTTGTTTGTTCCCAACATGGCGTCGCTCGGACTTGGCAAGGCTGCCGAGACCGCGACGGGGCTGGGCTTTGCCGCTTTCGGGACGGATCTCGTCGCCAATACCTTCCACGGTGCCGCCCAGGAGGTTTCGAGCGGCAAGGACACGCCATCCGGCCATTGGGAGATAGCAGGCCTGCCGGTGCGTTTCGACTGGGGCTACTTTCCCGATACGATCCCGGCCTTTCCCGCCGAACTGACCGAGGCCATCATCCGCGAAGGCAAGGTACCAGGCATTCTCGGTAACTGCCACGCGCCTGGCACCGAGATCATCGAACGGTTCGGCGAGGAGCACATCCGCACGGGCAAGCCGATCTGCTACACCTCCGTGGACTCAGTCCTGCAAGTCGCCGCGCACGAGGTCCATTTCGGCCTGGAGCGGCTCTACGAATTCTGCAAGGTGGTGCGTCGCCTGGTTGATCCGTTGAGGATCGGAAGGGTGATCGCGCGACCGTTCGTCGGCGAGACGGCAGCCACTTTCGAGCGGACCTACAACCGACACGACTACGCCGTGCCGCCACCCGAGCCGACATTGCTCGACCGGCTGACGGCGCGTGGCAGCCGTGTCATCGCCGTCGGCAAGATCGGCGACATCTTTGCCCATCGGGGGATTTCGGAAGTGCGCAAGGCCGCGGGCAACATGGCCATGTTCGACCAGGCGCTTGATGCAATGGATGCGGCCCGCGACGGCGATCTCGTCTTCGCCAATTTCGTCGATTTCGACACCGAGTTCGGCCATCGCCGCGATGTTGCAGGTTATGCCGCCGCGCTCGAGGCCTTCGACCGGCGATTGCCGGAAGCATTCGCGAGATTGCGACAGGGCGATCTGCTGATCCTGACGGCCGACCACGGCAACGACCCGACCTGGCGCGGCACCGACCACACACGCGAACGCATTCCGGTGATCGGCATCGGACCGGGTCTGACGGGCGGCGACATCGGGCTGAGAACGACATTCTGCGACATTGGTGAAACCGTGGCCGAACATCTCGGGTTGGCGCACGGCCGCTACGGCACTTCCTTTTACCCGGATATGGGCGGCCATGCCTGAATTGCCCGAGGTCGAGACGGTCCGGCGCGGGCTGGAGCCGGTTCTGGAAGGTGCCCGCATCATCCGCGCCGAGGCACGCCGGCCGGACCTGCGTTTTCCATTCCCCGAAAAATTCGCCGAGCGGCTGACCGGCAAGGCGATCACGGCGCTCGGACGCCGGGCCAAATATCTGACGATGGATCTCGAAGGCGGTCCCGCCCTGATCTGCCATCTCGGTATGTCGGGCTCGTTTCGCATCGAGACGGCCGACGCCGCCGAAATGCCCGGCGTGTTCCATCACGAGCGGTCGAAGAGTTCGACGCACGACCATGTCATCTTCGACGTCGCCTCTCGGGACGGCACCCGCTCGCGCGTGGTTTTCAATGATCCACGCCGCTTCGGCTTCATGCTGTTTTGCGAAGGGCCGCCGGACACCCATCCGATGCTGGCGGGGCTCGGCGTCGAACCCACCGGCAATGCGCTTGACGGAGTGCTGCTGGCCTCGCTGCTGAAGGGCCGGAAATCGCCGCTGAAGGCCGCTCTTCTCGACCAGAGACTGATAGCCGGGCTCGGCAACATCTATGTCTCGGAGGCGCTATGGCGCGCCGGGCTGTCGCCGCTGCGCGAGGCCGGCACGATCGCCAAAGCCGGCAAGAAAGCGGGTGAGCAAAGCCGGGAACTTGCCGTGGCGGTCCGCTCGGTCATCGCAGATGCCATTGCGGCCGGCGGATCGTCGCTGCGCGACTACATGCACACCGACGGTTCGCTGGGCTATTTCCAGCATTCCTTCGCGGTATATGACCGGGAGGGCGAACCCTGTTCCAAGCCTGGCTGCGGCGGCCATATCGAGCGCATCACGCAGAGCGGCCGCTCGACCTTCTATTGCCGGACCTGTCAGCGGTGAGCTAGATCGATCTTCAATTGCCTGGAAGAGGAGCCGAAGCCATGGCCTATGAAACGATCGTCGTTGAAACCAGGGGCAAGGTCGGGCTGATCACCTTGAACCGGCCGAAGGCGCTCAATGCGCTGAATTCCCAAGTCATGGCGGAATTGGTGGCCGCGGTAAACGTGTTCGGGGCAGATGACGGCATCGGCGCGATGGTCGTCACCGGTTCCGAGAAGGCCTTCGCCGCAGGCGCCGACATCAAGGAAATGCAGTCGATTTCCTACGTCGATGCCTACATCAAGGACTTTTTCGTCGGCTGGGAAGAGTTGACCCGGGCGCGCAAGCCGATCATCGCGGCGGTGGCCGGCTATGCGCTGGGCGGCGGCTGCGAACTGGCGATGATGTGCGACTTCATCATCGCCGCCGACACGGCAAAATTCGGCCAGCCCGAAATCACGCTCGGCGTCATTCCCGGCATGGGCGGCTCGCAACGCCTGACCCGGTTCGTCGGCAAGTCGAAGGCGATGGACATGTGCCTGACCGGGCGGATGATGGATGCCGCGGAGGCCGAGCGTTCCGGTCTGGTCTCGCGCGTCGTGCCTGCCGGCGAGCTTGTCGAGGAGGCCGTCAAGGCAGCGGCCAAGATCGCCGATTTTTCGCTGCCGTCGGTGATGATGGCAAAGGAAGCCGTCAACCGAGCCTATGAAACGACGCTCGCCGAGGGGCTGCGGTTCGAGCGCCGGCTGTTCCATTCGCTGTTTGCGCTCGACGACCAGAAGGAAGGCATGGCGGCCTTCGCCGAGAAGCGCAAGCCGAATTTCACCAATCGCTGACAGCGCACCTCCGGGGCGCCAAGTGCTTCGGTGTGGCTGAAAAAATGCTCCGGCGCGACGACAGCCAAAAAGAACGCCAGCCAGCGTTGACGCGCCGGGAAAGCTGAACTATAAGCCGCACCAACCGAGGCGGCCCTGTGGCTGCCCGTTTGTTTTTTGTGCCCTGCGGCATGCCGCATGCGCCGACCAGATCAGAAGAGAGGCATCATGGCCAATACATCCTCGGCCAAAAAGGCAACGCGCAAGATCGTCCGCCGCGCGGCGATCAACAAAAACCGCCGCTCGCGCGTCCGCACTTATGTGCGCCAGGTCGAGGAGGCGCTCGCCTCCGGCGACAAGGCCGCCGCGCAGGCAGCGTTCAAGGCCGCCGAGCCGGAATTGATGCGCGCTGCGACAAAGGGCGTGATCCACAAGAACACCGCGGCCCGCAAGGTTTCGCGGCTGGCCCAGCGCCTCAAGGTGCTGTCGGCCTGACGTCCCTTTCCGGACTGATCTTCTGAGAACCCGGCCGATAGTGCCGGGTTTTTTCGTTTGCCGGCAAGCACTTAAAAAGAATACTCGGAAACGGCATCGAAAGCGGGGGCCGCGGTCCGAAATGCTTTGCCGGCATATGCGTGCCGGCTGATGGTCCAGATACTTGAAAAGTGTCGGCTAAAAAATTCCCCCTCCGCAGAAATAATCAATATTTCCCAGCTAGTTACAGATAGTCATCCACACGTTGTCCACAACGTGGCGAGGCGCCAGGAGAACAACTGGCTGTCAAGCGATTTATTTCACAAAATTTCGCGCCAGCCCGGCTTTTTCATATTCGCCGGAAAAGGGTTTGAATCACAATGGCTTTGTCAAACTATAGTGCTGCCGCATGGCGCTTCGGCGCGCCGGACCTAACCAGATTCCTTAAAAATCCGTTAGACGTGGCCTTGCCCTATCCACAGCGATTTCGGTAATGTCGGTCCATCGAAAGGGATGGGCCGGGTGGCCCTGACCCAGCCTGAATGGGCCAGCTTAAATTGGCGGGGTTTGTGACGCGGATCAAGTCCGCGGACAGGTTTGGTTTGCTCTTTTTCGATACGGTAGGGGACTGGCGTAACTATACATGGCAGGTCGACAGCGCCGGCGATTTTCGCCGGACGGTGTTGCATTGCCCTGACATACCCAACACGGACTGGCTTCCATGGGCCGGCACCGGTTCCCTGGATAATGGGCGACGTTCATCTGCCGGCGGCGGCAGCGGGCGTCGTAGCAAAGCGCAGTCGCTGGAACACGGATGCAGGAGGCGCATCCCCGGCGGAAAAACAGGTACAGAGACAAGGAACTCGATCATGCAGAGCGGCGTCGAAAGGGAGCTTACCAATGACATCCCATTTTCAGGAAATCTGATCGGAGCTGATGAGATGGCGGCTTCCAGCGACGCGGAACAGAAGTTCGACCGGGTCAAGGCCCAGTTGAAGGCGCGCTTGGGAACCGAGGTCTATTCGAGCTGGTTCGGGCGCATGAAGGTCGCGGAGGCTTCAAAGGGCATCGTTCGCATTTCGGTGCCCACTGCCTTCCTGCGCTCGTGGATCAACGGCCATTATCTCGATCTTATCTGCGAGCTTTGGAAGCACGAGGATCCCGAGATCCTCAAGATCGAGATCATCGTGCGCACAGCCACCCGCCAGGGACGCAGCCATGCCGAACCGGAATTGGCGCCGGCGCGCAAGATGACGCGACAAACGCAGACGGCGCTGGCCGCCGGCACCGTAAGCCCCAGCAGGCTGGAGCGGGCTCCGGCGCCGCGCCCGGGCATGCCGGCCGAGAGCGAGTTCCGCCACAATGTGCTGGGATCGCCGCTCGATCCGCGTTACACGTTCGCCTCTTTCATCGAAGGGCCGTCGAACCGGGTGGCCTTCGCCGCGGCCAAGGCCGTGGCGGAATCGCAGTCGAGCGCGGTGCGCTTCAACCCGCTCTTCCTTCACGCGACGGTCGGCCTCGGCAAGACCCATTTGTTGCAGGCTATCGCCGCGGAATCGCTGAAGCAGAACCCGAAATCGCGCGTCGTCTACCTGACGGCGGAATATTTCATGTGGCGCTTCGCCACCGCGATCCGCGACAACAATGCCTTGACGCTCAAGGAACAGCTTCGCGACATCGACCTGCTCATCATCGACGACATGCAATTCCTGCAGGGCAAGTCGATCCAGCACGAATTCTGCCACCTGATCAACATGCTGCTCGACAGCGCCAAGCAGGTCGTCGTCGCCGCCGACCGGCCCCCGTCAGAACTGGAATCCCTCGAACCGCGGGTCCGCTCGCGCCTCAATGGCGGCGTCGCGCTCGAAATGTCGGCCCCCGATTTCGCCATGCGCCTGGGCATGCTCAAGCTGCGCCTCGCCACCGCCAGGCACGACGACGCTTCCCTCGACATCTCCGACGAGATCCTCAATCACGTCGCCCGCACGGTGACCGGCAGCGGCCGCGAGCTGGAAGGCGCCTTCAATCAACTCCTGTTCCGCCAGTCTTTCGAGCCGCAGATCACCATCGATCGCATCGACGAGATCCTCGGCCATATCTACCGCACCGGCGAGCCGAAGCGGGTCCGTATCGAGGATATTCAGCGCATCGTCGCGCGGCACTACAATGTGTCGAAGACCGAGTTGCTGTCCAACAGACGCACGCGCACTATCGTCAAGCCGAGGCAGGTCGCCATGTATCTGTCCAAGGTGATGACACCGCGCTCGCTGCCCGAGATCGGGCGGCGCTTCGGCGGCCGCGATCACACAACGGTGCTGCACGCCGTGCGCAAGATCGAGGATCTTTCCGGCGGCGACAACACGCTGGCGCAGGAACTGGAATTGTTGAGACGGTTGATCAACGACCAGGCCTGAGCCGTTCGAAAACGCCTGGCGGCGTGCTTCGCCGCCTTTATCCCCAGAAAGCCCGCGTAGCCGGCCCGAACCGGTCGCGCGGGCTTGCGTTTGCTGGTTTTTTCCTGTCAGTTTACGCAGATTCTGAAGCCTGTTCAGACCTTTCGCGGGACGCCGCCAGCCGGAGACCCGCTCATTCATTCAAGCGAGCCTGGTTCGTCATGCGTGTTATCCTGGAACGGTCAAATCTCCTGAAGTCGCTCAACCACGTCCACCGCGTGGTCGAACGGCGCAACACCATACCGATCCTGTCCAACGTGCTGCTCAGCGCCGAAGGCGCCAGCCTGGAAATGAAGGCCACCGACCTCGACCTGGAGGTGACGGAAGCGACGCCCGCCAAGGTCGAGCGGGGTGGCGCGACGACGGTTCCGGCGCATCTGCTCTACGACATCGTGCGCAAGCTTTCCGACGGTGCCGAGGTGATGCTGAAGACGGACGAGGACGGCAACGCCATGACGGTGACCTCCGGCCGCTCGAGCTTCCGCCTGCAATGCCTGCCGCAATCGGACTTCCCCGAGCTTTCGGCCGGATCCTTCTCGCATATCTTCCGGCTCGACTCGGTCGCGCTCAAGGGGCTGATCGAGAAGACCCAGTTCGCCATCTCCACCGAGGAGACGCGCTATTATCTCAACGGCATCTATCTTCACACACATGAGGTCGGCGGCAAGCTGAAGCTGCGCTCGGTGGCGACTGACGGCCATCGCCTGGCGCGCGCCGAGATCGACGCGCCGGCGGGTTCCGAAGGCATGCCGGGCATCATCATCCCGCGCAAGACCGTAAGCGAATTGCAGAAGCTGGTCGATGATCCCGACGTGGCGGTCACCACCGAACTGTCGGACACCAAGATCCGCTTCACCATCGGCAGCGTCATCCTGACTTCCAAGCTGATCGACGGCACCTTCCCCGATTATCAGCGGGTCATTCCCACCGGCAACGACAAGAAGCTGATCATCGACCGCCAGAGCTTCGCGGCCGCCGTCGACCGCGTCTCGACCATCTCCTCCGAACGCGGCCGCGCGGTGAAGCTTTCGATCAGTGAGGGCCAGGTGACGCTTGCGGTCAACAATCCGGATTCGGGCAGCGCCACCGAGGAGCTGGCCGCCGACTATTCGGCCGACCCGATCGAGATCGGCTTCAACGCCAAGTACCTGCTCGACGTTGCCGCACAATTGACCGGTTCAGAGGCCCGATTCATGTTGGCCGACGCCGGTTCGCCAACGCTGATCCACGACATGGCCGATGAAACCGCGCTTTACGTGCTGATGCCGATGCGGGTGTAGAGCAGCAGCGGTTGCCGGCACAAACCCATATAAGTAAGCTTACACTTACCAATTTCCGCAACTATGCGGCGCTGTCGATCGAGCTTGAGCCTGGCGCGGTGGTGTTTTCCGGTGACAATGGCGCCGGCAAAACCAATCTGTTGGAAGCGATTTCCCTGTTGACGCCGGGCCGCGGCCTGCGCCGCGCGCCTTACGCGGACGTCGCGCGGGAGGGCGGCGACGGCGGCTTTGCGCTGCACGCACGGCTCGACGGACCTGACGGCCAAGTCGAGATAGGGACGGGCATTTCGGGTGGCGACAGTCTTGGCGAGGGCGGCAGGCGGGTGCGCATCAACGGCGCCACGGCGCGATCCGCCGAGGACATGCTGGAATGGCTGCGCGTCACGTGGCTGACGCCGGCCATGGATGCTCTGTTCACCGGACCGGCCGCGGACCGCCGGCGCTTTCTCGACCGGCTGGTGCTGGCGATCGATCCCGGCCACGGACAGCGCGCCCTCGACTATGAAAAGGCGATGCGCGGCCGTAACCGGTTGCTGACGGAAGGTTCGCGGGATTTGAGCTGGTTCGAGGCGATCGAGACGCAGATGGCCGAGACAGGCGTGGCGATCGCCGCGGCGCGCGCCGAAATGGTGCGCCTTCTGGCCGCCATGATCGACAGGCTGCCCGACAGCGGCCCGTTTCCGCAGGCCGATATCGGCCTGTCGGGCGATCTGGAAGCCGAGATCGCCACCACGCCGGCTGTCGACGTCGAGGAGTGGTTCCGCCGCACGCTCGCCGGGGGCCGCGACCGCGACCGCGCTGCCGGGCGCACGCTCGACGGCCCGCACCGCTCCGATCTCGTGGTCCGGCACCGACCCAAGGCGATGCCGGCGGCGCTGTGTTCGACCGGCGAACAGAAAGCCTTGCTTGTCGGCATTGTCCTGTCGCATGCCAGATTGACCGGCGAGATGTCCGGCTTGACGCCAATCCTGCTGCTCGACGAGATCGCGGCACATCTCGATGGCGGCCGGCGTGCGGCGCTGTTCTCGATCCTCGAGGAATTGAACTGCCAGGCTTTCATGACGGGAACCGATGCGGCGCTGTTTTCCAGCCTGGGGGGCCGGGCGCAGTTCCTGACCGTGGATCACGGCACGGTCGCGCCGATGGCTGTGTGAACACCTGACAAGGTTTTTCTCCCGTTATATGGTCGAGCCATGATCGCCACCGCCCTCACCGACGAAGAACTCGAACGCTACGCCCGCCACATCGTGCTGCCCGAAATTGGCGGCGCCGGCCAGCAGCGCCTGAAGCGAGCGCGGGTGCTGGTCATCGGCGCCGGCGGATTGGGTGCACCAGTGCTTGAATATCTTGCCGCAGCCGGCGTCGGCACGCTCGGCGTGATTGACGACGACACGGTTTCGCTCTCCAACCTGCAGCGGCAGGTGATTCACGGCACCGACACTGTCGGCATGCTGAAAACCCACAGCGCCAAGGCGGCAATCGCCCGCATCAATCCCAACACCGCTGTCGAAACCCACACATTGCGCCTCGCCGCGGACAATGCCCAAGCCCTCGTCGCCCGTTACGACGTGGTCGTCGACGGGTCCGACAATTTCGAGACGCGCTATGTCGTGGCCGATGCCTGCGCGGCGGAGGGCAAGCCGCTGGTGCACGCCGCCGTGGGTCGTTTCGATGGCTCCGTGACCGTGCTGATGCCGTTCCAAGCCGATAGGGACGGCGCCTCCAACCCCGGCTACCGCGACCTCTTCCCGGAGGCCCCACCGCCGGGTCTGGTGCCGTCCTGTGCCGAGGCCGGGGTGCTTGGCGTGCTGACTGGGGTGATCGGCACGTTGCAGGCCATGGAAGCCATCAAGCTGATCACCGGCATTGGCGAGCCGCTGATCGGACGACTGCTGCTCTATGACGCGCTGGCCGCGCGTTTCGAGACCATCCGCTACAAGAGACGAAACTGACGTTGAAGCGCACTGCCGATATCATCATCACCCGGATTCCGGCCGATTTCGACGGCTGGAACGAAGTGCTCGCCCTGATCCTGCGCGCATTCGCCTTCATGGACGGCATCATCGACCCGCCGTCCTCGGCGCACCTGCTCACCGCGGAAACTTTGCGCGACAAAGCCCGCCGCGAGACCGGCCTGCTGGCGCTCAGCGGCAACAGGATCGTCGGCTGCATCTTCGCCCTGGAACGAACCGACCACCTCTATGTCGGCAAGCTCGCCGTCACGCCGGACTGTCAGGGCCAGGGCATCGGCAGGTTGTTGATGCAAGCCGTCCAGGATTTTGCCCGCAGCCGCGGCAAGGCCGCAATCGAGCTGCAGACGCGAATCGAGCTGGCTGGGAACCAGGCAGCCTTTGCCCGGCTCGGTTTTCGCGAGATCGTGAGAACGGCGCATGAAGGGTATGCGCGGCCGACTTCGGTCACCATGCGCAAGACTTTTTCGTAAGATTTTACTTACATTCAGTTGCGAAGCCGCTCAGGTCCTGAGCGGCAGCACGCGATCCGGCGGTCGGTGGCCGTCGACGAAGGCGCGGATGTTGATGATCACCTTCTCGCCCATGTCGATGCGGCCCTCGAGGGTCGCCGACCCCATATGCGGCAAAAGCACGACCTTGCCCTTGGTCGCGAGCTTGAGCAGTTTTCCGTTCAATGCGGGCTCGTGCTCGTAGACGTCGAGGCCTGCGCCGGCGATCCTGCCATCCTGGATCAGCTTGACCAGCGCCTCCTCGTCGATGATGTCACCGCGCGCGGTGTTGACGATATAGGCGGTGGGCTGGAGCAGTGCCAGCCGCCGCGCCGAAAGCAGATGGAACGTCGCCGGCGTCGACGGGCAGTTGACCGAGATGATGTCCATGCGGGCCAGCATCTGATCGAGGCTTTCCCAATAGGTCGCCTCCAGCCCGTCCTCAACCGCCTGCAGCACGCGATGGCGGTTGTGATAGTGGATGGAGAGGCCGAAGGCCTTGGCACGTCTGGCAACGGCGGTGCCGATACGCCCCATGCCGACAATGCCGAGCCGTTTGCCCCAGATGCGCCGGCCAAGCATCCATGTCGGCGACCAGCCGGCCCATTTCTTGTCGCCGGTGAGTACATTGGCGCCCTCCGCCAGCCGGCGCGGCACCGCCAGCATCAGCGCCATCGTCATGTCGGCCGTATCCTCGGTCAGCACGTTGGGCGTGTTGGTGACGGTGATGCCTTTCTTGGCCGCGGCCGCGACGTCGATCTTGTCGACGCCATTGCCGAAATTGGCGATCAGCTTGAGGTTTTCGCCGGCCTGGGCGATCAATGCCGCGTCGATGCGGTCGGTCACCGTCGGCACCAGCACGTCGGCCTCCTTGACCGCCGCGACCAGTTCCGGCTGCGTCATCGGCCTGTCCTCGACGTTCAGCCTTGCGTCGAACAGCTCGCGCATGCGGGTCTCGACAGGGTCGGGCAGTTTTCGCGTGATGACCACGAGAGGCTTCTTTTTGCCTGCCATTGTTTCCCTCGTTGAGACCTCTTTAACCAAGACCGGCGAAACTGGAAGCCGGTCGCGGTAGCCGATTTACCCATGTACCAAGCGGTGCCGCCGAAGACAAAGAAAAAGGGGCGCCGGGGCCGGCAGGCCAGCGCCGAAAGGAACGAAAGTGTCTGGTTTCGCGTCGCTTCGCCTGACCCTCAGCGCAGCATTTCTCGGCGCTCTGCTCTATTCACCCCAACTGTGCGCGCAAGGTGCAGCGGCCCCCGCCCAGAGCGTCGTCACGCTCGGGCCGAGCGGCCTGCCGCTGCCACGATTCGTCAGCCTGAAATCCGGCCGCGTCAATTCGCGTGTCGGGCCGGGCGCCAACTACTCGGTCGACTGGATGTACCTGAAGGCAGGCTTGCCGATGGAGATCATCCAGGAATTCGACACATGGCGCCGCGTGCGCGACGCCGACGGCTCGGAAGGTTGGATCAACCAGTCGCTGCTTTCGGGCCGGCGCACGGCGATCGTGGCGCCGTGGCAGCGCGGCAAGGGCGCCCAGATCAATCTCCTCAGGAGCCCCGAAAAGGACGCCAGCGTGGTGGCGATCGTCGAGCCGGGCGTCATGGGCACGATCAAATCCTGCGACGGCCAGTGGTGCGAAATGACGCTCGATGGCCATACCGGCTGGCTCGCCCAATCCGTCGTCTGGGGCGCCTATCCCGGCGAACGGGTCAAGGACTGATTTTTGGCCTTGCCCCGATTCGTTTGAACCGCAGGCCGGACCGTTTAGCGGCCGATGCGGCCGAGATGGGTATCCTGAAAGCTGCTCGACAGCTTCAAGCCGTAGCCCAGCGCACGATCGATGGCGATGTGGGCGATCCAGATCAATGCAATCGCTATAGCGGTTGCATTGCCGAACAGGCTGCCGGCAAGCACCAAAAACACCGGTGGGACCAAGATGTGGAAGGCATTGTAGCAGGCGGCGCCGACGCGCGGCCCGGCGAGATAGCCGAACATGGACAGATCAGGCGCCAGGATCAACAAGGCGAACAACCACCAGGACGCACCGGCGAGTGCATAAAAGACGATAGCGGACACCGCGACAGCGGACCATTCCAACCGGATAGCCAGATCGAGGGGTTTCATTCCCAGCCGTTGATACGTGCCCGGCCGTTCATAGGTGCCTGGCCCTCGGTCATTCGGCGCGTTTGGGGCGCAGCCTCACCACGATGTCGACATTGGCGATCTCCATCCCCTCGGGTGGTTCGGGTAGGTTGGTGACGGTTACCGGACCGTTGGCGATGTCGAAAATCCGGTTTTCGCCTTCGATGTAGAAATGATGATGATCGGAGGTGTTGGTGTCGAAATAGGTTTTGGCGCCCTCGACAGCGAGAATACGCAGCAGTCCCGCCTGGGTGAACTGGTGAAGGGCGTTGTAGACGGTGGCCAGCGACACCGGCACGCCGGCGGCGACGGCCTCCTCGTGCAGTTCCTCGGCCGACAGATGGCGGTCGCCCTTGGCGAAAAGCAGGTCTGCAAGCGCAATGCGCTGCCGTGTCGGCCTCAGGCCGGCTTCACGAACCCGCTTGTCCACAGCGACATTTTCCTTCCGGCAGCCCCGGTCCATCTGGTCGTCCAAGCTCACAGTTCCGCCTCAAGACACGTCCAGAATGGCAAAAAAACGGATGTCTGCCGAAACCGGACCCCTTCCGACATATATTCTGTCGTCCGGATGCGATCAATAGCGCGCATTGACCCGGCAAGACTGGCGGGTTAAGCGCAAACGCCGGTTTCCGGCCTGAAACAGATTGTGTTAGGACACCAACGACAAGGGCGCGCCAGCGCCCGGGACATATGGGAACGAGATTGATGGCGGGTTCGAAATCCAGCTACGACTACGAAGAATTGCTGGCCTGCGCCCGCGGCGAGCTGTTCGGACCGGGCAATGCCCAGTTGCCCTACCCGCCGATGCTGATGTTCGACCGCATCACCGAGATCAGCGAAACGGGCGGGGCTTTCGACAAGGGCTTCATCCGCGCCGAATTCGACATCAAGCCGGACCTGTGGTTCTTTGCCTGCCATTTCATCGGCAATCCCATCATGCCTGGATGCCTGGGCCTCGATGCCCTGTGGCAGCTGACGGGTTTCTATCTCGGCTGGTTGGGCGAACCCGGCAAAGGCATGGCGCTGTCGACCGGCGAGGTCAAGTTCAAGGGAATGGTCACGCCCTCGGTTAAAAAGGTCGAGTATGGCGTGGAATTCAAACGTGTGATGCGTGGCCGGCTGGTGCTGGGCATCGCCGATGGTTGGCTAAAGGCGGACGGCGAACCCATATACGCGGCAACGGACCTGAAAGTCGGTCTGTCTAAGCAGTCGGCGGTCGCTTGACCGTCGCCCTGACCTCGTGGCCAGCATTCCTGGAAGGAGTTGCGAATGAGACGTGTCGTAGTCACAGGCCTCGGCATCGTGTCGTCGATCGGCAACAATGCCAACGAGGTGCAAGCCTCGTTGCATGACGCCAAATCCGGCATCAGCTTCTCCGACTCCTTCGCCGAGCACGGTTTCCGCTGCCAGGTCTGGGGCGCGCCGACGCTCGATCCCAGCGCCATGATCGATCGCCGCGCAATGCGCTTCCTGAGCCAGGGTGCGGCCTGGAACCATGTCGCCATGGACCAGGCGATCGCCGATGCCGGCCTTGGCGAGAGCGACATCACCAATGAGCGCACCGGCATCGTCATGGGCTCGGGCGGGCCCTCCACCCGCACCATCGTCGAGGCGGCCGAAACCACGCTCAAGAACGGCAGCCCCAAGCGTATCGGCCCGTTCGCCGTGCCGAAGGCGATGTCGTCGACCGCGTCGGCGACGCTCGCCACGTGGTTCAAGATCCACGGCGTCAACTATTCGATCTCGTCGGCCTGTTCGACCTCGGCGCATTGCATCGGCAACGGCTACGAACTGATCCAGTGGGGCAAGCAGGACATGGTGTTCGCCGGCGGCCACGAAGATCTCGACTGGACGATGTCGGACCTGTTCGACGCCATGGGCGCCATGTCGTCGAAGTACAATGACAGGGCATCGGCCGCTTCCCGCGCATACGACGTCGATCGCGACGGCTTCGTCATCGCCGGCGGCGCCGGCGTGCTGGTGCTCGAGGAACTGGAGCATGCCAAGGCGCGTGGCGCCAAGATCTATGCAGAGATCGTCGGCTACGGCGCCACCTCGGACGGCTTCGACATGGTTGCGCCCTCGGGCGAAGGCGCCGTCCGCTGCATGCGGCAGGCGCTTGCGACCGTCACCACCCCGGTCGACTACATCAACACCCACGGCACCTCGACGCCGGTGGGGGATTCCCGCGAAATGGGCGCGATCCGCGAGGTGTTCGGCGAGAAGATGCCCTTCATTACCTCGACCAAATCGCTGACGGGCCATTCGCTGGGCGCCGCCGGCGTGCAGGAATCCATCTATTCGATCCTGATGATGCAAGGCGGCTTCATCGGCGAAAGCGCCCATATCGAGACTCTCGACCCCGAATTCGAGGGCATGCCGGTGGTGCGAAAGCGCATCGACAACGCCAGGATCGACACCGTTTTGTCCAATTCCTTCGGCTTTGGTGGCACCAACGCAACGCTGGTTTTCCAGCGCTATTCCGCATAAGGCCACGTTTTTTCCACGAGGATTGGCGATCATGGACGGATTGATGAAGGGCAAGCGCGGGCTTGTCATGGGCGTCGCCAACGATCATTCGATCGCCTGGGGCATAGCCCGGAAACTGTCCGAACATGGGGCCGAACTTGCCTTCACCTACCAGGGTGACGCCTTCGGCCGCCGAGTCAAACCGCTCGCCGACAAGCTCGGCGCGGCGCTGGTGGTTCCCTGCGACGTCGAGGACAGCGCCTCGGTCCGCGCCACCTTCGAGACTTTGGGCAAGGCCTGGGGTGGGCTCGACTTCGTGGTCCATGCCATCGGGTTTTCAGACAAGAATGAGCTCAAGGGCCTCTACGCCGACACCAGCCGAGACAATTTCGTCCGCACCATGGTCATCTCCTGCTACTCCTTCACCGAGGTCGCGCGCCACGCCGCGGCCCTGATGCAGGATGGCGGATCGATGATCACCCTGACCTATGCCGGTTCGGTGCGCGTCATGCCGAACTACAACGTCATGGGCGTCGCCAAGGCCGGCCTCGAGGCGAGCGTGCGCTATCTCGCCAACGATTACGGCCCGCGCGGCATCAGGGTGAACGGCATATCGGCGGGACCGGTGCGAACGCTTGCCGGCGCCGGGATTTCCGATGCGCGCCACATGTTCTCTTACCAGCAGCGCAATTCTCCGCTGCGCCGCACCGTGACCATTGACGAGGTCGGCGGCTCGGCTCTCTATCTCCTATCCGACCTCGCTTCCGGCGTCACCGGCGAAATCCACTATGTCGATTCAGGCTATCATATCGTTTCCATGCCGACGCTCGAGGAGCTGAAGCAGACGGATCGCGCGAGCGAATAGGCCATTTCGCGAAATGGTCTTTTCTCCTGTGAAGAAATAATTCCCTTCCAATAAAATTGGATGCATTCGCGGAAACTCATTTTAAGGGCCTATCCGCTACAAAGTCCCGCAATTTGGGGACTTTCAATGCCTGCCGTCAGCAACCCGAACCGCACACCGGTGTTCCGGCTGATCACCATAGCCAGTTCGGGCATTGGCAGTTTCATCCTCGGCATCTGGGGCCTGAAGCACGCGCTTGGCGACGGCTTTGCCGGCATGCCGGCGGACGTGATGGTGGCGATCATGGCTGCCCTTTGCGCGCTGGCGGCGGCGGGAGCCGCGATGTCTTTCTTCGCCGGCGTCGATGAATCGGCTGATTTCGTCTTCAACGAAACCCAGTTCGACAAGCTGACCGGATTGCTGGCGCGTCCGGCAATGGTCGGCAAAATCGCCGAGGCAGCCTGCGCGACGAGCCGCACCGGGGCCCCGATGTTCCTCATCGACATCGACATCGACCGGTTCAAGCAGATCAACGACGCGATCGGCTACAGCCAGGGCGACGAACTGATCCGCGCCTTCACCAAGAGGCTGCAGGCCTGCGTGCCCGAGCGCGTGCTGATCGGGCGCATCGGCGCCGGCGAGTTCGCGGTGCTGCTTCCGGATCATCAGATCCACGGCACGATGGAAGCTATGGTGGAGAGGCTCATCGACGAGATGATGGAGCCCTATGAGCTAAGCAGCCACCAGCAATCGGTGAGCCTGTCGGTGGGCATCGTGGCGATGCCCAAGGACGGTATCGACCCAGTCCTCATCCTGCGCCGCTCCAACCTGGCGCTGCAAAATGCGCGCGCCAGGGGAGTCGGCAACTGGTCGGTCTTCGATACCGAGATGGGGCGGGTCGCCGATCATCGCCAATGGGTCGAATCCGAGCTGCACATCGCATTCGAGCGCGGTGATTTCGACCTTCACTATCAGCCGCAGTTGGACCTGCCGAGCGGCCGCATCGTCGGCTATGAAGCGCTGATCCGCTGGAACCATCCAGAACGCGGCATGATCCCGCCTCTGGAGTTCATCCAGATCGCCGAGGAAACCGGCATGATCAATCCGATCGGCGAATGGGTTCTGCGCAAAGCATGCAGCGACGCCCGCCATTTGCCCGACGACTGCTTCGTCGCCGTCAACATCTCGCCGGTCCAGTTCATGACCAAGGACTTCATCGGCCTCGTGCGCGACACGATGCGGACCACCGGCATCAAGCCGTCGCGGCTGGAGCTGGAAGTCACCGAGACGGCCATGATGCAGGACCGCGACCGCGCCGCCGCCATCCTGAAAGAGCTTGCCGACATGGGCATCTCGGTTGCAGTCGACGATTTCGGGACCGGCTATTCCAATCTCAGCTACCTGATCGATTTCTCCTTCGGCAAGCTGAAGATCGACCGCTCCTTCGTCAGCCGCATCGATACGGATTCGAGCTCCGGCGCCGTCGTATCGACCATTGTCGGCCTCTCGCGAGCACTCGGCGTCAGTATCATTGCCGAGGGTGTCGAGACAGAGGACCAGGCGACACTGCTCAGGGCTGCCGGTTGCGAGGTGGTGCAAGGCTATCTGTTCGGCCGGCCCGCGCCGCTTGCAGTCATGGCCGGCGAGGGACATGTCGTCGAGGATTCGAGGCGCGTCGCCAATCTGCACTGAGTGCCAAGCCGTTGCGTGTCAGCGATGCGCGGAAAGAACCTTGAACATGCCGTCACGGGCGAGCTCGGCATGGCTGGAGAAGGCAGCGGCCAGCACGTGCTCGTAAGGTAGCTGGCGGTTCGCCACCATGTACAGCCGTGCTCCCGGCTTCAGCGCCTTTGCCGCTGCCCGGATCAGGCCGGCGCCGATCTCCGGTTCAGCCGCGCGGCTGCGATGAAAGGGCGGGTTCATGACGACCGCGTCGTAGCGACGCTCGACCGGCTCGCCCTGCAGGTCCGTCCAGAAGAAACCTTTCGCAACCGACTGGCTGGCCGTGGCAAGATTGGCTTTGGCGGCTTCGAGCGAAGCGAAATCCGCCTCATAGAGATCAAGTGCCGAGATGCCGGGCGAACGCGCTTCCATCTCCGCCGCCAGATAGCCCCAGCCGGCGCAGAAATCGGCGACATGGCCGCGCAGGTCTGCCGGAAGATGGTCCGCCAGCAACTTCGAACCGGCATCGACACGATCGAAGGAAAACATGCCGGGCGCCGTGCTGAAGCGGCCGTCGACCAGCCCGGCGGGATTGGCGGCACGCAGCGCTGCCGCCGCCTCCGTCCCGGCCGGCCGGCGAAGCCAGAAGGCGATGCCGTGATATTTGGGCAGATGGCCTTCGAGCGGCACAAGCTCGTCCATGCGCTTGCGCAGACTGGCGATGCCGTCATCCTTGCCGCCGGCAATGACGATCAATCCGCACTCGGCGACGCGCTCCAGCGCTTCCGCGATGCGCAGCTCGTTCTGGCCGCGATGGCGGCCCGCGAGCACCAGCGCGGCGTCAAAGCCATCACCCTCCGGTTGCGCGGTCACGGCGAACCCCGCAGCTTGCAGCGCGCGAAAGTGTGGCCGGAAGCCTTGCACCACGTGCAGCTCGGCGTCGAAGTCCCGCGGTGTCCGCAAGCCGGATTCGGCCCCGAGAAAAAGCATGCGCTCGCCCTTTCGCGGCAAGGCGACCGCCTCGGCCTCGAATGGATGGAACAGCGTCTTCAGCGCTTCAGCGGACATGCCTTTGCTCCATAAACGAAAGCGGGCGCGACATGAGCCGCGCCCGCTTCGATTTTTCCGTCAGCCCGTTCAGGCGGCGTTTTCTTCGCTCTCGGCCTTCTTGTCGCGAACGATTTCCTTGCCGGTAGCCTGGTCGACGACCTTCATCGACAGGCGGACCTTGCCGCGCTCGTCGAAGCCCATCAGCTTGACCCACACCTTGTCGCCTTCCTTGACGACGTCCGAAGTCTTGGCGACCCGGTCGTTGGCAAGCTGCGAGATGTGGACGAGGCCGTCACGCGGGCCGAAGAAGTTGACGAAGGCGCCGAAGTCGGCGGTCTTGACGACCGTGCCTTCGTAGATTTCGCCGACTTCCGGCTCGGCGACGATGGTGTGGATCCATTTCTTCGCCGCCTCGATCTCCTTGGCGTTCGCCGAAGCGATCTTGACCGTGCCGTCATCCTCGATATTGATCTTGGCGCCGGTCTTCTCGACGATCTCGCGGATGACCTTGCCGCCGGAACCGATCACGTCGCGGATCTTGTCGGTCGGGATGTGCATGACCTCGATGCGCGGCGCGAACTCGCCGAGCTCGGCGCGCGCGCCGGACAGCGCGTGGCCCATTTCGCCGAGAATATGCTGGCGACCGTCCTTGGCCTGGTCGAGAGCGATCTTCATGATCTCCTCGGTGATGCCTTCGATCTTGATGTCCATCTGCAAGGAGGTGATGCCGTTGGTGGTGCCGGCGACCTTGAAATCCATGTCGCCGAGGTGATCCTCGTCGCCCAGGATGTCGGAGAGCACGGCGAAGCGCTCACCTTCCTTGATCAGACCCATGGCGATACCCGCGACGGGCTTTGCCAGCGGCACGCCGGCGTCCATCAGCGCCAACGAGGTGCCGCAGACGGTTGCC
Organism: Mesorhizobium sp. ESP-6-2; assembly: GCF_020164675.1. Classification (NCBI taxonomy): domain Bacteria; kingdom Pseudomonadati; phylum Pseudomonadota; class Alphaproteobacteria; order Hyphomicrobiales; family Phyllobacteriaceae; genus Mesorhizobium; species Mesorhizobium sp. ESP-6-2. Next base: position 156,535 of record NZ_JAIUGT010000005.1, read on the forward strand.
ATCGACGACGAGCCGTTGGACTCGGTGATCTCCGAGACGACGCGCAGCGTGTAGGGGAACTGGTCTGATGTCGGCAGCATCGGGCGGATGGCGCGCCAGGCGAGCTTGCCGTGGCCGATCTCGCGGCGGCCGGGCGAGCCCATGCGGCCGGTCTCGCCGACGGAATAGGGAGGGAAGTTGTAGTGGAGGAGGAACTTCTCCTTGTACATGCCGGTCAGGGAATCGACATACTGCTCGTCCTCGCCGGTGCCCAGCGTGGCGACGACCAGCGCCTGGGTCTCGCCGCGGGTGAACAGCGCCGAACCGTGGGTGCGCGGCAGGACGCCGACCTCGGACACGATCTTGCGCACGGTCTTCAGGTCACGGCCGTCGATGCGCGAACCGGTGTCGAGAATGTTCCAGCGCACGACCTTGGCCTGGAGCTCCTTGAATACGCTGCCGATCTGCTCGGAGGAATATTTCGGCTCTTCGCCTTCGGCCGGAGCGAAGGCCGCCTTGACCTTGGCCTTGACGGCGTCCACGGCGGCATAGCGCTTTTGCTTGTCGGTGATCTTGTACGCGTCGCGAAGCTCGTCGCCGACGATCTTCAGCATCTCGGCTTCGAGAGCGGAATAGTCCGGCGCGGTGAAGTCGCGCGGGTCCTTGGCGGCGACCTCGGCCAGCTTGATGATCGCGTCGATCACCGGTTGGAAACCGCGATGGCCGAACATGACCGCGCCGAGCATCAGGTCTTCGCCGAGTTCCTTGGCTTCGGACTCGACCATCAGCACGGCGTCGGCGGTGCCGGCGACGACGAGGTCGAGCTTGGATTCCTGCATCTCGTCGACATGCGGGTTGAGCACGTATTCGCCGTTGATGTAGCCGACGCGGGCGCCGCCGATCGGGCCCATGAAGGGCACACCCGACAGGGTCAGGGCCGCCGAGGTGGCGACGATCGACAGGATGTCCGGATCGTTCTCGAGATCATGCTGGACGACGGTGACGACGATCTGCGTGTCGTTCTTGTAGCCGTCGGCAAAGAGTGGGCGGATCGGGCGGTCGATGAGGCGCGAAACCAGCGTTTCCTTTTCGCTCGGACGGCCTTCACGCTTGAAATAGCCGCCTGGGATCTTGCCGGCGGCGTAGGTCTTTTCCTGGTAATTGACGGTCAGCGGAAAGAAGTCGAGGCCCGGCTTGGGCTCCTTCATCGAAACGACCGTGGCGAGAACCTTGGTCTCGCCGTAGGTGGCGAGCACGGCGCCGTCGGCCTGGCGCGCGATCTTGCCGGTTTCGAGGATGAGCGGGCGACCGCCCCATTCGATTTCCACTTTGTGGTGATTGAACATGTCTTGTCCTTCATATGAGGAAAAGGCCGCGCCGTTTCAGCGTGCGCGGGTGCCCTTTCCCCTGGCTTCCTTTCTCGGGCAGCCACGGGCAAGACAACGGGAAGCTCGATCCATGTCGGCCGGATGGCCGCACGAGCGTCCTGCAATCCTGCCCCATGACCGTCCATGGGGTGGCTTCGAGGGGGCCCTCTGCACGCTCGAAACCGGATTTGGCCAATCGATCCGACTGGCCCTGCGCATGACCCCACAAGCAGCGGCTTGCGGAATGCGTCACGCGCAAACTCAACTTGTTGGAGCGTCCGTCCGGCATCCGGATGGGTGCGCGGCGCTCCAGTACCTGCATTCGAGATCGGATTGGTCCGGTGCTCAAATGCGCGACCGGCGGGCCCTTGCGAGGGCCCGCCGGTCAATTCGTCAACGGCGCAGGCCGAGCTTCTCGATCAGCGTCTGGTAGCGCGTGTCGTCCTTGCGCTTGAGATAATCAAGCAGGCTGCGGCGCTGGGAGACGAGAGCGAGCAGACCACGGCGGGAATGGTTATCCTTCTTGTGGTCCTTGAAATGGTCGGTCAGGTTCTTGATGCGCTCGGAAAGGATGGCCACCTGAACTTCCGGAGACCCGGTGTCGCCCTTGGCGGTTGCGAATTCAGTCATCAATTCCTGTTTGCGCTCGGCAGTGATCGACATCGTGTTTTTCCTTATCTGTTCGAGGAAACGGGTCGCCCTCAGCCGGGATGTCGTCCAGCAGGGGCCGGTGCAAAGCAGAGCGTCATAGCGCTAAGCTGCGGCGCATATAGTGCAATTCCCAAGAAAACACCAGCCCAATTCACGAAGCCGGCTTTTCACGCCAAAACGGCAAGTTATCGCCGTCAAAGCCATTTCTTCCATTTGAAGAAGGCAATCAGCCCAATCGCGACCACGGCCATGAACAACAGCGACAAGGGATAGCCGTAATAGGCCTTCAGCTCCGGCATGTTCCAGGGCGACGTCTCCGGATCGAAATTCATGCCCCAGACGCCGACCAGAAACGTGAGCGGCATGAAGATGACCGACACGATCGTCAGATAGGAGATGACCTCGTTGGTGCGTGCCTGGCTCAGCGACAGATGCATCTCGATCAGGCCGGTCAGCATGTCGCGCTGGTTCTCGACCAACTCGATCAGCCGCAGCGCGTGGTCGAGCGTATCATTCAGGAAAACCTTGGTTTCAGCCTTCACATAGGACACGTCGTTGCGGATCAGCGTCGCCAGCGCGTCGCGCATCGGCCACAGCACCCCCTTCAGCACATTGGCGTCGTGCCGCAATCCATGAAGCTGCTGCATCTGATGCTTGTGCGGCGCGTGCAGCATCTGGTCCTCGATGCTGTCGACGAGTTCGCCGGCCGCCTCGATCGGCGGAAAGTAGCTGTCGACGATGGCGTCGATCAGCGCATAGGCGAGATAGTCGGCGCCACGGGCGCGCAGCCGGTTCGGCGCCGAGCTTTCGATGCGCTTGCGCACCGGATCGAACGGATCGCCTTCACGCTCCTGGAAGGTGACGACGAAATTCTTGCCAAGGAAGACGGCGATCTGCTCGTAGCGGTGCGAGGCGACGTCGTCGATCACCCGCATGACCACGAAAGCGTGATCTTCGAAGAAATCCACCTTCGGCCGCTGGCCTGTGTTGACGACGTCTTCCAGCGCCAGCGGATGCAGGTTGAAGATGCGGCCGATCTCCTCGATCAGCTCGATATTGGCGAGGCCGGTGCAGTCCAGCCAGATGACTGGCCACTTTTCGCAATTGGCATTGACGTCGTCGATGCTGGCATTGTCGATCGTTTTGGACTTTTGCGGCGAGATCAGGGTGAGCCGCAGTTCCGAGCGTCGCGCCGCGGGATCGGCGATCAGCGTGCCGGGAGATGCGCCTACCGGCGGCCGCCTGGTCCTGAACGGCGCCCGTGTCTTGATCGCCTCAACCTTTGCCATGCGGTCCCTCGGATAGATATCGCATAGAGATCAGATGAGGGGTTCTCACCCGGCAAAAACCCGTTTGGGCTTGAACATGCCCTGCTCGACGGCGCCGATGGCCACCAGCTTGCCGCGCGCGGTCGCGCAGGCTTCTTCGGCCTCCACCGGCGCGTCGCGGCCGCGGATGATGACGGGGTTGCCGAGGCGGATCTTCGTCGCCGCATCGTCGCTGATGGCGATCTGCGGCAGGCAGTCGAGTGCTGCCGAGGTGTCGACAAGCAGTGCATCGATCGCGCCAAAATCGATCGCCGCTTCTATCGTATCGGGGGACGGTTCCTGTGTGCCATGACCCTGCTCGCCGAAGCGCGCCGCCTCCAGTTCGGCGACGGTGACGAAATCCTCGGCAGTGAACGGCTCGACCTCGATCCGGCGCAGTTCAGAAATATGGCCGAAGCAGCCGAGATCGCGGCCCATATCGCGGGCCAGCGAGCGCACATAGGTGCCCTTGCCGCATTCGACCTCGAAAACCGTATGATCGGCCCCTTGCTCGACGATGTCGAGGCGGCCGATTTCGATCTCGCGCGCGGGAATATCGACCGTCTCGCCGTCGCGGGCGAGATCATAGGCGCGTTCGCCCGCGATCTTGATGGCCGAGAATTGCGGCGGCGTCTGCATGATGACGCCGGTGTATTTCGATAGCAGCGCCCGCACTTCGGCCTCCGCGGGACGCCGATCGGAGTCCCTCGTCACCGGACCCTCGAGGTCGTCGGTCGAGCGCTCCTGCCCCCAGGCGACAGTGAAGCGGTAGATCTTGGCGCCGTCCTGAACGTAGGGCACGGTCTTGGTGGCTTCACCGAGCGCGATCGGCAGCATGCCGGAAGCGAGCGGATCGAGTGTGCCGGCGTGGCCGGCCTTCTCCGCCTGGAACAGCCACTTGATCTTGGAGACGGCCTCGGTCGAGCCCATGCCGACCGGCTTGTCCAGCACCACCCAGCCCGAGACCGGCCGGCCCTTCTTCTTGCCGCGGCGCGCCATTATTCGCTGTCCTTATCGTCGTCGTCCGCATCCAGATCGCGCGACACTTCCGGCGATTTCAAGAGATCGTTGATCCTGGCGAAATTATCGAAGGAGGTGTCGAGCCGGAAGCGAAACTCGGGCATGTACTTCATCTGCCGCAGCGCGCCGGAGACACGGCCGCGGATGAACTTGGCATGCTTGTTGAGCGCCTCGACCACCGCGCCGGCGTCCGTGGCGCCGAGCGGCGAGATGAAGGCGGTTGCGATCTTGAGGTCGGGCGACATACGCACTTCCGAGACCGAAACCACGGCATTCTCGACCAGCGGATCGATGATCTCGCCGCGCTGCAAGGTTTCAGACAGCGCATGGCGCACCTGCTCGCCGACGCGCAGCATGCGCTGGGATGGGCCTGATGTGGTCGAACGGGGCATTTTTCTCGATCCTGAAAGCGTGGGGCACGGGATAGGACCGTGCCTCATGTCTCAAATATTAGCCAGGCGGCGGCCTCTCGGCCACCGCCTGGCATGACGGACGTCATACGAACTCAGAGCGTGCGGGTTACCATCTCGACGCGGAAGCACTCGATGATGTCGCCGACGCGCATGTCCTCGTAGTTCTGGAAGGCCATGCCGCATTCCTGGCCGCCCGGGACTTCCGAAACCTCGTCCTTGAAGCGCTTCAGCGTCTTCAGCGTGCCTTCGTGGATGACGACGTTGTCGCGGATCAGGCGCACGCCCGCGCCACGCTCGACCTTGCCTTCGGTGACACGGCAGCCGGCGATCTTGCCGACCTTGGTGATGTCGAAGATCTCGAGGATCTGCGCATTGCCGATGAAGGTCTCGCGACGCTCCGGCGAGAGCATACCTGACAGAGCCGCCTTCACGTCATCAACGAGGTTGTAGATGATCGAGTAGTAGCGGATCTCGATGCCCGCGGCCGCGGCGGCGGCGCGTGCCTGCACATTGGCGCGGACGTTGAAACCGATGATCGCCGCACCCGACGTCTCCGCCAGCGACACGTCGCTTTCGGTGATGGCGCCGGCGCCGGCATGGACGATGCGCGCACGCACCTCGTCGGTGCCGAGCTTGTCGAGCGCCGCGTTGATCGCCTCGATCGAACCCTGCACGTCGCCCTTGATGACCAGCGGGAACTCCTTCAGTCCGCTCGTCTGCAGCTGCGACATCATCTGTTCGAGCGAACCGCGCTGGCCGGCATGGCGGGCAACCGCCTTCTCGCGGGCCAGACGCTGGCGATATTCGGTGATCTCGCGGGCGCGGGCCTCGTTGTTGACCACCGCGAAGCGGTCGCCGGCCTGCGGCGTGCCCTGGAGGCCCAGCACCTCGACCGGCATCGCCGGCGGCGCTTCCTTGACGTGTTCGCCACGATCATCGACCAGCGCGCGCACACGGCCCCATTCATTGCCGGCGACAAGGATGTCGCCCGGCATCAGCGTGCCGGTCTGCACCAGCACGGTGGCGACGGGGCCACGGCCCTTGTCGAGCTGCGCCTCGATGACGACGCCCTCGGCGGTGCGGTCCGGATTGGCCTTGAGGTCGAGGATTTCGGCCTGCAGCAGGATCGCTTCGAGCAGCTTGTCGAGATTGGTGCCCTTGGTCGCCGACACTTCGACGTCCAGCACCTCGCCGCCCATCGATTCCACGAACACCTCGTGGCGCAACAGCTCGGAGCGCACTTTCTGCGGATCGGCGTCATGCTTGTCGATCTTGTTGATCGCCACGATGATCGGAACGCCGGCCGCCTTGGCATGGCTGATCGATTCGATCGTCTGCGGCATCACGCTGTCGTCGGCCGCCACCACCAGGATGGCAATGTCGGTGGCCTGGGCGCCGCGGGCGCGCATGGCCGTGAAGGCGGCGTGGCCGGGCGTGTCGATGAAGGTGATCTTCTGGCCGTTCTTCTCGACCTGATAGGCGCCGATATGCTGGGTGATGCCGCCGGCCTCGCCGGAGACGACATTGGCGTTGCGGATCGCGTCGAGCAGCGAGGTCTTGCCGTGGTCGACATGGCCCATGATGGTCACGACAGGCGGCCGCGACACCAGGTCTTCCGGACGGTCGGCGATGTTGAACAGGCCTTCCTCGATGTCGGACTCGGCGACGCGGCGGACCGTGTGGCCGAATTCGGTGGCGACCAGTTCCGCCGTGTCGGCGTCGATGACGTCGCCCGGCTTCAGGATCTGACCCTGCTTCATGAAGAACTTGACCACATCGACAGCGCGCTCGGACATGCGCTGCGCCAGTTCCTGGATAGTGATGGTTTCGGGCAGGATCACTTCGCGCATAACCTTCTCGCGCGGCTCATTGTGCATCGCGCGCTTGAACTTTTCCTGGCGGCGGCGCATCGACGACAGCGAACGGGCCCGCGCATCCTCGTCGGAAAGCGCGGAGTTCAAAGTCAGCTTGCCGCGACGGCGGTCTTCCTCGCCCTTGGTCGGCTTGGCCGGACGCGCCACTTCGGGCGTCACCAGACGGCGCACCGGCGCACCGGCGCCAGTCCGCTTCGGCTTGACCTCTTCTTCCTCGTCGGCGGTCGCCAGTTCGGCGGCCTGGGGCGCGCGGCGGCGTGCCTCTTCCTCGGCGCGGCGGCGGGATTCGGCCTCGGCCTGCAACCGCGCTTCTTCCTCGGCCTGGCGGCGTGCGGATTCCTCGCGCTCGCGCTTGCGGCGCTCCTCATCCTCGGCGCGGCGCTTGGCTTCCTCGACGGCGCGCTGGCGGTCCTCGACCTCGCGCGCCTTGGAGCCTTCGAGCGCCCTGCGGCGCGCTTCCATTTCGCTGCGCGACAGCTCGTTCAACACCATGCCGCTACGCTCGACCGGTGCCGGCGGAGGTGGAGGCGGTGCCTTGGGTGCCTCCTGCACGACGGGAGCCGCCGCGACCGCCGGCTTCGGGGTGAACACGGGGGCCACCACCGCCGGCTCCGGCTTGTCGCCGGGCAGCGAGAATTTGCGCTTCTTGGTCTCGACCACGACCGACTTGGTGCGGCCGTGCGAGAAGTTCTGGCGCACTGTGCCCTGTTCCATGCCGGGGCGCTTCAGCGTCAAGGTCTTCTTCGGCGTAACACTCAACGTCTTGTCGTCGCCCGATTTCGTATCGCTCATTCCATATCCTCTGCGGCCTCATCTTCGTCAGCAACGGCCGCAAGCATTGCCAGATCGTCCGGGGTACCGCCCCGATATCGGTCGAGCGCAACCATGCGCTTCTGGACCGCCTTACCCGCGTCTCCCGCGAGGACGGCAGCATGTATCACATTTGTACCCCCCAATGCCAAGCTCAACTCAGCCTCGGAGAAAAGTTTGTAGGCAAGGATGGAGGGGCCGCCAATATGGACGGTCGCCCGCCGCGCCTGGCTGATCTTGCGCACACCATCGTCTGAGGCTTCGGTCGCGTGGAGCACGAAAAGCGCCAATCCACCGCGCACCGCGCTCTCCACCTTGGTGGCGCCCAGCGCGATCGCCCCTGCCTTGCGAGCGAGACCCAGCATGCCAAGGGCGGATCTGGAAAGCAGCCCATCGACCATGCCGCCGAGGTCGGGCGGCACGACCACCTGTGCCTTGAAGGCGCGGGCGAAGAGGTTCTTCGCCGCCGCCTTGTCGATATGTAGGCGGTCGGCGCTCACCCAGCAACCACGGCCGGGCAGATTTCTCTTGAGATCCGGAACGACGGCCGAATCCGGGCCGATGACAAACCGGATCAGTTCATCCGGTTCGGCCTGCTTGCGGGTGACGATGCAGGTGCGATCGTTCATCTCGTCCAAGGGCGGGTTCTGTGCGATGCGGTTTCACCTCACGCACCAACGGCTTCGTCAGCCGGCGCTTCTTCGGCTGCAAGCTCGTCTTCGGAAATCCAGCCGGCCTTGAGACGGGCCGCGAGCACCATCTGCTCGGCATCGGCGCGCGAAACGCCATGATCGGCCAGCACGCCCGGATACACCTTGGTCTCGCCGTCCTTGCGTTCCTTCCAGCCGGTGAGGTCGTCGGCGGCATAGCCGGCGAAATCCTCGATCGTCTTCACGCCGTCCTCGCCAAGCGTCACCATCATGGCGGTGGTGATGCCCGGGATTTCGCGCAGCTCGTCCTTGACGCCCAGCGCCCTGCGCTTTTCGTCGTGCTCGGCTTCGATCTTCTCCAGATATTCGCGGGCCCGGGTCTGAATCTCCGAGGCGGTATCCTCATCGAAGCCGTCGATCGAGGCGATTTCGCCGGCATCGACATAGGCGACTTCCTCGACGCTGGTGAAGCCTTCGGAGGCAAGCACCTGGCCGACCATCTCGTCGACGTCGAGAGCTTCCATGAACAGCGCCGAGCGCTCGACGAATTCCTTCTGGCGGCGCTCGGATTCCTCGGCCTCGGTCAGGATGTCGATATCCCAGCCGGTGAGCTGCGAAGCGAGGCGCACATTCTGGCCGCGGCGGCCGATGGCCAGCGAGAGCTGGTCGTCCGGCACCACCACTTCGATGCGCTCGGCGTCCTCGTCGAGCACGACCTTGGCGACTTCCGCCGGCTGCAGCGCGTTGACGATGAAGGATGCGGCCGAGGGGGACCACGGAATGATGTCGATCTTCTCGCCCTGCAATTCGGCGACGACCGCCTGGACGCGGCTGCCGCGCATGCCGACGCAGGCGCCGACCGGATCGATCGAGCTGTCGCGCGAGATGACGGCGATCTTGGCGCGCGAACCGGGATCGCGGGCGACCGACTTGATCTCGATGATGCCGTCATAGATTTCCGGCACTTCCATGGTGAAGAGCTTGGCCATGAACTGCGGATGGGTGCGCGACAGGAAGATCTGCGGGCCGCGCTGCTCACGGCGCACGTCGTAGACATAGGCGCGGACGCGATCGCCATATTTGTAGTTTTCGCGCGGGATCAGCTCATCGCGGCGGATGATCGCTTCGCCACGGCCGAGATCGACGATGACATTGCCGTATTCGACGCGCTTGACGGTTCCGTTGACGATCTCGCCGATGCGGTCCTTGTATTCATCATACTGGCGGTCGCGCTCGGCCTCGCGCACCTTCTGCACGATGACCTGCTTGGCCGACTGGGCGGCGATACGGCCGAAATCCATCGGCGGCAGCTGTTCGGCGATGAAGTCGCCGAGCTGGGCGTCGGGATTGCGCTCGCGCGCCGAGGAAATGGCAATCTGCGTGGCGTAGTCGTCGACCTTCTCGACCACTTCCATCAGTCGCTGCAGCTTCATCTCACCGGTGTTGGGGTTGATGTCGGCGCGGATGTTGGTCTCCTGGCCATAACGCGAGCGTGCCGCCTTCTGGATCGCATCGGCCATGGCGGCGATGACGATCGACTTGTCGATCGACTTTTCGCGCGCGACCGCGTCGGCAATCTGCAGCAGTTCAAGTCTGTTGGCGCTTACAACCATGTTTTTTCTCCCGAGCCTGTTTGCCGGCCCTGGGGCCTGGCAGCTCAATCAACTTTCCTGTTCGTGTTCTTCCGTAGCGCCCGATTCCGTACCCTCCGGTACGTCGTCGTCCGGTTCGCCGCGGCGTTTCTTGGCTTCCTTGCGCGCCCTGTTGTCCTTCGACAACGCATCACGGATGAGGTCGTCGGTCAGGATCAGCCGGGCTTCGGCAATGGCGTCGTAGGGCACGCGCACTGTCGGCTCCTCACCGTAGGCCGCCTTGTCGCGCTCGATCAGCACATCGTTCTCACCGGCTTCGGCGATCTTGCCCTTGAAGCGCTTGCGATCCGCGACAACGACCGATGTTTCCATCTTCACCAGATGACCGGTCCAGGTCACGAAATCCGATTTGCGCACCAGCGGCCGGTCAATGCCGGGCGATGAGACTTCGAGATGATACGCCTTCTCGATGGGATCGTCGACGTCGAGCGCCGGCGACACCGCACGGCTCACCTCTTCGCAATCCTCGACGGTCATGGTGCCGTCCTCGCGCTCAGCCATGATCTGCAGCGTCAGCCCGTTCTGACCGGACAGATGCACGCGTACAAGGCGAAAGCCGATGCCGCGCAGCACCGGCTGGATGATCAGCGCGATGCGCGCATCGATGCCGCTTTCGCGGATGATGCGATCGTCGCTCTCGCTTGCCGTTGACGTCATTCGATTCCTGTCGATCATTCTCTAGCCGTCGGCAGGTAATAAAAAAGAGCGGGACCGGGTGGACCCACTCTTCGTCATACCGACCAAGAATTTGAGGCTGATATAAACGATCCGGCACGGTGTTTCAAGCCCGCCGTCCCAACTGCGCGCATGTCCGGTGCATTGGGCTTGCGCCAGGTGCATGCCATCCATGCGGCAACGGCCCTTGTTGGTTCTCAAGCCGCGCTCCTATCTACGTTGCATTGCACAAAACGATAGCGATAGCGCGTCACCGCACGCGAAAGGACATGACAATGAACAGCCGCAAGGTTTTTTCCGCCATAGGCGATCTCTTCACCACATTCGGCAGCGCCGTAGCCGCGTCGCGGGCGGTGGAAGCCGGCCGCAAGCCGCGCGCCCACGATCTGCGCAGGCTCGGCATGGATCCGACGGCTTTCGACAAGATCAGCCGTTTCTGAACTCCGGCCAACGGGCGACATTCGAGTTCTGTGTCCCCGCAACAATTGAAGATCGCCCACACACGAGGGGCGCCCAAATCCCGATGCCTAGGTCCTGATGAAGGTAAGATAGGCCGGCCGCCTGCCCTCGCGGACGGCTTTCGCCTCGTAGCGGGTGCCTGGCCAGCCATCGTAGGGGCGATGCCAGTCGGCGGCCTCTGAAGCCTGCCAGGCGAAACCGCCATGCGCGCGGCAATGCAACAGGGTCCAGTTCACATAGGTGTCGATGTCGGAAGTGAAACGGAATTCGCCGCCACGCTTCACAACGCGTGCGAAACGCTCGAGATTGACCGGGCTGACGAAACGGCGCTTCCAGTGCTTCTTCTTCGGCCACGGATCGGGATAGAGCAGGTCGATGCCATCGAGCGAGGCCTGCGGCAGCCAGTCGAGCAGCCGCGTGGCGTCGTCGTCGTAGACCCTGAGGTTGGCCAGCGGCTTTTCCCGCACCGCCATCATCATCTTGGCCATGCCGTTGACGAAGGGCTCGACGCCGATAAAGCCGGTCATCGGCGCTTCGGTCGCGCGATGCAGGAGATGCTCGCCGCCGCCAAAGCCGATTTCGAGGCGAAAGGCGGAAACATCGGCTTCGAACAGAGCCCGCAGATCCGACGGCGTCTCGGTCGTCAGATCGAGCCGATAGGTGTCGAGGCCGCTTTCCAGGGCCGCCGCCTGCTGCGGGCGAACCGGCTTGCCGCGCCGACGGCCGAAGAAGGCTTCTGTCGCGCGGCTTGGCCTGCCCCCGGAACTCATCGGCTGATCAGGTCCTGTCGCCGCCCTCAGGCAGCGACAGCATCCTTGAGTGCCTTGGCGAGATCGGTCTTTTCCCAGGAAAAGGACCCATCGCGGCCGGCCTTGCGGCCGAAATGACCGTAGGACGAGGTCTTGGCGTAGATCGGCTTGTTGAGGTCGAGGTGGCGGCGGATGCCGGACGGCGACAGGTCCATCACGCTGCGCAGCGCCTCCTCGAGCCTTGCCTCGTCGACCTTGCCGGTGCCGTGCAGGTCGACATAGACCGACAGCGGCTGGGCGACGCCGATGGCGTAGGAAAGCTGGATGGTGCAGCGGTCCGCGAGCTTCGCCGCCACGACGTTCTTGGCCAGGTAGCGCGCCGCATAAGCGGCCGAACGGTCGACCTTGGTGGTGTCCTTGCCCGAGAAGGCGCCGCCGCCATGGGGTGCGGCGCCGCCATAGGTGTCGACGATGATCTTGCGGCCGGTCAGCCCGGCGTCGCCATCAGGCCCGCCGATGACGAACTTGCCGGTCGGATTGATGTACCACATGCAATCGTCGGCAATCTTGAGGTCACCCAATGCCTCGCGGATATAGGGCTCGACGACCTTGCGCACCTTCTTGGAATCCCAGCTCGCATCGAGGTGCTGGGTCGACAGCACGATCTGCGTCGCTTCGGCGGCCTTGCCGTCGATATAGCGGACGGTAACCTGGCTCTTGGCGTCCGGCCCGAGCTTGCCGGCATCGCCGTTGTTCTGGTGGCGGGCGGCGGCCAGAAGTTCGAGGATCTTGTGGCTGTAGTAGATCGGCGCCGGCATCAGGTCCGGAGTCTCGCGGCAGGCATAGCCAAACATGATGCCCTGGTCGCCGGCACCCTCCTCGCCCTGGCGGTCGGAGGCATTGTCGACGCCTTGGCCGATGTCGGGCGACTGGCCATGTAGCAGAACGTCGATCTTGGCCTTTTTCCAGTGGAAGCCGGCCTGCTCATAGCCGATCTCGCGGATCGCCTTGCGGGCGACCGACTTGAACTTCGCCGGGTTGACGATCGGATGGCCGGCGGCATCCCTGAGGATGTTGCCTTCCTTGTCCTTCTTCAGCAGCGTCTCGGGAACGCGCACCTCGCCGGCGATGACGACGCGGTTGGTGGTCGCCAGCGTCTCGCAGGCGACGCGGACTTTCCACGGGTCCATGCCCGTCTTCTTGGCCTCACGGTAGACCAGGTCGACGATCTCGTCGGAGATCCGGTCACAGACTTTGTCGGGATGGCCCTCGGCAACGGATTCCGAGGTAAAGAAGTAGTTCTGCCGCGTCACGGGTGTCCCCTCTTGAAAAAACGATCGGCAGGCTGCCGATTTGGCGCGCCACGTGTTAGCGGGGCGAAGCGCCGCTCGTCAAGCGGCGCCGCCCTTCTGGCATGAATGTCGATGTCGATATTTTGTACCACCAGCGGCCGGAATGCCGCCGGTTCGAGTCCTGTTGCGGATCAGTCGGAATCTTCGGACGCCAGCGACTTCACCAGGTCTATGATCCTGCGACGCACCTTGACGTCGGCGATCTTGACGAAGGCCCGGTTGAGCTGAAGGCCCTCCGGGCTGCCGCAGAATTCCACGGCGAAAGCCATCGAAGCATCCTCCGCGAATCCGCGGCCGGCCGGGCTCTCCTGGCCCGGCGCATCCTCGAAAAAGAAGGCGACAGGCACGCCGAGTATGGATGCTATCGCCTGCAGGCGGCTTGCGCCGACACGGTTGGTGCCCTTTTCATATTTCTGTATCTGCTGAAATGTGATGCCGAGGTTCTCGCCCAGTTTTTCCTGGCTCATTCCCAACATATTGCGGCGAAGCCGGATGCGACTTCCAACATGGATGTCGATCGGATTCGGTTTCTTCTTGTTATCTTCTGTCATTTTTTCCTCGCCGAATTTTTTCGGCTTTGTGATTTTTTTCCTACCCAAACAAAGCCGGAGGCGACTGCCCCAACAGAACGATCCACCGACTTCGAGAAATTTTCAGGCGTTACAGTATGAGTTTCTAATGTGTCGACTGTCAATTCACCCGTAGCCTTTGCCTTACATTGAACAGGACGGCAGCCAGGGCAAACAGCAACATGATCAGCATTCCGTTAATGCGCAGCTGGCTGGCGGACACGACCGCTTGCCGCGAGATTGGCACACGGACGTCGATGGCCCCGCGCGCGTCGATGGCCAGCGCATCGATGATGCGCCCGCGTGGGTCGACAACCGCCGAGATGCCGTTGTTGGCCGCACGCAACAAGGGCAACCCGTTCTCCACTGCGCGAATCTGAGCCTGCCTGAAATGCTGATAAGGACCCGGCGTATCGCCGAACCACGCATCGTTGGTAACGTTGACAATAAGCTGCGCTGACGTTGCGTCAACCGCCACCAGTTCGGGAAAGATCACTTCGTAACAGATGAAGGGCAAGGCGCGGACGCCGTCCGGCAGCGTGATCGCATGCCGCTCATTGCCTGCCGTGAAGGTCACCGGGCCAGCGACCAGTTGTTCGATGTCGAAACGGTCGAGCAGGTCGGCGAAAGGCAGGTATTCGCCGAACGGCACCAGATGGACCTTGTCGACGGCGTCAGCGATTTCGCCCCTGTCGTTGATCGCCACCACGGAGTTGTAGTAGCGGCTGCCGGCACCGGCCGCCGGACCGCCTTCCTCGCGCACGACGCCGGCGATCAGCATCTGGCCGGCGTCCAGCATGTCGCCCAGTGCGGTCAAAGCGTCCGGCCGCTCGGTGAGGAGGAACGGGACCGAGGTTTCGGGCCACAGGATCAGTTTCGGCTTTTCATGGCCGGGGTCCGGCGCCTTGGCCGACAGGCCTATCAGGGTGGCGAAGATGCGGTCGCGTACCGAGGCGTCCCACTTTTCCGAGAGGTCGACGGCGGGCTGGACGATGCGCACATCGATGGTGCGGGCCGCAGGCGCGGCCGGAGCGTTGAGCCTGTGATAGCCGAAGCCGGCATGAGCGGCGACGAGCACGACAAGCAGCGCGACGCCAAGACGAAGATGGGTGCGCGCCGCCAGCAGCGCCGGCAGCGAGAAGACGAACACGGCGAGCACGTTCATGCCGACCATGCCGGTGACCGAGACGCTCTGCATCAGCAGGGGCACCGGCATCGCCGCGTAGCCGATCGCATTCCAGGGAAAGCCGGTGAACAGGAAGCCGCGAAGCCATTCGGCCAGCCCAAAGGCGGCGGCCAGCGCCGCGATGCGGCCGATGTCGTTGCTCCACAGGAGCCGGGCGACCATGGCCGCAAAGCCATAGAAGAAGGCCAATGCAAAGGGGATGCCGACCACCGCGAAGGGCAGCGCCCAGGCGAAACTGTCGGCCTCTACAAGCAGCGCCGAGCCGATCCACCACAGACCGGCGAGGAAATAGCCGAAGCCGAACCACCAGCCGACGGCAAAGGCCGGCCGCAGCCGCGCAAACAGGCTGCCCGAGGCCTCACCGGTCGCCCCGTCGAGCAGCCAGACCAGCAGCGGAAACGAAATGAAACAAGCGGCAAAGAAATCATACGGCGCCTGGCCAAGCACCGCCAGGGCGCCCGCGAGGAACGCCACGAGCGCACGCCGCCAACCCCAAAACAGAATTATCCGGCCGGCCAGGCGGTTCATGCATGGTTCCGAGTCGTGCGAATCACGGCAGCAGATTTATCAGGCCGCGGCCTGCGCTCCAAACTTCGGGTGGTCTGCCGTGAAACCCACTCACCGCTGCTGGGGCCATCACGCAATTCCGGACGCAAAACCGTACACACGTTTCCTGGAATTGCTTTAGCGGTGCCACCCTTCTATGCGCACGTCGCCGAGCCGTTCGGCCTCTTCCAGCGGAACCGAGCGGATGGTCTGCGTGAAGGTCCAGACATGGCCCTCGGGATCGCGCGCCCGATACTGGCGCTCGCCGTAGAACTGGTCCGCCGGCTCCTGGATTATACCGGCACCCGCCGTCCGCGCCTGCTCGCAATGTGCATCAATGCCGTCTTTCAGCCTGACATAGACCGACTGCGTGTTCTTGCCCGAGACCGAGGCCGGGCTGGCGACATAGTCGCTCCATTCGGAATCGACGATGATGTAACAGTCGCCGAACCGCATCTCGGAATGGACGAGCTTGCCGTCGGTATCGCTGACCACCATGCTGCGTTCGAAGCCGAAAGCTGTCTCCAGCCAATCCAGCGCGGCCCGCGGATCCCTGTAGAACACGCCGGATCCCAAGGCGGCGTGCTTGAAGGGGTCTTCGGTCATCCGCAGGCGCTTAAGCCTGCTCGGTGCGCGCCGCGGCGCGGCGGCGGCGTTCGCCCTTCTGGTTCTGCACGATGCGCACGCGCTTGACGCGGCGCGGATCGGCGTCAAGCACATGGAACTCGAAGCCAGGGATGGCCTGCACCACCTCGCCGCGCGCCGGCACCCGGCCAAGCGTGTTGAAGATCATGCCGCCGATAGTGTCGACATACTCGCCATGTTCGCCGGCGGCGAAATCCCCGCCGATCATCTTGGCAACCTCGTCGATCTCGGCCTTGCCGTCGACGATGAACACGCCTTCACCGGTCTGAGTGATCATCGGCTCGTCGTCGTCGTGCTCGTCTTCGATGTCGCCGACCACCATCTCGACGATGTCCTCGAGCGAGACAAGCCCGTCGGTGCCGCCATACTCGTCGATGACCAGCGCCATCTGCGTGCGCGTCGTCTGCATGCGGCCCATCAGATCGGAGGCCAGCATGGACGGGGGCACGAACAGCACCGGCCGGATCAGGTTCAGTTCGCCTATGGTGCGCGAGAGATCGACCTGGGTGAGGTCGAGAACCGTGGCCACGGGTGTCTTCCTGGTCGCCCGGCCCTTCCTGACGCGCGCAATCTTGGTGATATGGGCCAGCACGTCGCGGATGTGGACCATGCCGCGAGGGTCGTCGAGCGTCTCGGCATAGACCGGCATGCGGGAATGGCCGGACTGTTCGAACATGCCAAGCAGATCGCCAAGCGTGGTCGCGATCTCGACCGCCTCGATGTCGGCGCGCGGCACCATGACGTCCTCGACGCGCACCTCGCGCAGCCGCAGGATGTTGTTGAGCATGGCGCGTTCGCCCGGCGAGAAGGATTCGACATCGCTCGTCGTCTCGGCGAGCGCGCCGGCGATCTCCTCGCGCAGGCTGGTTCCGTTGCGTTGCCTGAACAGGCCCAGAACGCGGTTGAACAGGGAAGGCCCGGCAGGCGACGGCTCACTGGCGACGCTGCCGGTGTTGGCAACACCAGGGGTAACGGTACTCGGACTTGATCCCTCTTCCGACGTATCGGAAGCCTTGGTCGCACTGCCGGCGTCGGGGCGGACGGCAGTTTCAGGTTTGTCGTTCATCTTCGTCCGTCAAATGGTTAGAAGTAGTTACGCGTAGGGATCGGGAATGGCAAGTCTGGCGAGCGCGGCGCGCTCGACGGCCTCCATCTCCTCGGCCTCGGCGTCGGTCTCGTGATCATGGCCCATGAGATGCAGCAGGCCGTGGATGACGAGATGGGAAATATGGTTCTCCAGCGGCTTGTCTTCCAGTGCCGCCTCGCGCGCCACCGTCTCCGCGGCCAACACGATATCGCCGAGCATCGGCGGCAGCGGACCGCCCTTGGGGAAAGGAAATGCCGGAAAAGACAAGACGTTGGTCGGCTTGTCCTTGCCGCGCCAGCCGGCGTTGAGCGCCTGGACATGGGCATCGTCGGAAAAAACGACGCTGAGTTCGGAATGGCCCGCCGCACCCGTCTCGGCGAATGCCGCCGCGGCGGCGGCGCCAACCAGCCGGACAAGCTCGGCTTCGTCCGGCCAATCCCCCGCCTCGATCGTCAGATCGATGTCGACGGGCAGCGACAGAGCCGGCCCGCTCGGCGTTTCGGCCTCAACCATTGGGTCGCACGACCAAAATCAGCCTTCGGTCCCCAGGCCGCGGGCGAGCTTGCCGTCCCGGTCGTAGGCCTTGACGATCTCGGCGACCAGCGGATGCCTGACGACGTCGCCTTCATTGAAGCGGACCGTCACCATGCCGGTCACACCATCGAGAATCCGGAGCGCCTCGACAAGGCCTGACTTGGTGTTCTGCGGCAAGTCGATCTGCGTTGGGTCGCCGGTGACGATCATGCGCGAATTTTCGCCCAGACGGGTCAGGAACATCTTCATCTGCATCGGCGTGGTGTTCTGCGCCTCGTCGAGAATGACGGCGGCATGCGCCAGCGTGCGGCCGCGCATGAAGGCGAGCGGTGCGATTTCGATCACCTCGGCGGCGATGGCGCGCTCGACCTTGTCGGCCGGCATCATGTCGTAGAGGGCGTCGTAGAGCGGCCGCAGATAGGGATCGACCTTCTCCTTCATGTCGCCGGGCAGGAAGCCCAGCCGCTCGCCGGCCTCGACGGCAGGCCGCGACAGAACAATGCGCTCGACCATGCCGCGTTCGAGCAGCATCGCCGCATGCGCCACCGCCAGATAGGTCTTGCCGGTACCGGCCGGGCCGATGCCGAACACCAGTTCCGAGCGCTCCAGCGCCCGCATATAGGCGTCCTGCGTGAGCGAGCGGGCGTAGATCGTCTTCTTGCGCGTCGATATCTGGGCGGCCGAGACCTTGCCCTTGCGCTCCAGCGTCGGCAGCGTGAGCTGGTCATCGGCGGCGACCGCCATGCGCACGGCGCCGTCGACATCCGACTGGCCGATATCCACCCCCTTCTGGAGGATGCCGTAGAGATTGTCCAACGCGCGGCGGGCCTGCTCGGCGGCGGAAGCCGACCCCTTGATGGTCAGCTGGTTGCCGCGCGAGCGGATGTCGACGCCCAGTTTCTGCTCGAGCCGGGCGAGGTTCTCGTCGAACTGGCCGTAAAGGGCGCTGGCAAGCTTGTTGTTGTCGAAAGTCAGTACGATGTGCGCCATGTCAGAAGCCCCAGATGCCGGTACCGGGGGCAGGTTCTTCAGCTCCGCTGCGCTCAACCGTCTCTCCTCATCTGCCGAGGTCATCAGACCAATTCGGCGAACAGGCTATTGTAACCCGTCTTCGTGATTCGCACCTGGATAATGTCACCGATTTCGCCGGCCTTTTCATCAACAATAACCGGCTGAAGCCAAGGTGAGCGCCCGACCTTCTGGCCGGCCTGGCGACCTGGCTTCTCAATCAGCGTATCTATGGTGCGGCCGACGAGACTCAAGCCGAAATCCTGCTGCTGCTTCAAAAGCAGCGCCTGGAGCCGCTGCAAGCGCTCGTCCTTGACCGCTTCCGGCACATGGCCGGCCATCTCGGCGCCCGGAGTGCCGGGGCGCGGCGAATATTTGAACGAGAAGGCCGAGGCGTAGTTCACTTGGCGCACCAGCTCCATCGTCGCCTCGAAATCGGCTTGCGTCTCGCCGGGGAAGCCGACGATGAAATCGCCCGACAGCGCGATATCGGGCCGCACGGCGCGGATGCGGTCGAGCAGCGCCAGATAATCATCCGCCGTATGCCTGCGGTTCATCGCCTTCAGGATGCGGTCGGACCCGGATTGCACCGGCAGATGCAGATACGGCATCAATGCCGGCAGGTCGCGATGGGCCGCTATCAGCTCGTCGTCCATGTCGCGCGGGTGGCTCGTGGTGTAGCGCAGGCGCGCCAGCCCGGGAATTTCGGCCAGCCTGAACAGAAGGCGGCCAAGGCCCCATTCCTCGCCGTTTTCGCCTTGCCCATGCCAGGCATTGACGTTCTGGCCAAGCAGCGTCACCTCGCGCACCCCGGCTTCCGCCAGGCGCTCGGCTTCGGCGACGATCTGTGCCACCGGCCGCGACACTTCGGACCCCCTGGTGTAGGGCACGACGCAGAAGGTGCAGAACTTGTCGCAGCCCTCCTGGACGGTGAGGAAGGCGGTGACGCCGCGCTTGATCACCTCGGCGCGCTTCGGCTGCGGCAAGTGCTCGAACTTGTCCTCGATGGCGTAGTCGGTTTCGACGATCTTCTCGCCGCCGCGCACCCTGGCCAGTACGTCCGGCAGCCGGTGATAGGTCTGCGGGCCGATGACGAGGTCGACGGCGGGCGAGCGGCGGATGATCTCGGCGCCTTCGGCCTGCGCCACGCAACCGGCGACGCCGATCAGCAATTCGCGGCCGGCCGCGGCGCGTTCGGCCTTCATTTCGCGAATGCGACCGAGCTCGGAATAGACCTTTTCAGCCGCTTTTTCCCTGATGTGGCAGGTGTTTAGCAGCACCAGATCGGCTTCGCCGATGGTCTGCGTCGCCGTGTAGCCGTCGGCGGCCAGCGCATCTGTCATGCGCTGCGAATCATAGACGTTCATCTGGCAGCCATAAGTCTTGACGAAGACCTTTTTCGCTGCCGGGGAAATCACTGCCTGCTGTCCAGCCGCAGTCCCGATGTCGTCGCTTTCAACCGTGTTCAAGTCCATCCGGCGGCTTCTAACGCCTTTCCGCGACAAAAAACAGACGATTCTGCCTGGGGGCCTTCGGGATTCAGCGGCTCGGGCGCGGCGCGGCCAGTGCTCCCTGCATCATTTCGCGCACGCGGCTTTCCATCAGCTTCGCCGTTTCCTTCCGGTTCGACCCCTTGGCAAAGACAATCGGTTCGCCGAAATGCACCTCGACATCGAGCGCGCCTTCGGCCATCAGCACCTTGAGGTGCGGCATCAGATCCTCGTCGCCGATCCACGCCGCGATCGGCCGGTGCCGGCGGCCGAGCGGCACGCCATGCAACCGGGTATAGGCGATCGCTACCGGCTGGATGAAGACCTGCTCCGCCGCGCCCTCCGAAATCGCCATCGAGGCGGCGCCGAACAGCGTGCTCTTGAAAGGCAGGACGATGTTGCCGTCGCCCGTCGAGCCCTCGGCAAACAGCACCATGGCATCGCCCTTGGCCATGCGGTTGGCGATCTCGCTCGCTTGGTCGCCGGACGAGCGCTTGCGCTCACGCTCGATGAAGACGGTACGCTGCAGCTTCGACAGCATGCCGATCAGCGGCCAGCCTTCCATGTCGGCCCTGGCGATGAACTTCACATCGGCAAACGAGCCCAGCACCATGATGTCGGTCCAGGAGATGTGATTTGAGGCAATCAGCAAGGGGCGGCGGTCGGACATCGTGCCGTTGACATGGATACGCATGCCGAGGGCCCTGACGATCAGCCTGTGCCAGATCTTGAGGATGAAGGTTTCGGGCCACCAGCCGGTCTTCATCGACAGGACCTGCAAAGGCACCAGGATCAGCGAACCGGCGACGACCAGCCCTATCGCCAGGAAAATCCTGATTTTTCCGATCATCGCCACCCCGAAACCCTGGCTAGCGAAGATCGCGGCGCATGACAAGCGCGCCGGTCGGGCCATGCTCGGGCGACCTGTAATAGTTGGGGCGCTTGCCGACTTCGCGGAACCCCAGACGCCTGTAGAGGGCGATCGCGGCGACATTGGTCTCGTCGACCTCGAGGAAGAGCGCCTCGGCGCGCTGCGCGTGCAGTTCGCGCAGCACCGCGTCCATCAGCTGCCAGCCTAGCCCCTGGCGGCGATGCGACCGCGCCACCGCGACGGTCAGGATCTCGCCCTCGCCGGCCGCCAGCCGGGCCAGCACGAAGCCGACCGGCGGCTTGGCGCCGTGCCCGGTTTCGCGCGCGGCATAGCCGAACACGGTGTCCTGTTCGAGCAAGGCCGCGAACTCGCCATCGGTCCAGGGCCGGACGAAGTCCTCGCGGTGCAGCAGCGAGACCGCCGGACTGTCGGTGGTCCTGAGCGGTTCGAGCGCGTAATCGCGGCGGCGCGACTGGAGAAAAGGTATGCGCATTATTTCCCTTGCCTGGAAAGTATGAACCCGGCCTGCGGCTTGGCGTCGGCGCCGCGCAGATAAAGAGGTTTCGGCCTCTCGCCCCCGCCCTTGGCGGCCGCCAGGCGGGCGTAAGTGAGAATGTCCGCGGTCGCCGTCTCGGGTCCGATGTCGAAGGCGCATCCGGCGAAGGCCGCGATCCGCGTCGCGGCGGCCCCGGCGAGCACCGAAGACCCCTCGCTCGCCATGGCCACGGCATCCGCCAGCGTGACCACGGCCGGACCGTAAGTCAAAACCGACATTTCATCGTAGAGAGCGGCATGGATCTCCTCGCGGCCGGCATCGAGCGCGGCCAGCACGGCGCGGCCGGGAAATGCCCCTGCCGCCTCGGCCGCCAGTGCCTCGAGCGTCGCCACGCCGATAGCAGGCACCTTGAGCGCCAGCGCCAGGCCACGCGCCGTGGAAACCCCGACACGCAGGCCGGTGAAGGAACCGGGGCCGACGGAGACGGCGATGGCGCCAAGGCCGGCATAGGCGGTTGCGCCAGCCTTCAGCGCCTCGGCGATGACGCCCATCAGATGCTCGGCATGGCCCTTGCCGAGATCGAGCACCGCGCGGCCGAGCTCCTGCCTCGCCCCGGCGTCATAGACGCAGGCAGCGCAGAGGTTGGCGGCACAATCGATGGCGAGCACTTTCATGAAACGACCGGTTCGAAAAACAATTCCCTGTGCCTGCCACAGCGCGCCACCGCAAGGGGATAGCGCATAATTTGTTAAGCGGCTTCGCTTCGGCGCAGCGGGAAAGGTGTCTAGGCGCCCCGCTCGATGCGCAGCATGTGGTTGTCCCAGACATAGTCCGGTTCCGACCGCGTCGCGCCATTGCCTTCTATGATCTCGCCTGCGCCCGTCGTCGCCATGAAGCCCCCCTTGTCCGGCGCCACGCCGCAGACCTCGACCAACGCACTGGTCGCGACCACCTTGCCGCTCGCCGCCTCGATCACCACAAGCGAATTGCCTTCCGGCGAAGAGACGGCGACGGTGCCGGCAGCCGGATTGGCCGCGACGGAACCGATATAGTTGCGGAAGCCGGACAGAACATCCCGCGGCATGTCGAGAAGCTGCAAATCCTTGCCGCGCGCCGCGCGGCCGACCAGCAGCGGACGGTCGGTGCCGGGTCCCCTGTACTGGCAGCCGAACCAGACTGTGCCGGTCTGGTCGGTGTCCATGTGGCGGATCGACAGCTGGTGCAGCGCCGCCGGCAATTCGTGCTTCTCGACCAGGTCGCCGGTGACACGGTCGATGAGCACATAGGATGGCTTCATGGTGGCGATGTTGAGCTCGGCGCGGCCATAATCGGGATGAGTCTCGATGCCGCCATTGGCGACGGCGATCGTCCTGCCGTCGCCCAGGAGCAGAAGCTCGTGCGGTCCCATGCCATGGGTCGGGAATTCACCAAGGCGCTTGAATTTCGCCCGCGCATCGTAGACGCCGACGACGCCGGCAGCGTTGTCGAAATCGTTCTCGGTGGCGTAAAGCAAGGCGCCGTCCGGGGAGAATACGCCATGGCCGAAGAAATGCCGGCCGGTGATGCTGGCGATGGTCAGCGGTTCATCGCGCCCGGCGTGATCGAAGACCACGGCAAAGGTGCCGGGCTGGCGGGCGAAGACCACCGAGCGCTTCGATATGGGATCGAAGGTGACGTCGTGGCCGCGGTCGGGCAAGTCGATCGCGTGCAGGAGCTTGCCGGCCTCGGACAGGATTGCGGCGCCATAGCTGCCGTCGCGCTTGACGAAGGCGGTAGCGAAGACGGCATCGGCGGCAAGCGTCTTCGCCCAGGCCGGCGGCGCGATCGCCGCCACGAAGCCTGCTCCAGCGGCTCTCAGGAAATCGCGACGGTCGATGAGGGAGGTTTTCACGCTCAGTCCCCATCCAGCGAGGAAAACCCGGCGGTCAGGCCGAATTCGGCGGTCAGCCTGATGCCGAACAGGGTCGACAGGCTGGAGGTGATCACCGCGAAATGCTCGAGCTTCGCGCGTAGCGCCGGATCGCCGAGCGCCAGATCGATCGGCCCCTGGACCGTCTTCGCGGTGGCGACGCCGTTGACCAGCTGGATATGGATCGATTCCGCTATCCAGCGCGCATCGGCCGGCAGCGCATCGCCGAGCTTCGAGGCCTCGAACAGCCCGTCGATGCCGGCAAGGTTTCCGGCCAGCGAATTGGTGGTGTTTTGCGAACGCCAGTAGATCGCCTGCTTCGGCTTGTCCGCCTCCGGCTTGCCGCCCAGGAAGCCTTTCAGGCGCACGTCGCGAACCATTTCCAGCTCGTTGATGAAGATGCCGACCAGTTCCGTCACCGCTTCCGTGCCGTCGCGATAGAGCGGATTCCGCGGCCCCGGATTGGCCCAGAGCGCCGCAAAGCCGTCGCGCTTGTTCCAGGCGTCGGCGACATCGCCGGCCATGGTTTCGATGTTGCCGGCAACCGCGGCGCCATAGGCGCAGCGATAGGGATCGTTCTTGCCGGCAAGCGCATCGGCGCCGTCACCGTAGAGCACGAACTCCAACGCGCCGAGCCCCTGCATGGCGACGCTCTTGCCGGAAAGCTGTGCCGGATCGTCGGCGCTCGGGTCTTGGGCGGCCAACGCGGCCTGCACCTGTTTCAGGCCAATGCTTTTGCGATCCGGCCAAAACAGCATTCGCTCCAGCCGGTTGTTTTCCTTGATCGGGCCGAACCCGATGATCTCGGCCGACGACCAGGCATCCACCGTGCGCGAGAATTCGGCGCGTGCCGCATCGAGATCGCCCTTTGAGGGTTTTTCGCAAAGCGCGTGCATCGCCTTGTTCAAGCCCGCCGCGCGGTCGTGCAGACTGGCATAGGCCGGCCGGACAAAACCGTCGATTGCCTGCTGGATGACGTCAGCGGCCTTCACCGCCGCCCATGCGGGGGTGGCGCCCAGCAGGGCCAGAGGAAGAAGGATTACCAGCGCGGAACGCTTCAGCATCAGAGGGACTCCAGGAATTTGAGCAATGCCTCGCGGTCGGCCGCATCGGCGGCGGCGAAGCGGTCGCGCGACTTCTGGCCCTCGCCGCCATGCCAAAGAATCGCCTCGACCAGGCTGCGGGCGCGGCCATCGTGCAGATAAAAATTGTTGCCGTTGACCGTTTCGGTGAGGCCTATGCCCCATAGCGGCGGCGTGCGCCATTCGTTGCCCGTCGCCTCGCCCACCGCCTGGCCGTCGGCAAGGCCGGGGCCCATGTCGTGCAGCAGGAAGTCGGAATAGGGCCAGACAAGCTGGAAGGCCTGCGCCTTGTTGGGCGCGTCGCGGCGGGTGACGAATTTTGGCGCGTGGCATGAAACGCAGCCGATCTCGTAGAACAATTTCTTGCCGGCGAGCACATCAGGGGCGCCGAGGTCGCGGCGCGCCGGCACGGCCAGGTTCTGCGAATAAAAGGTGACGAGGTCCATGACCGGCGCCGGCGCCTCGGCCGGGCCGAGCCGCTCCTGCACGCCGTCCGGCATGGTAAGGCAATCCTTCTCCGCGGCGGTGCAGTCGCCCCAGTGTTTGGGCTCCTCCGGCGTCGAGATGCCGATGTCGCCGGCAAAGGCATCCGCGGCCTGCTGGCGGATCGACGCGGTCTGCGCCTTCCAGCCGAAACGGCCAAGAGTGAGCTCACCGCTCATGCCGTCGCGCACGATGTTCGGCCTGCCGGAAATGCCGTCGCCGTCCCGGTCGTTCGGATCGGCATGGGCGAGTATATCAGCGGGCGCGATCTGCTCGATGAGGCCGAGCCCGATCATCGGCGGCGTCAGGCGCGGCGACAGCGTGGTGCGCGGATCGAGCGGGCCGTAGGCCAGATCATCGACCGCGTAAGCGGGCTTGCGCAGCGAAACCACGGTGCCGTCGCCGAGCCCGACCTTTTCCTCACTGTAATCGACGCGCATCCGGCCCTCGCCGCGCAGGCCGGGGACGGCCAGGTCCTGCAGCTGCGAACCGTAGACCGGATCGGGGATGTTGAGCAGCCTGTGGTCGGCAAGCCGAGCCTTCTCTTCCTCGGTGCTCGCCTTGCGCGCTAGCCGCA
The DNA here is from genome assembly GCF_020164675.1 of Mesorhizobium sp. ESP-6-2. Classification (NCBI taxonomy): domain Bacteria; kingdom Pseudomonadati; phylum Pseudomonadota; class Alphaproteobacteria; order Hyphomicrobiales; family Phyllobacteriaceae; genus Mesorhizobium; species Mesorhizobium sp. ESP-6-2. Next base: position 181,976 of record NZ_JAIUGT010000005.1, read on the forward strand.
GGAACATCGACGTGGTGCCAGCCGCGCCCTGCGGTGGGCGCCCGCGGCCGTCCTTCAGATGACAGTTCTGGCAGGCGCGTTCGTTGAACAGCGGTCCAAGCCCGTCGGAGGCCTGCGTCGAGGACGGCGACGACACCCAGTTCTTGCGGAACAGGGCGTTGCCCAGCTTGAAGGTGCCTTCTTCCTCGAAGGTGATGTTGGCCGACGATTGCGAGAAGGAATCGCGGTTGACGTCCTTCCTGGATGTGCCGGCGCCGCCTTGCATCAATTCGAACTGCTCGGGTTTCGAAAAGTCCGTGGTCGGCCTGGTAACGGCTGTGACGCGCGCCTGATCCTTCGGGCTGAGATCGGTGCGCGTGGCGGCGAAATTGGCGGGCTGCTGCGAGCCGGACCCGCCCGTGGCGAAGGCCAAAAGAATGATGGCGGCCGAACCGGAAAGCACGATGCTTCCCGGTTTCCTGTTTGACGATAGGCCTTTGGCCCGCCGCCAGCGGCGCAGCAATGCTAGGGTGCGCCGCATTCCCGCATGCCCTTACTCCGCCTCGTCCGCCGATGCGGCATTGAGCTGGCCGTATTTTTCCTCGCCGATCGAGGCAAGCAGATCGAGCTGCGTCTCGAGGAAGTCGATGTGCCCCTCCTCGTCGGCCAAGAGTTCCTCGAACAGTTTCATGCTGACATAGTCGCCGGCTTCGTTGCAGACCTCACGCGAGCGCTTGTAGGCGGTGCGAGCGTCATACTCGCCGGCAAGGTCGGATTCGAGCACTTCCTTCACGTTCTGTCCAATACGCAGCGGCGCCACGGACTGCAGATTGGGATGGCCTTCCAGGAAGATGATACGAGCCACCAGCTTGTCGGCATGGTGCATCTCCTCGATCGATTCGGCGCGTTCCTTCTTGGCGAGCTTGGCGTATCCCCAGTCCTCCAGCAGACGGAAATGCACCCAATACTGATTGACGGCACCAAGCTCCAGGAACAGAGCCTCGTTAAGCCGCTCGATGATCTGTGGTTCGCCTTTCATGGGTTCTGCTCCCGTATTGGACGCGCAGGCCTCTGACGCGATCCAGATGTGAAACGATGTCAACGCCGCTCGCCTCCGAGCGGGCGTGGTAGTTCTCGGTGACCCGAATGATCGTTTCGACCACATTTGGGAAGCAGCCGCAACAGCGCCCGCGCTTGTGCATGGCGTGATAGACTTTTGCCGGCACGACGAGCTGCCAGGGATCCTGGTCCAGCAGCCGGACGATCGTCTGCTCAATCTCCTTCTCGGTGATGATGTTGCAATGGCAGATCAGCATAAACTTGCTCGGATGGCTGACGGCGCCTCCCGCGCCGTGTGGCTTGACTCTATCTTCCCCGCGCCGAAGCCGTGTGACCCCGGCCCGGTTTCCAGACTTGATGCTTACTGGAACACCTTGTCCGGCGCGTCGAGGCTGTCTGAACCCTCAAAGGCGATGGCGTTGAGCTTCAGCGCGCCGACGGCGCGTTCGACCGATTTGGTCTGGTCGATCAATGCGTCGATCGCCGCCTGCACCGTGGCGTTGCCCTCGGGGTTGCCTTCGGCGATCTGCTGGTCGTAAGCCTCGCCGCCTTCGGCGCGGGCCTTGATCGCCTCCATCTTGGCGACGGTGACATCGAGCTTGTCAGACAGTTCCTTGTCGATGGCCGGATCAGCCGCCTTGACCATATCCGCCACCGACGGCCCTGAAATAACGGTGCCGTCCAGCCTGGTGTAGCTAGCGTGATAGGCGGCGCGGATGCCGATGGCGTCATAGAGATGGGAATTGTAGGTGTTGTCGGAGAAGCAGTCATGCTCCTCTTCCGGATCGTGCAGCAGCAGGCCGAGCTTCATGCGCTCGCCGGCGAGTTCGCCGTAGGAGAGCGAGCCCATGCCGGTGAAAATGGCCGAAATGGCGGCGTTCGGCTCGCCGTCGACCAGGTTCTTGCGCGCAGCGCCGCCCTCCTTCCAGTCGCCGACCATCTCCTGGAGGTCGGACACCAAAAGCGTGCTGGCGGACTTCAGATATTCCGCGCGGCGGTCGCAATTGCCGCCGGTGCAGTTCTTGAGATCATAGTCGGTGTAGGGGCGCTCGCCGGCGCCCGGTCCGGTGCCGTGCAGGTCCTGGCCCCAGAGCAGGAACTCGATGGCATGGTAGCCGGTGGCGACATTGGCCTCCACGCCGCCGGCCTCCTGCAGCGTACCTGCGAGGAATTCCGGCGAAAGCTTCGAGGCGTCGACCTTCTTGCCGTTGATCTCGATCTCCTTGTTGGCGATCACATTGGCCGTATAGAGCGAATTCGCGTCGGATTCGGTGCCGTAGCTCTTGGCGACATAATCGATCAGGCCTTCGTCCAGCGGCCAGGAATTCACCTTGCCTTCCCAGTCGTCGACGATCTTGTTGCCGAAGCGGTAGACCTCGGTCTGCTGGTAAGGAACGCGCGATGCCTTCCAGGCCTCGCGGGCGGCATTGAGCGTCTCGGCCGAAGGCTTGGCCAACAAGGTGTCGACCGCCTTGTCGAGCGCCTGGGCTGACGTCAGCGAATCCTCGTATTTGGCAAGCGCGATGTCGGCATAGGTCTTGATGACCGCCTTGGGATCGCTCTCGGCCTTGGCGGGCAGCACGAACACCGCTGCCGTCAGCAGGGCCGTGGCGCCGATCGCCGCAAGCCTGCTGCCATGTCGTGCCGTCATTATCGCTCTCCAGTTTTTCGGGAATTTTGTGAACGGCGCGCGCGACAGCCGGCGCCAGGCCATGTGCAGGCCGTCATTCGCGGGGTATGCCGCGCTGTCGCGCGGGTCGAAGAAGAAAGACACCAAAATGCCTCCAATCGAAAGGGTTCAAGGCCCAGACATCAAAGGGATGCGCCGATGCGCGAGGCTCCATAAAGCTTCAGGACCGATGGAAGTCAACGAAAATCGACAGGAAAACTCAATTGAAACAATAGTTTAGAATTATTCTAAACTGCGATAGTCAACTTTACCCGCCTGCACCGTGTGCCGACTTCGTCGCCGAACTGTCCGATTGACAGCCGCCGTTCCGGGTGCGACCCGCAACTGGCCTCTTGCGGCGGCGCCAGACAATTGCCACGTGGCGAGACATCCTAAAATCCAGCTTGGGATCGGAATGCGATGAAGAACGGCGTGGTCATTGTCGGTGCGGGGCATGCGGGCGTACAGGCGGCGGCAAGCCTGCGCGAGGAGGGTTACGACGGGCCGGTGATCCTCGTCGGCGACGAGAACGAACTGCCCTATCACAAGCCGCCGCTGTCGAAGACCTTCATCAAGGATGCCGAGGCCAAGCCGCAACCCTTGCGTGGCGAGGCCTTCTACACCGGCAACGCCATCGACTACCGGCCGGGCGTTCGGATCGACCGCATCGATGCCGGCAGTCGCCGTTTGGAGATATCAGGCGGCGGCGAACTTGCCTTCGATCGTCTGATCCTCGCCACCGGCTCGCGCCCGCGCCTCCTGCCGCTGCCGGGCGCGGATCTGTCCGGTGTGGTGTCGTTGCGCTCGCTGGCCGATGCGCGGCTGATCCGGGACTTGAGCGCACGGAGCGAAGACGTCGTCATCCTCGGCGGCGGCTTCATCGGGCTGGAGATCGCGGCGACGCTGCGCGCGGCCGGCCGCACCGTAACGGTCGTGGAAGCGGTCGACCGGCTGCTTGGCCGCGCCGTGGCGCCGGTCGTGGCGAGCCATGTCCGCCAACGGCTGGAAGCGACCGGCGTGCACATTCTCACCGGCACCACGATCGCAAGGCTCGAAGGCGAAAACGGCCATGTCACGGCCGCGATCACCTCGTCAGGCGAAAGGCTGCCGGCGCGCATGGTCGTCGTCGGCATCGGCGCCGTGCCCAATGTCGAACTGGCCGGGGAAGCCGGCCTCACCATCGCCAACGGCATTCGCGTCGACCACCAGATGCGCAGCTCGGTGCTGGAAATCCTCGCCATCGGCGACGCCGCCTCCTATCGGCATTGGTTCACCGGCGGCGACGTGCGGCTGGAATCGGTACAGAACGCCACCGACCAGGCGCGGCTTGCCGCGCGCACCATAACGGGCCATGCCGACGCCTATTCGGCCGTGCCCTGGTTCTGGTCCGACATCGGCGACATGAAGCTGCAGATGGTCGGCCTGACATCCGGCGCCGACAGCCATGTCGTGCTGGGCGATCTCGCCGACAACAAGTTCTCGATCTACCACTATGCCGCAGACAGGCTGCTCGGCATCGAATCGGTCAACCGCCCCGGCGACCACATGCTCGGCCGCAAGATGCTCGGCGCCGGCTTCTCGCCGGCGCCACAGACGGTGGCAGCGGGGCCGGACGGATTGAAAGCGGCGCTGGCCGCGTTTCAACAGGATGAGCCCGCAAGGGCTGCGGGATAGAAGGCACCCGAGGTCAAACATCAATTTCGACGTCTGCGCTGCCCCTCATCCGCCTGCCGGCACCTTCTCCCCGTATGGTGACGGGGAGAAGGCCCGCCCTTTCAGGCAGCGCGAACCTCGCGGATCGAGCTTTCCAGAATGTCGAGCGCCTCGTTCATGATGCCGTCCTGGATGGTGAGCGGCGCCAGGAAGCGGATGACGTTGCCGTGGACGCCGCAGGTGAGCAGGATCAGCCCCTTGTCGAGCGCCTTCAGCCTGACAGCATTGGCCATCTCCGCCGATGGCAAGCCCTTCCTGACGTCGTTGAACTCGACCGCGTTCATGAAACCGGGGCCACGGATGTCGACGATTTCCGGGACGTCGTCGCGGATCGAGCCCAGACGCTGCTTCAGCCTGGCGCCGAGCGAGTTGGCGCGGTCGCACAGCTTCTCTTCCTCGATCACGTCAAGCACCGCGTGCGCGGCGGCAACGCCGATCGGGCTGCCGCCATAGGTTCCGCCCAGACCGCCGGGGCCAGGCGCATCCATGATCTCGGCGCGGCCGGTGACCGCCGCCAGCGGAAAGCCGCCGGCCAGGCCCTTGGCCATGGTGGTGATGTCGGCGGCCACGTCATGATGCTCCATGGCGAACATCTTGCCGGTGCGGGCGAAGCCGGTCTGCACCTCGTCGGCGACGAGCAGGATGCCGTGCTGATCGCAGATCTTGCGCAGCGCCGCCATGAAGTCGCGCGGCGCCTCGTAGAAGCCGCCCTCGCCCTGCACCGGCTCGACGATGATGGCGGCGACCCTGGCCGGATCGACATCGGCCTTGAACAGGCGGTCGAGCGCGGCAAGTGAATCGGCCACCGAAACGCCATGCAGCGGCACCGGGAACGGGGCATGGAAGACGTCGGCCGGCATGGCGCCGAAGCCGACCTTGTAGGGCACGACCTTGCCGGTCAGCGCCATGCCCATGAAGGTGCGGCCGTGAAAGCCGCCGGCAAAGGCGATGACGGCCTGGCGACCGGTGGCATTGCGGGCGATCTTGATGACGTTCTCGACCGCCTCGGCGCCGGTGGTGACGAAGATCGTCTTCTTCTCGAACTTGCCCGGAAGCATGCCGTTCAACCGTTCGGCCAGCCTTACATAGCTCTCATAGGGCACCACCTGGTGGCAGGTGTGGGTGAAGCGGTCGAGCTGCGCCTTGACCGCCTCGATGACCTTGGGGTGGCGATGGCCGGTGTTGACGACGGCGATGCCGGAGGAGAAGTCGATATAGCGTCGGCCCTCGACATCCCAGATCTCCGAGTTCTCGGCCCGGTCGGCATAGATCTGCGTGGTCATGCCGACACCGCGCGAGATCGACTGGCTCTTGCGTTCGGAAATGGCTGAGTTCTTCATGATGTCCCTCATAGGGCCGGCGCCCGTTCTGCTTGATCAGATGTCTTCTGGGCTTATTTCATGTTTTCCTCAAGTCGGCACCGCCGGCAGTCGATTGGGCCTGACGTATCGCGCCTGACCAGCCGGCGACACCTGTACCAGGGCAACGGACCGCGTTAACGGGTTCGGAGCCTTCGCGGCGCGCTGTTGAGGAGCATTGGACGGAAAAACCCGCCTGTGCGGCGGGTCCCTTGGCGCAACTCAGCACCATGACTGAATATCTACCATAGTTGCCTTCACCCCGTCAAGAAAAAATTCCTATCATGAGAAACCGGCACGGCCGGACTGGCTGCCATGATGGGCGGCATCATCGCGGGCACCGCGATCACGCTGTTGTTCCTGCCAGCGCTTTACTTGACGTGGTTCAGAATCAAGGAGCCGAAGCAGGAACGGAATGGCGCGGTGGAAGACCGTACTGTTGCTGCGGAGATGTGAGGCAGGTCGAAGGACATGGCGTTCGTGAGGAGAGCTACACTCTCACGAACCCCTCGGATGCCCTGAGCAGATTGCGCGTATAGTCCTTCGAAACACGGCGTTCGACCAGGTCGTTCGCTGCCAAATTCTCCACCGCCTCGCCGCTTTGCATCACCATCAGCCGCTCGCACATATGGGTGATGATGGCGAGGTCGTGGCTGACCATCAGGAAGGTGAGCTTGCGCCGCCGGCGGACCTCCTCGAGCAGGTTGAGCACCTCGGCCTGCACGGAGGCATCGAGCGCCGAGGTCGGCTCGTCGAGCAGCAGGATCGACGGTTCGAGGATGAGCGCGCGCGCGATCGCCACGCGCTGGCGCTGGCCGCCCGACAATTGATGCGAGTAGCGGAAGCGGAAGCCGCTGCCGAGGCCGACCTCGTCCAGCGCCCGCTGGATGCGCTTTTCGCCGTCGCCAAAACCATGGATGGCCAGCGGCTCCTGCAGCAGGCGGTCGATGGTCTGGCGCGGGTGCAGCGAGCCGTACGGATCCTGGAAGACCATCTGCACTTCGCGGTAAAAGGCCTTGTCGCGGCGCGCGCCGAGCTTCTTGCCGTTGACCGTGATGCTGCCCGAAGCGACCGGCGCAAGGCCGGCGATCGCCCTCAGAAGCGTCGATTTGCCGGAGCCGGATTCGCCGACCAGGCCGAAGGATTCGCCCGGCTGCACGTCCAGGCGGACGCCCTTCAGCGCGCGAAAGCGGTCGAAGATGACCTCCAGCCCGTCGACGGCGATTGCTGAGGTCATGCCGCCCACTCCGGCTTCCGGTCGAGCACCGGCAACGGGTGACGATCGGCGCCGATCTTGGGCATGCAGTTGAGCAGGCCGCGCGTGTAGGGATGCTGGGCGCGACCGAGTTCGGAGGCCTTGAGTTGCTCCACCACCTTGCCGGCATACATGACGATGACGCGGTCGCAAAAGGACGAGACCAGGCGCAGATCGTGCGAGATGAAGATCAGCCCCATGCCGCGCTCGCTGACCAGCCGGTCGAGAATGCCGAGCACGTCGAGTTGCACGGTGACGTCGAGCGCCGAGGTCGGTTCGTCGGCGATCATCATTTCCGGCCCGGCGATCAGCATCATGGCGATCATGACGCGCTGGCCCATGCCGCCCGAGACCTCGTGCGGATGCAGGTCGAAGACACGCCGGGGGTCGCGGATCTGCACCGCTTCCAGCATGGCCAGCGCGCGCTCCCGCGCCTCGGCCTTGGAGACCTTCTCATGCGTGCGCAGCGTCTCGACGATCTGGCGGCCGATGCTCATCACCGGGTCGAGCGAATATTTCGGATCCTGTAGGATCATGGCGATGCGATTGCCCCGCAGCGCGCGGCGCTCGCGCGCCGAGACGCCGAGCAGGTCGATGCCGTCGAACGCCAATTTATTAGCCGATATCCGCGCTTGTGGCGGCGTCAGCCCCATGATGGCGCGGCCGGTCTGCGACTTGCCCGAGCCGCTCTCGCCGACAATGCCCAGCCTTTCGCGGCCGAGCGAGAAAGAGACGCCGCGCACGGCCTCGATCAGCCCGGTGCGCGTCGGGAAGGTGACGCGCAGATCGTCGACTTCGAGCAGCGTCTTGCTGTTAGCGTTCATTGGTCGCCGCTCCGGGGGTCGAGCGCGTCGCGCAGGCCGTCGCCAAGCAGGTTGAAGCCGAGGCTGACGATCAGGATGGCGAAGCCCGGCGCGCCGGCCACCCACCATTGGTCGAGCACGAAACGGCGGCCCGAAGCGATCATCGTGCCCCATTCGGGCAGCGGCGGCTGCGCGCCGAGCCCGAGGAAGCCGAGGCCGGCGGCGGTGAGGATGATGCCGGCCATGTCGAGCGTCACCCGGATGATCAGCGAGGAAATGCAGAGCGGCATGATATGGCGCAGCACGATGCGGAAGGGCGAGGCGCCCATCAGTTCCACCGCCTTGATGTAATCGGAATTGCGCACGGTCAGCGTTTCGGCACGCGCGATGCGGGCATAGGGCGGCCAGGAGGTGATGGCGATGGCGAGCACCGCGTTCTCGATGCCGGGGCCGAGGGCCGCGACGAACGCGAGCGCCAGGATCAGCTTGGGGAAAGCGAGGAAGATGTCGGTGATGCGCATCAGTATGGCATCGGTCCAGCCGCCGGCATAGCCGGCGACGGTGCCGACCACGAGGCCGATGGGGGCGGCGATGATGGCGACCAGGATGACGACATACAGCGTCCAGCGCGAACCGTAGAGAATGCGCGAGAGTATATCGCGGCCGAGATCGTCGGTGCCGAACCAGTGCTCAGCGCTTGGCGCCAGCAGGCGCGCATTCTTCAGATCGCCGAAAGTCGGCGAATAAGGCGCCAGCACCCCGGCAAGGGCGGCAATGACCAGCAGCGCGATGATGATGAGCAGGCCGAGAAAGGCCAGCCGATTGGCGGAGAAACGCCGCCACGCGACATAGGCGCGGCCGAGCCTTGCCTGCATGCGTGAGGCCGGCCGCTCGCTGAGCAGCCAGTCACGGCGGCTCTGGATGGCCTCGGCGCTCATGCGGATTTCGTCCTCGGGTCGAGCACGCGGTAGAGCAGGTCGGACAAAAGGTTGATGCCGATAAAGACCGAGCCGATGACGATGGTGCCGCCGAGCACCGCGTTCATGTCGGCATTCTGCAGCGAATTGGTGATGTAGAGGCCGATGCCAGGCCAGGAGAAGACCGTCTCGGTCAACACCGAGCCTTCCAGCAGCCCGGCATAGGAGAGCGCGATCACGGTCACCATCGGCACGGCGGCATTGCGCAATGCATGAGCCCAGATGATGCGGGTTTCCGACAGGCCCTTGGCGCGCGCGGCGACGATGTATTCCTGGGTGAGTTCGTTGAGCATGAAGGAGCGCGTCATGCGGCTGATATAGGCGAGCGAGAAATAGCCGAGCAGCGAGGCCGGCAGGATGATGTGGCGGAAGGCATCCCAAAAGACATCCCACTGCCCCTGCATCGCCGAATCGAGAAGATAGAAACCAGTGATCGGCGTGAAGGTGTATTCATAGACGACGTCGAGCCGTGCCGGGAAAGCAACCCATTGCAGCTTGGCGTAGAACAGGACGAGCCCGAGCAGGCCAAGCCAGAAGATCGGCACGGAATAGCCGATCAGGCCGATGACGCGGACGACCTGGTCGATGATGCTGCCGCGCCTGACGGCGGCCAGCACACCCAGCGGCACGCCGAACAGCGCGCCGATCAGCGTCCCCAACGTCGCCAGTTCCGTCGTCGCCGGAAGGGCGCGGCGGATGTCGGTCATGACTGGATTGGTGGTCAGCACCGAGGTGCCGAAATCACCATTGAGGGCATTTTTGACATAAATATAGAACTGCTCGACCAGCGGCAGGTCGAGACCCATCTCGCGGCGCGTGCGTTCCACGACATTGGCCGGCGCCCGGTCGCCGAGCACGGCCAGTACCGGGTCGATGGGAATGACGCGGCCGATGAAAAAGGTCACCGCGAGCAGACCGAGATAGGTCGTGATCGCGATCACCAGGAAGCGGCCGATCGATGAGAAAATGGCGACGGCACGGGCGCTGCCGCGCCCTGCCGCCGCCTGATTTTCAGCTACGCTCATCCGCCGGCGCTATTCCTTGGAAACCGGCCCAACGAAATTGGTGTCGAAGCTCGGGCCGAGCGCGAAGCCCTTGAGGTTCTTGCGCAACCCGGCGACTTCCAGCTGCTGGTGGATGATGACGAAGGGACTGGTGTCGAGGATCTTCTGCTGCAGATCCTTGTACATGTCGGCGCGCTTGCCCGAATCCTTCTCCAGCAAAGCCGCTTCGGTCTGCTTGGTCAGGTCCGGAATGTCCCAGGCGTTGCGCCAGGCCAGCGTCTTGGACTTGCCCTCATCCGAATTGTCCGGGTTCGAGGCAAAGGTCTGGGCATTGGAGTTCGGATCGAAATAGTCCTGGCCCCACTGACCGATATAGATGTCGTGGTTGCGGGCGCGGTACTTGGTCAGCGTCTGCTTGCCGTCGCCGGGAATGATCTCCAGCTTGATGCCGGCCTGGCCGAGCGTCTGCTGAATCGATTCCGCCATGCCGGTTGTCGGCTGGCCGGTGCGCACATCCATGGTCACGCTGAAGCCGTCGGGCAGGCCTGCCTTGGCCAGCAGTTCCTTGGCCTTGGCGACGTCGAGCTTGAACGGGTTCTTGTCCAGTTCGCCGAGCACGCCCTTGGGCAGGAAAGTCTGGTGGATTTCACCGATGCCCTTGAGGATGGTCGAGCTCAGCGCGTCATAGTCGACCAGATATTTGAAGGCCTGGCGGACTTCGGGCTTGGCGAGGTTCTGGTTCTTCTGGTTGAGGCTGATGTAGTAGACAGTGCCCTTCGGCGCACTGGTGGTGGTGAGGTCGGCGTTCTTGGCAATGGCGTCGAGGTCGTTCGGCTCGAGATTGCGGGCGACGTCGATGTCGCCGGCCTCGAGCGCCAGGCGCTGTGCCGAGCTTTCCTTCATGTTGCGGTAGATGACGCGGGCAAGCTTGGCCTTTTCGCCGTAGTAATTGTCGTTGCGTTCGAGCACGACGGCCTCGTTGGCGCGCCACTCACGCAGCTTGTAGACGCCCGAGCCGGCATAGCCGGTCTTGAGCCAGGCATTGCCGAAATCATTGTCCCATTTGTAGTCGGCGCTCGGCGTGACCGCCGCGACATGTTCCTTGACCAGCTTGGCGTCGACGACCGAGGCGACGGTGGCCGACAGGCAGTTCAACACGAAGCTCGGCGCATAGGCCTTGTCGACGGTGAACTGGAAGGTGCTGTCGTCGACCGCCTTGGCCTTTTCGGTGACATTGTCGCCGCTGATGCCGAACTGGCCGATGATGAAGGCCGGGCTCTTGTCCAGCTTGACGGCGCGTTCGAACGAATAGGCGACGTCGGCCGCGGTGATCGGGTTGCCCGAGGCGAATTTCAGGCCGGGCTTGAGCTTGAACGTATAGGTCAGGCCATCGTCCGAGACAGTCCAGCTTTCGGCGAGATCGCCCTTGACCTTGGAGGTGTCGCTGAGGTCGAGCCGGACCAGCAGGTCATAGGTGTTGCCGGTGACCTCGGCGGTCGACAGCTCGAACGCCTCGCCCGGATCCATGGAGATGATGTCGTCGATGGCGAAGCCTTCGACCAGCGTGTCGGCTGGTGTGACCGCGCCAGCCGGCGCTCCCGCCAGAAGCAGCGCCGACATGGCGGCACCCGCAAGCAGAATGCGGGATCGTAGAGCAAGCTTTTCCATCATCATGGTGACTGTTCCCTGTTTTGTTGACCTGAGTTCCCGGCTCAGGGTTGCGGTGTTTTTCCAGGCCGACAAGGGCCCCCTTTGACCACTTACCGTCGTGGTTTTTGTCCAGTTGGTCAACAGCATATCCGGCGGCCTCGCGGCGGGCAACGAGCATTTATGCGCCGGCTCACTGGATCATAGTGGCAGGCGGGCGAGCCGGAGCAGGCGAAGGGCCAACAGAGGCCGGCAGTCGAGAAAAACCCAGATTTGGGAGTTACTTCAGCGCGGCAACCAACCCGGCATCGGGGAAGCAGGTGGCGCGCTTGCCGTTCTTTTCCTGCCAGGCGCCGATCGAGCGGCGGGTCTTGAAGCCGGGCAGTCCGTCTGCGCTGCCGACATCGTAGCCCTTGGCCTCCAGCGCCCGCTGCAGGGCGGCGATGTCGGAGCGGTGGAGGTCACCGACCGCACCCCAGCTGCCGGAAAAATTGGCATCGCCATGGGCGATGCGGTCGGCGCCATGGCCGATGAAGAGGGCATAGAGGTCGCTGGTGTTGTATTGCTTCAGCACGTAGAAATTGGGTGTAGCGATGAAGGCCGGGCCGCTGCGGCCGGCCGGCATCAGCAGGAAGCCCTCCGCCTTCAGCTCGCTCGCCGGGAATGCCTTGCCGCCGACACGCCTGATGCCCATTGCGGCCCATTGCGAGATTGTCTTGCCCTGGTCGGGGCCTTCGAGCGAACAGGAGACGCTCTCGGGCACGGTCACTTCGAAGCCCCAGCCACGTCCCCTCACCCAGCCATAATGGACGAGATAATTGGCGATCGAGGCGAGCACGTCAGGCGTCGAGCTCCAGATGTCGACACGCCCGTCGCCATCGAAATCGACGGCATGCTTGAGAAACGATGTCGGCATGAACTGCGGCTGGCCGAGCGCGCCTGCCCAGGACGATTTCATCGCATTCACCGGGGCCAATCCGCGCTGGACGATCTCGAGCGCCGCCAACAGCTCGGTGCGGAAGAAGTCCTTCCTCGTCGACATGAACGCCTTGGTACCCAGCACCTCGAAGGCGTCATAAGGCATCTTCGCCGCGCCGAAGCCTGTTTCGCGGCCCCAGATCGCCAAAAGGACCTCCCCCGGCACGCCATAGCGTTTCTCGATCGCGGCGAGCGTCCTGGCGTTGGCCGCCTCGCGCGTCCGCCCGCCCGATGTGACGGCGCGGATGGTCTTCTCGGCGAAATAGGCGCCGGGCGAGCCGAACTCGGCCTGATGCTGCTTCTGCGGTGTCTTCGGCTTCTCGCCGGGCATGACAAGATCGGGCAGTTTGAGATTGGGTGTGACGCCGTCGAAGGCGGCATCGAAGGTCTGCTTGGAAATGCGCTTGGCCTTGGCGTCAGGCCACAGATCGCTCCGAAGCCAGGCGCGGAACTGGTCGTCGATCTTGGCGGCCGAGGCGGGGGTGGAGAGGAACAGTGCAGCGAGCGCAGCCAAGAGGAATGCAAAACCAAATTTGCGAAAGTCGCGTTCTGTCGCGCCCCCCGCGCCACGGAACGCCAACTTTTGAGGATGCGGGATCATCGTGACAAGCATCCTTCCCCGCAATCTGTCAAAACGCCGTCCTGGAGCGCAGCGCTGCCGCCAGGGTGCCTTCGTCGAGATAGTCGAGTTCGCCACCGACCGGCACGCCATGCGCCAGCCGCGTTATCTTCACCTCGAAACCGGACAATTGATCGGTCAGGTAATGGGCTGTGGTCTGGCCCTCCACCGTGGCATTGACGGCCAGGATGATCTCCTTGACCTCGCCGCCGGCGACGCGGTCGACCAATGAGCGGATGTTGAGCTGATCGGGGCCGATGCCGTCGAGCGGCGACAGCGTGCCGCCCAGCACGTGGTAGCGCACGTTCATCGCCGCCGCCCGTTCCAGCGCCCACAGATCAGAGACGTCCTCGACGACGATCAGCGTGCCGGCGTCACGGCGCGGATCGCTGCAGATCATGCAGGGGTCAGACGTGTCGACATTGCCGCAGGTTGAGCAGATGCGCACCTTGTCGGCTGCCTCGCCCATGGCGGCGGCGAGCGGCGACAGCAGCTGTTCCTTCTTCTTGATCAGATGCAGCGCGGCGCGCCTGGCCGAACGGGGACCGAGCCCCGGCACTTTGGCCAGGAGCTGGATCAGGCGTTCGATCTCGGGACCCGCGATTCGCTTGGACATTGCCTGATCTAGAGCAATTCCACCAAAAGTGCGAAGCGGTTTTGCGTCCGGAACGCATCTCCAACCAGCGCATGCAGGCCGTAAGTGCGGCCCGCCTCAGTTGGTTTCGAGCGGACGGCTCTGGCTGACGATCATAGCGCCGATGGCATCGGTGTTTTCAGGCGTCGACTGGAACCCCATCGCCGCTTCCTGCGGCGCACCCTGCACCGAGGAAATGACCTTCGTGTTCAAGGTCCCGCCAAAACGAGCGGCATCGGGTTCCTCCATCGGCTCCTGCATCGCCACTATCGTCGGCTTCTCCTGGAGGCGCGCAGACTTTGCGGCCGGCGCAGCCGATGCCGTCACGTAGGCCTGCTGGGCCGGCTTGACGGAGCGCACCGGCTCCGCGGCGGCAGTCACGTAGGCCGCAGCGGTACGATCGGATGTCTTGGCCGGCTCGGCGGAAGCGACACGAGTCGCGGCAACTCCGGGCAAGGCTGCCGGCTGCTCGGCCGAGGCGACCGCGACCGTCGGTTCGTCCGGCAGCGGCTGCCAGTTGCGGCCGCGCTTCTCGTAGAACGCATTGCCGCCGGCGACCATGGTGTAATGCATGTTCTTGTATGGGAAGCGCAGGCCCGCGGTGTGGAAATACATCGTGTTCTTGAGCTTGGCCTTGCGCTCGCCCTTGAGCACGGCGTCGGCGGCTTCCTCGACATCGGGCATGGCACGCGAATTCATCGGCCTGGTCATGACGCCGGGCGCGAACTGGCCGCGCTCGCCCACCACCGCGCAGATGGTGTCGCCATGCTTGCCGGAGCGCAGCCGGTTCATCACGACAGTGCCGACGGCGATCATGCCATCGCGGCTCGACCGGTTGGATTCGAAGAACATCGCCCTTTCCAGGCATTCCCTGTCCTTCGGCGTGTGGTAGCCGCGGGAGCTCAGGAAACTCGGCGTGATGGCGTCGGTCAGGCTGGACATGCCGTGTGACGCGGTCTGGCTGCAAGCGGCCAGGAACAGGGGAGACGTGACGACGCCGAGCAACAGCGGCGTCTTCCATCGCGTGGCAATCAACAGGTAACCCTCTCACTTCGATGCCCGCCCCCAGGCTGCGGCAAGAATGAGACACTTTCGGGCAAAATGATGGCTAAAACGTTATTAGCGAGATGCTGTTGCCAAACTGGCACAGTTACGTGGCAAGATCCGGGCTTCAAGCCTTTGTTTTATGCAAGCCCTTGTCCATGCCGAGACCGCTTTTGGGTGACATGCATTATCGCCCGGCTGAAATCGCAGCCGGCCGTCCTGGCTCAATTTCTTCGAATTTCTCCGAGAACAGCCCGCGCTTCAGGAACAATGCTCGCGCATTCCGGGCGACCGGTGCGATCTTTCCCGGCCAGTCGCTGTCGATGAACTCGGACCTGGTGAAATCGGGGTTGGCCTCCCCGGCAGCCTCGAGGAAATCCGCGATCTCCAGCACGATGGCGCGTTCTTCCTTCGAGAGCGCCGAGGTGCCCGCTTCGATCGAGGGGCGATGCACGAAATCCTCGAACAGGTTGAAATAGCCCTTGATGCCGACGAGATCGACGCCGGCATCAGAATCGGCCAGGATTTCCAGGATCTCGTAGATCCTGTTGCGGATACGCTGCTCGATCAGCCTTTCGGACGGCTCTTCGGCCATGGCCAACTAGTCTTTGGCTTTATGCATGTCGTTATCCCCAAAACCATCGCACGGCGACATGCATTTAGAACGGCAGTTTCATTCCCGGCGGAATCGGCAGGCCGGCGGTCAGCGCCTTGGTCTTTTCCTGCATGATCTGCTCGACCTTGGCCTTGGCGTCATTGTGGGCGGCCAGAAGCAGGTCTTCGAGGATCTCGACCTCATCCTCCTTGAACAGAGACGGGTCGATCTTCAGCGACTTCATCTCGAACTTGCCGGTCAACGTGACGATGACCAGGCCGCCGCCGGCCTGGCCGACGGCTTCGACTGTGGCGATCTCGTCCTGCATGGCCTGGAATTTGGCCTGCATTTCCTTCGCCTTGCCCATGAGGCCGAGAAGATCTTTCATGGTCCGATCCTTTGCAGAGTCGTGGTTTCGTCAGGGTTCGTCGTCATCCGCCGGCGGCTCGACCGGCACTTCGGCTTCGACCGCGTCGGCTTCCGGCGCATCGGGAATGCGCACGTCGATGATCCTGGCACCAGGAAAACGAGCCAGGATGGCGGCGACCGTCGGATCGCTCTTGGCATCGAGCAAAGCGTTCTCGCGCCTGGTCGATTCCATTTCGGCCAGCGTCTGGCCGCCCTCTTCCTTCGACAGCGACACCAGCCAGTTGCGACCGGTCCAGGCGCGCAGCTTGGTCGTCAAATCGTTGAGCAGCATTTTGGGCGCATCGTCGGTCAGGCTGACGTCGATGCGGCCGGGCTCGATGCGCACGAGGCGGATGCAGCGCTTGACCAGCACCTTGAAGGCGATGTCACGCTGCGCGTCGGCAAGGGCGACAATATCGGCCAGCGATTTCAGCGGTATTGGCTGCGCCTCCGGCGCCGGCTGTACAGGCGCAACGAAGGCGGCCGGAGCGGGCGCGGCCTCCACCAGCCGCATGGTCTGCGCGCCGCCCGACCCGCCGGGCATGCGCGCCTGCGCCACTGCGCTGGCGCCGTTGCCGCCGGACGTGCCGCCATTACCGGGGCTCGCCGGCGCGCCGTTCGAACGCGGCGCGGCGCCCGGCGCCGGCAGGCCGTTCTTCAGCGACCTCAATGCCTCGTCCAGCGTCGGCAGGTCGGCCGCATGCGCCAGCCGGATCAGCACCATCTCGGCTGCACTTACCGGCCGGTTCGAGGACTGCACCTCCGGGATGCCCTTGAGCAGCATCTGCCACGTCCGCGACAGCACCTTGATCGAGAGCGTCCGAGCGAAATCGGCGCCGCGCTCGCGCTCGTCCTGCGACAGCGCTGCGTCGTCGGCGGCGGCCGGCACGAAGCGCAGCCGGGTGACGAGGTGATTGAATTCGGCAAGATCGGTCAGCACGGCGGCCGGATCGGCGCCGGTGTCGTATTGCGCGCGCAATTCAGCCAGTGCCGCGGCCACATCGCCCTTCATGACATGTTCGAACAAATCGACGACGCGGGCGCGATCGGCAAGGCCCAGCATCGCCCGCACGGCTTCGGCGCTGACCGCACCGCCGCCATGCGCGATGGCCTGGTCGAAAATCGATTGAGCATCGCGCATCGACCCTTCGGCGGCACGCGCGATCATTGCCAGCGCGTCGTCGTCCGCCTCGATGCCCTCCAGGCCCGCTATCCGGGCGAGATCAGCCTTCACCACAGCCGCATCGATGCGCCTCAGGTCAAAGCGCTGGCAGCGCGACAGCACGGTGATCGGCACCTTGCGGATTTCGGTGGTGGCGAAGATGAACTTGACGTGCGGCGGCGGCTCCTCAAGCGTCTTCAACAGGCCGTTGAAGGCCTGCGTCGACAGCATGTGCACTTCGTCGATGATGTAGACCTTGTAGCGGGCCGAGACCGGCGCGTAGCGCACCCGTTCGATGATATCCCTGATGTCGTCGATGCCGGTGTGCGAGGCGGCATCCATCTCGATGACGTCGACATGGCGGCCTTCCATGATCGCCTGGCAGTGCTCGCCCAGCACGGCAAGGTCGACGGAAGGCTGGTCGATTGTTGCCGTTTTATAATTCAGGGCCCGCGCGAGAATGCGCGCGGTCGTGGTCTTGCCGACGCCGCGCACGCCGGTCAACATCCAGGCCTGGGCGATGCGGCCGGTGGCGAAAGCGTTGGTGAGCGTGCGCACCATCGGCTCCTGGCCGACCAGCTCGGAGAAATTCGCCGGACGGTACTTGCGCGCCAGCACGCGATAGGCGCCGGCCTTGCCTATCTCCAGGCTTTTTGGTCCCGAATTTCCGGCTTCGCTCATTCGCCCGCAAAACTCCAAATGGCCGCGCCAAAAGGCGGCCGATTCCTGCGCATAGTTTCGCCCGCGCTGCAATGCGTCGTCAACGTCGCGAGAAGGGCCGATGAGGTGGGAGGCTGGAACAATGACCCGTTCCGGGCTCGTTAGGGCTGCTTCCTTCCGGACCTGACCCGGTTGGCGAGTGGATCGTCCACCACCAACCTCCCGCCGTCCATATCGGCAATTGCGCGACGAAATGCAAGGGCGCAGGCAAATCGGCTGCACCAGCCACGAGATTCGCTTGCAGCCTCGATGCAGCCGCTCTAGCGTTCATGAACTCTGAGGAAAACACCAAAAGCAAGGGAAACGCCGATGTTGCCGGGCCTGAAGGCCGGATTCACGCTGGATGCCCGGCTGGAGGCGGACAGCGAGCAGTTGATGTGGCTTGGGCTGTGTGAATTGCGCGTGATGAACGACCGCCGCTGGCCATGGCTGCTTCTGGTGCCGCAGCGGCCGGGCGTCGAGGAAATCCACGACATGACGCCGCTCGACCAGACAATGCTAACCTTCGAGACCAATATGGTGGCGCAGGCGCTGAAGAAGGTGACCGGCTGCACCAAGATCAACACCGGCGCGCTCGGCAACATCGTGCGCCAGCTGCACATCCATGTCATCGCCCGTTCGGAAGGCGATCCCGGCTGGCCAGGCCCGGTGTGGGGGCACGGCCTGCGCGAGCCCTATCAGCGCTCCGAGCTGCGCCGGTTTGCCGAAACGATAAGGGCGGCGCTATAAGCCTTCCCGTGTCCATCCCGAACGTGTCCATCCCGAACGCCCAGAGTCCGCATGAGCTTTAGCCTGTTTGACGCGCCCTTGCGCGAGCCGAGCCAATTCGTCGGCTTCGCCGGCAACAGTATCGACCGACAATCCGAGAACCGCGCCGACGATTCGGTCGACAAGGCGCTCGCCGATCCTGGAACCAGGCTGCTTCTGATGCAAGGCGGCCGCCTCTACCTGAAGGTTCGTGACGGCGGCTTCGATCCCTGGTTCGGCGTCGCCGAAAGCCTGCCCTTCCAGACCTTGCCCGGCAGCGGCGTGCTGCTTGGATTCTCCGACCAGGGCCCAGTGCTGGCGGTGACCGCCGGCCTCGAGCCGGAACAGCTTCCCGAAACGGTCAAGGCCATCGATTACCGCTCGGTCTATATGCAAGGCCTGATCGACGAAGCGGCCGCCGGCGCGATGGCGCAGGGCGCCGCGCTGCTCGCCTGGCACGCCAGCCATCGTTTCTGCAGCAAATGCGGGACCGAGTCGCAGATGCGGGCCGGCGGCTACAAGCGCCATTGCCCGAATTGCGGCACCGAGCATTTTCCGCGCACCGATCCGGTGGCGATCATGCTGACGGCGACGCGCGAGAAATGCCTGCTTGGGCGCGGCCGGCATTTCGCACCGGGCATGTACTCCGCCCTTGCCGGCTTCATCGAGCCGGGCGAGACGATCGAGGCGGCGGTGCGCCGCGAGACACTGGAGGAGGCGGGCATCCGGCTCGGCCGCGTCGTCTACCACGCAAGCCAGCCCTGGCCATTCCCCTATTCGCTGATGATCGGCTGTTTCGGCGAGCCGCTCAATGAAGACATCCAAGCCGACCTCAACGAGCTGGAAGACTGCCGCTGGTTCCTGCGCGACGAGGTGCGCCTGATGTTGGCCAGGGAGCATCCGGGCAATCTGATCACGCCGCCGAAGGGAGCCATCGCGCACCACCTGATCCGCGCCTGGGTCGACAGCGAATAATGGAAATCAGGAGAGGGAAATGATCCGCCATACCGTCGTGTTCACGCTGAAGCATCCGCCGCACTCGCTGGAGGAAAAAAGGTTCCTGGTCGACGCCAAGAAAATCCTTTCGGCGATCAGGGGCGTCACCCATTTCGAACAGCTGCGTCAGGTCAGCCCCAAGAACGACTACCAGTTCGGCTTCTCCATGGAATTCGCCGACCAGGCCGCCTATACCAGGTACAACGACCATCCCGACCATGTCGCCTTCGTGCGCGACCGCTGGATCCCCGAAGTCGCGACCTTCATGGAGATCGACTATGTGCCCCTTGGCTGGGGCTGAGATTGGATGAACGCAATGGCTGGGCTTCCAACGGCTACACCATCTGCGATTGGCAAGGCCCTATGAATTTCGTCATCGTAGGCGGAGCAGCCGCGAAGCGGCGTCGCGAAGACCCTAGGATCCATGCCATGAAGTCAGCCGAAAAAATCGGCGGCTGAGAATGGCGCTTTACACGCTCACTCAAAGAATTCTGCACCGCCGTGACACTTGCAGTTTACGGCATGGATCCTAGGGTCTTCGCGACGGAGCTGCGCTCCTGCTTCGCCCTTGAGCGGTTCAGCGTTTGATGGAATCGCCGACCCGCTCTAACTCCTTGTTTTTACGCAATTCCGGACGGAAAACCGCTACGCACTTTTCCTGGAATTGCTCTAGGATGACGAGGCTGGGGAGGCTCGGCCAATCCAGACGTGTGCGATAGTCCGCTGAAGTCGCCTGCTGGCGCCTGCGGCCAAGAGTCTAATCCGCCACCTTCCACTGCTCGCGTGACTCACTTGCCGGATAGACGCCGAGGATCCGCACCTCGCGCGAGAAGAAGCGAAGCTCGTCCAGCGCCAGCTTGACCAGCGGATCGTCGGGGTGGCCCTCGATGTCGGCGTAGAACAATGTCGCCGTGAAGGCGCCGAGCTGGTAGCTCTCGAGCTTGGTCATGTTGATGCCGTTGGTGGCGAAACCGCCCATCGCCTTGTAGAGCGCGGCCGGCACGTTGCGAACGCGGAAGATGAAGGTCGTCATCATCTTGGCGTCAGGCGACGGGCGTTCGGCCCACTGCTTGTTCTTGGTCAGGACGACGAAGCGCGTGACGTTGGAAT
Organism: Mesorhizobium sp. ESP-6-2; assembly: GCF_020164675.1. NCBI lineage: Bacteria > Pseudomonadati > Pseudomonadota > Alphaproteobacteria > Hyphomicrobiales > Phyllobacteriaceae > Mesorhizobium > Mesorhizobium sp. ESP-6-2. The sequence goes on from NZ_JAIUGT010000005.1 coordinate 202,453, forward strand.
CGGTATCCTCGACATTCTCCTCGATGATGTCGAGCCCATAGAGCGCTGCTGCCAATGCCGGGGACAGGGCGGCCATGGTACGGTCCTTGACCTCGGAGACCATCTTGGCCGCGCCCGCCGTGTCGCCGGCGACAACCGCCTTCCAGCCATTCTTGCGGACATATTTGCGGCACTGGCCGAGCGCATGGATGTGGCTGTGCACGGTCTTGATCTCGTCACGCCTCACACCTGGCAGCACCATCAGCTGGAAATGGATGGGCAGGAAATACTCGCCGACGATGTGCAGCCTCGATTCCGGCAGCAGATGGTGAATGTCGGCGACCCGGCCGGCGATGGTGTTCTCGATCGGGATCATGGCGAGATCGGCCTTGCCGGTTTCGACCGCGTTGAACGCGTCCTCGAAGGTCGGGCACGGCAGCGGCTGCATCGAGGGATAGACGTTGCGGCAGGCGGTGTCGGAATTGGCGCCGGGTTCGCCCTGGAAGGATATTCTGTTGGTCTTTTCAGGCATGGCCAATTCTCGGTTGAGGGAGTGCCGGTTCGGCTCTCAGTTTGAAAGGATCGTCCTGGCCCTTTCCAGGTCTTGCGGCGTGTCGACGCCGAGCGGCAGCGACCGCACGATCTCGGCGTCGATGCGCATGCCGGCCTCCAGCGCCCGCAACTGCTCCAGCCGCTCGCGGCGTTCCAGCGGCGACGGCTTGAGCGCCACGAAGCGCTCGAGTGCCGAGCGGCGATAGGCATAGAGGCCGATGTGATGATAGAGCGCGCCCTCGCCCCAGGGCGCGGTGGCCCGGGTGAAATAAAGCGCCCTCAGCCTGGTGGCCGACAGTGGCGAGCCAACGATCTTGACGACGTTGGGATTGGTCTTTTCCTCGTCGCGCTCGATCTCGACGCCGAGCGTTGCGATGTCCACCGCCTTGTCCTCGAACGGCCTGAGCGAGGCCACGATGATCGCGGGATCGATGGTCGGCAGGTCTCCCTGCACATTGACGACGGTTTCGACCTTGTTTGCCGGATCCAGCACCGTCAGGGCCTCGAATATCCGGTCCGAACCCGATTCGTGGTCCGATCGCGTCATCACCGCCTCGAAACCGTGCGCGCGCACGGCTTCCGCCACGCCTTGCGTGTCGGTCGCCACCACGACACGGCCAAGCCCGGCCTCGGCGGCGCGGCGCGCGACATGGACGATCATCGGGACGCCGGCAATGTCGGCCAGCGGCTTGCCCGGGAGCCGGGTCGAGGCCATGCGGGCGGGGATCAGGATCAAGGTGGACATCGGTTTGGCGGGCGTTCGAAAACGAGGAGGGGAAAGTGGCAAAAGGTCTCACTGGAAGCGCCCTTATAGGTGTTGCAACGCCGGAGCAAAAGACCTAGTTTCCGCGCGATTTGACCGGCTCTGGAGGGCAGGTCTCGATACCGACGGACGGAGTGGACGGTTCGGTCCGCCGGAAAAGGGAGCAAGGGGCGTATGGATTCCAACGAAGTCAACAAGCTGCTCGCCGGATTGCTCGGAACCGTTTTCGTGGTCTTCTCGGTCGGCATCGTGTCGGACGCGCTGTTTGCCTCGCCCGCTCCGGAAAAGCCAGGCTTCGCCATCGAAGCCGCCGAACCGGCCGAAGGCGGCCCTGCCGCGCCGGCCGCCGCAGCCAAGCCGATCGCCGATCTGCTGGCCACCGCCAATGTCGAGGCAGGTGCCGCCGTGTTCAAGAAATGCCAGGCCTGCCATTCCGGCGAAAAGGGCGGCCCCAACAAGGTCGGCCCGGATCTGTGGGATCTCATCGATCGTCCCGTCGCGGAGCATGAAGGCTTCGCCTATTCGGCCGGCATGAAGGAATTTTCCAAGGGCGGCACGGAAAAGTGGACCTACGACAACATCAACCACTTCATCACCTCGCCAAAGAAATTCGTGAAGGGCACGGCTATGGGCTTCGCCGGCCTACCCAAGGATGAGGACCGGGCCAACGTCATCGCCTATCTGCGCACGCTTTCGGACAATCCCAAGCCGCTGCCAGCACCGGGCGCTGCCGCCGATGCATCCGCCCCCGCCAAGCCCGCCGAAGGGGCCGCACCGGCCAAGCCGGCCGAAGGCGCAGCTCCTGCCAAGCCGGCGGCGCCTGCGGCTCCCGCCGCACCGGCTCCGGCCGCCCCGGCACCGGCGCCTGCTCAATAAACCGGATATCGTCTCGACGACCTTGAAAAAGCCGGGTTCAGCCCGGCTTTTTCGTTAGGAAACCGCATATGCGGCGACAAAGCCGCGCATGGCGGTTTTCACGCGCGGCAAATCATCTAGATTGCCTTTCTGGATGATGGCACGCATCGCGAAGAGGACAGTGGATGACGCTTGGCCGAGTGCTTCTCAAATCGTTGCTGGCGGCGGTCCTGCTGGCCGCGGGGTTGCAGGCGGCCCTGGCCGATGAATGGCGCACCACATCATCGCTGATCGGCCAATCCAAATACGGCGACAATTTCCAGCACTATGATTACGTCAATCCGAGTGCGCCCAAAGGCGGCACGCTGAATTCGGTGGTGCTGGGCACGTTCGACAGCTTCAATCCCTATATCGTGCAGGGTTCGCCGGCCGCCGGCCTGGTCGGCTTCGGCGGCGGCCTGCTCTACGACACGCTGATGGAGCAGGCGACCGACGAGGGCAGTGTCAGCCATCCGCTGATCGCCGACGCCTACAAATACCCCGCCGACTTTTCCTCGGCGACCTATCGGCTCGATCCGCGCGCGAAATGGCATGACGGCCAGCCGGTCACCGTCGACGACGTGATCTGGTCTTTCCAGGTGCTGAAGGCGAACAGCCCGATGTACAGCCGCTATTTCGAGAACGTCACGGATGCCGTGGCCGTCTCGGATCGCGAAGTCGAGTTTCATTTCAGCCAGAAGGGCAACCGCGAGCTGCCTAAAATCCTGGGTGATCTCGCCGTGCTGCCGAAACACTGGTGGGAAGGCACCGACGCCAACGGCAAGAAGCGCGACGTCACCAGGCCGACGCTGGAGCCGCCGCTCGGCTCCGCCGCCTACAAGATCGCCAGCTTCAAGCCGGGCTCGGAAATCGTCTGGCAGCGCGTGCCGGACTATTGGGGCGCCAAGCTGCCGGTGAAGATCGGCCGCGAGAATTTCGACAGGCAGCGTTTCACCTACATCCTTGATGACAACGCCGCCTGGCAGGCCTTCACCAAGGGGGGCCTTGACGACATCAAACCTGAAAACAGTTCGAAGCGCTGGAAGACATTCTATGATTTCCCGGCGGTCAAGGCCGGCGATGTCATCAAGCAGGAATTCAAGACCACCTCGCCAGAGCCGATGCAGGCTTTCATGCTCAACCAGAGGCGCCCGCTGTTCCAAGACCGCCTGGTGCGGGCCGCGCTGACCTATCCTTTCGACTTCGAGACGATGAACCGTACGCTGTTCTACGGCTTCAACACCCGCACCAGCAGCTATTTCCAGGGAACTGAACTGGCCTCCAGCGGCTTGCCGCAAGGCAAGGAGCTGGAAATTCTGGAACAGTATCGCGACAAGCTGCCGCCCGAGCTGTTCACCCAGGAATTCAAGCTGCCGGTCTACGATTCGCCGCAGGCCGAGCGGAAATACCTGAAGCAGGCAGTCGACCTCTTCGCCAAGGCTGGATGGGTGATCAAGGGCGGTAAGATGGTCAATGCCAAGACCGGCGAGCCGTTCAAGTTCGAGATACTCGGCTGGAACGACACCGACCAGGTCATCTCCAGCCCCTATATCGCCAATCTGCGCAAGATCGGCGTCGACGCTACGTTGCGCATCATCGACCAGACCCAATATGTCAACCGGGTCAACAATTTCGACTACGATGTCATTATCGGGCAACTCGGCCAGTCGGAATCGCCTGGCAATGAGCAGCGCGACTTCTGGAGTTCCAAAGCAGCCGACCGGCCGGGGTCGCGCAACTACGCCGGCATCAAGAACCCGGTCGTCGATGCCCTGGTCGACCGCATCATCTTCGCCACCGACCGCGAGGATCTGGTTGCCGCCACCCATGCACTCGACCGCGTGCTGCTGTGGAATTACTACGTCGTGCCGCAGTACTATCGAGCCGTGGTCTGGCTGGCTTACTGGAACAAATTCGGCATTCCCGCCAAACAGCCCAGCTATATCGGCGCCGACCAGAATTCCTGGTGGATCGATCCGGACAAGGAAAAGGCGCTGGCGGCCAAATACAAGGGCAACAATTGATGGCGGTGCTGCCCCGTCGCGATTTCCTGGGCCTGGGCGGTGCCGCCGCTGTCGCCGCCCTGTTGCCTGGAAAAGCCTTCGCCAATCTTGCGACCGGCACCAAACTGCACGGCCTGTCCGCCTACGGCGACCTCAAATACAAACCGGATTTCGCCCATTTCGACTACGTCAATGCGGACGCACCCAAGGGCGGCCAGATGAATTTCGCGCCGCCGAACGCCACGCTCAACCAAAGCTTCCTGACCTTCAATACATTGAACTCCCTGGTGTTAAAAGGAGATGCGCCGCCGCGCACCGAACTCTGTTTCGATTCATTGATGGCAAGCGCGCTCGACGAGCCGGATGCGGTCTACGGCCTGCTTGCCGAGTCCGTCACCTTATCGCAAGACCGCAACGGCTTCCGCTTCGCGCTTCGACCGCAAGCGCGTTTCCACGACGGCTCGCCGCTGACCGCCGAAGACGTCGTCTTCGCGTTGAAGCTCTACAAAGAGCAAGGGCATCCGAACCTTTCCCAAGCGTTGCGGTATATGACCGACGCGGTCGCGGTGGATCCGCTCACCCTCAACCTTACCTTCAACGGCGAACAGTCCGCGCAAAACATCCTCAGGATCGTGGCGATGCCGATCGTGTCCAAGGCCTTTTATGCGGTCAATGATTTCAATGCCTCGACGATGACGCCGCCGCTCGGCTCCGGACCATACAAAATGGGGCGAGTGGCCGCCGGACAGACAGTCGAATATGAGCGCGTGCCCGATTATTGGGGCCGCGATCTCCCAGTGAACCGCGGCCAGTACAATTTCGACCGTATCCGCATCGACTTCTATCTCGATCGACAGGCGGCGTTCGAAGCCTTCAAGAAAGGCGACACCCATTTTCGCGAGGAGTTTACCGCGCGGGTCTGGGCGACCGGCTACGATTTTCCCGCGCTCAAGGACGGCAAGGTCGTCAAGCGGGAATTTCCCGGCGAGAAGTCGCCGGACATGCAGGCTGTCGCGCTGAACCAGCGTCGTGCGCAATTCCGCGACGAGCGGGTGCGGCTGGCGATCGCCAGATGCTTCGATTTCGAATGGATGAAGCGGGCCCTGTTCTACGGCTCCTATGAGCGCTCGCAATCGAACTTCGAACGGTCCCAGTACAAGGCCGAAGGCCTGCCTTCGCCTGCGGAATTGGCCCTGTTGGAGCCGTTTCGGGCCGAGTTGCCGCCGGAGGCGTTTGGCGAGCCGGTGATGCAGCGTGCGTCCGACGGTTCGGGCCATGACCGCAAGCTGCTTGGCGAGGCTTCGAGGCTACTCGCCGAAGCCGGCTGGAAGCGGGCGGGCAATTTCGTCGTCAACGACAAGGGCGAGCGACTGCGGGTGGAGATGCTGGCGCAAGAGGATGGCATCGTCCGCATCTTTACCCCATGGTCGGAGAATATGAAGGCGATCGGGATCGACGCTTCGATCCGACAGGTCGATTCGGCGCAATATGAACAGCGGCAGAACGATTTCGACTTTGATCTGACCCTGCTCCATTGGTCGATCGGGGCGACGCCGACAGACGACGGCCTGGAAATGCTCTATGCCTCCCGAATGGCCAAAACCCCGGGGCAGCGCAACTATCCCGGGACGGAAAACAAGGCCATCGACGCGTTGATCGCGGCAGCCGGCAAGGCGCAAAGCCGGTCCGAACTCGTCACCGCGCTCAGAGCGCTCGATCGGGTCTTGCGCGCGCGGCTGGACTGGATTCCAACATACTATCTGGCGAATCACCGCGTCGCCTATTGGGACATGTTCGGCTTCGTCGAGCAAAAGCCCGATTTCGGCTTTCCGGTCGAGACGCTGTGGTGGTTCGACAAGGGCAAGGCGGCAAAAATTGGCAAAGGCTGAATTTCTTGCGGGCGTAAGCACCGCCCCTCACCCGCCTGCCGGCATCCTCTCGCCGTATCGTGACGGGGAAAGAGGCGCGTTCATCGACGGTTTCGCCAATCACATACGTCGGGAGGGCACCATCTGATGGGCGCCTATATCCTGCGCCGCATCCTTTTGATGATCCCGACCCTGTTCGGCATCATGGCGATCTCGTTCGCCGTCATCCAGTTTGCGCCCGGCGGCCCGGTCGAGCAGGTCATCGCCAAGCTGACGAACCAGGGCGGCAGCGACCGTCTGGGCGGTGGCGGCGGCGATGCGGGCGGCGGCAATTTCGATGCGGCCGGCGACGTCGGTTCAAAATATCGCGGGGCGCAGGGGCTCGATCCGGAATTCATCAAGAAGCTGGAGAAGCAGTTCGGCTTCGACAAGCCGCCGCTCGAGCGCTTCGGCCTGATGCTGTGGAATTATATCCGGTTCGATTTCGGCGACAGCTATTTCCGCGACATTTCGGTGCTCAACCTGATCCTGGAAAAGATGCCGGTGTCGATCTCGATCGGGCTGTGGATCACGCTTCTGTCCTACCTGATCTCGATCCCGCTCGGGATCCGCAAGGCGGTGAAGGACGGCAGCCCCTTCGATATCTGGACCAGCGGCGTCGTCATCGTCGGCTATGCCATTCCGGGCTTCCTGTTCGGCATCATGCTGATGGTGCTGTTTGCCGGCGGCTCGTTCTGGGACTGGTTCCCGCTGCGCGGCATCGTCTCGGACAATTGGGACCAGTTGTCATGGCCGGCCAAGATCGCGGACTATCTATGGCACATGACCTTGCCGCTGACGGCGCTGGTGCTGTCGGCCTTCGCCACGACGACGCTGCTGACCAAGAATTCCTTCCTGGAGGAAATCCGCAAGCAGTATGTGGTGACTGCCCGCGCAAAGGGCCTCTCGGAACGACAGGTGCTCTATGGCCATGTCTTCCGCAACGCCATGCTGATCGTCATCGCCGGTTTCCCCGGCGCCTTCATCTCGGCCTTCTTCACCGGTTCACTGCTGATCGAAAACATCTTCTCGCTCGATGGGCTCGGCCTGCTCGGCTTCCGGTCGGTGGTCGAACGCGACTATCCCGTGGTGTTCGCCAACCTCTACATCTTCTCGCTTCTCGGCCTGTTCGTCGGATTGCTGTCCGACCTCATCTACACCTGGGTCGATCCGCGCATCGATTTCGAGCGGAGAGACGTTTGATGTCGGAGGCAAGCGTTACCGCCGGGGTCGTGCCGGAGCGGATGCCGCGGCCGTTTCTCTCGCCGCTCAACAAGCGCCGCCTGGAGAATTTCAAGGCCAACCGGCGCGGCTACTGGTCGCTGTGGATCTTCCTTGTCCTGTTCGTGCTGTCGCTGTTCGCCGAATTCATCGCCAACGACAAGCCGATCATCGCCTCCTACAAGGGCGAGATCCTGTTTCCGGTGCTGGTCGCCTATCCCGAGGAGAAGTTCGGCGGCTTCTATGCCGTCACCGACTATCGCGACCCGGTAATCCAGGACGAGATCAACGCCAATGGCTGGATGATCTGGCCGCCGATCCGCTATTCCTACCAGACCGTCAACAATGCCATTCCCGAAGCAGCCCCGGCCAAGCCGTCCTGGCAGTATGACGCCAAGACGCGCTGCAACCAGTACCCGCAAGGGGCTGATGATCCGGCCTGCAGTGTCGGTAACTGGAACTGGCTGGGCACCGACGACCAGGCGCGCGACGTGCTGGCGCGGGTCATCTACGGCTTCCGCATCTCGGTGCTGTTCGGACTGATCCTGACCGCCGGCTCGGCTTTGATCGGCGTCGGCGCGGGTGCCTTGCAGGGCTATTTCGGCGGCTGGACGGACCTGCTGTTCCAGCGCTTCATCGAGATCTGGTCGGCTATTCCCGTGCTCTACCTCCTGCTCATCGTCGCCGCCATATTGCCGCCGGGCTTCTTCATCCTGCTCGGGCTGATGCTGCTGTTCTCCTGGGTGGCGCTGGTCGGCGTGGTGCGGGCCGAATTCCTGCGCGCGCGCAATTTCGAGTATGTCAACGCGGCGCGCGCGCTCGGCGTGCGCAACCGCACCATCATGTTCCGGCACCTGTTGCCCAACGCCATGGTGGCGACGCTGACCTTTCTGCCCTTCCTGCTCTCAGGCTCGATCTCGACGCTGACCTCGCTCGACTATCTCGGTTTCGGCCTGCCGCCGGGCTCGGCCTCGCTCGGCGAACTGCTCAAGCAGGCGCAACGCAACCTCAACGCACCGTGGCTCGGGATATCAGGCTTCGTCGTCATCTCGCTGATGCTGTCGCTGCTGGTCTTTGTCGGCGAGGCAACCCGCGACGCCTTCGATCCGCGCAAGACATTCAGATGAGCGAAGCCCCACTGCTCTCGGTCCAGGACCTCAGCGTCGCCTTCGCGCAAGGTGGACAGCAGTCGATGGCGGTCGACCACATCTCCTTCGACATCGCCAAGGGCGAGACGGTGGCGCTGGTCGGCGAATCCGGCTCGGGCAAATCGGTCTCGGCGCTGTCGGTGCTGAAGCTCTTGCCCTATCCCAGCGCCAGCCACCCCTCGGGCAGGATCCTGTTCCAGGGCGCCGACCTGCTGGCCATGAGCGAGAAGCAACTGCGGCAGGTGCGCGGCAACAAGATCACCATGATCTTCCAGGAGCCGATGACCTCGCTCAATCCGCTGCACACGATCGAGCAGCAGATCGTCGAGATCCTGAAGCTGCACCAGGGCATGGCGGACCGCGCGGCCAAGGCGCGCACGCTGGCACTGCTCAACGAGGTCGGCATTCGCGAGCCGCAGAAGCGCCTCGACGCCTATCCGCACCAGTTGTCCGGCGGCCAGCGCCAGCGCGTCATGATCGCCATGGCGCTGGCCAACGAGCCGGAACTCCTGATCGCCGACGAGCCGACGACGGCGCTCGACGTCACCGTGCAGGCGCAGATCCTCGAGCTGCTGGCCGGCTTGAAAAGCCGCAAGGGCATGTCGATGCTGTTCATCACCCACGATCTCGGCATTGTGCGCAAGATCGCCGACCGGGTGTGCGTGATGACCAAGGGCAAGATCGTCGAGATGGGGCCTACCAAGGACATCTTCGCCAATCCGCAGCACGCCTATACGCGCCATCTCCTTGCGGCCGAGCCCAAGGGCAAGCCACCCGCGGCCAACAGCGCCGCAGCACCCGTGATGACCGGCAAGGACATCAAAGTCTGGTTTCCGATCAAGCAGGGCTTCTTTCGGCGCACCGTCGACCATGTGAAGGCGGTCGACGGCATCGACGTCACCGTGCGGGCCGGCCAGACGCTGGGCGTGGTTGGTGAATCCGGGTCGGGCAAGACCACGCTCGGCCTGGCGCTGGCGCGGATGATCTCGTCTAGCGGAACCATCCGATTCAACGGGCGCGACATCAACCAGCTCTCGTTCAACGCCATGCGCCCGCTCAGGCGCGAACTGCAGATCGTCTTCCAGGATCCTTTCGGCTCGCTCAGCCCCCGCATGTCCATCGCCGAGATCATCGAAGAAGGCTTGAAGATCCACGAGCCGAAGCTGTCCCTCGACGAGCGCGACGACAAGGTGGCCGACGTGCTGAAGGAAGTCGGGCTCGATCCGGCCACGCGCAACCGCTATCCGCACGAATTCTCCGGCGGCCAGCGCCAGCGCGTCGCTATTGCTCGCGCCATGGTGCTCAACCCGCGCTTCGTCATGCTGGACGAGCCGACCTCGGCCCTCGACATGAGCGTGCAGGCGCAGGTGGTCGACCTCCTGCGCAGCCTGCAGGCCAAGCATGACCTCGCCTATCTCTTCATCAGCCATGATCTCAAGGTCATCCGGGCGCTGGCCAACGATGTCATCGTCATGCGCAATGGCCAGATCGTCGAAGCCGGTCCTTCCGAACAGATTTTTGAAAAGCCGCAAACCGACTATACTCGGGCGCTGATCTCGGCCGCCTTCAAGATAGAGACCGCCCCGACGGGGGTCGTCAGCGAGTGACTCCTTCCTTCGCAATTCCGGACGGAAAGCCGCCGCGCGCCCTTCCCGCAATTGCTCCAAACCGAACAACAGGACAAAATCCATAAATGGAAAAAGGCAAAATCCTGCTTGCCGTCACCGGCTTTCACCCGCAGCGCTGGCGTGAACTGCTGTCCGCAGAGCGCGAGGTGGTGCTCGAGCCGGACGGCGCCAGCGATCCTTCGACAACCTATGCGGTGGTGTGGAAGCAGCGGCCGAACCTGTTGGGATCGCTGCCCAATCTGCGCGCCATCTTCTCGATCGGCGCCGGCGTCGACCACATCTTCTCCGATCCCAGCCTGCCGGACGTGCCGATCGTCAAGGTCGTCGCCGGCAACCTGGCCCAGCACATGACCGAATATGTCGTCTGGCGGGTGCTCGATCATCACCGCCAGGGCCTGCTGTACCGGTCGCAGCAGCCGAAGAAGATATGGCGCGAGCCGGCGCAGCGCACCGCTGAAGATATCTCTGTCGGCATCATGGGGCTCGGCAGTCTAGGCCGCGCGGCGGCGTCGGCGCTGCTGTCGCTCGGCTTTGCGGTCAATGGCTGGTCGCGCACCGACCGGCCGATGGAAGGTGTCGCGACCTACTGCGGCGAGGCCGGGCTTATCCCGTTCCTCAATGCCACAGACATACTGGTCGTGCTGCTGCCGCTGACGCCGGATACCAAGGGTATCATCAATTACGGCGTGCTGAAGGAATTGCGCAAGCGCAACGGTCTTGGCGGCTCGGTGCTGATCAATGCCGGTCGCGGCCGCCTGCAGAAGGACGCCGACATTGTGCGCGCGCTGGACGACGGCACGCTGAAGGAAGCGAGCCTCGACGTGTTCGAGGTCGAACCGCTGCCGAAGACCAGTCCGCTATGGGCCCATCCGAAAGTATTCGTGACGCCGCATGCCGCGGCCACGTCCGATCCCGTCCACCTGGCGCCGATCATGCTGCGCCAGATGGACGCCTTCGAGCGGGGCGAAAAGCTGGAGAACCTGGTGGACCGCAAAGCGGGATATTAGGCCGTTGTAATGTGGTCATTGGGACCGCCTCAGGCGACATGCGTCAGCCGGGCAGAGCGAACTTCTTCTGCTTGTCCGGCTTGCCGCAATCGCGGCGCTCAATGGACCGGTTCATGGCGTCGATCTCGCCGCTTGCCTTGTCGGCATCGCGCTTGGTCTTGGAGCGGATATCCGGAATGAACGGGCCGAAGCCCATCGCCGGGTTGGAGAATGTCGGCTTGGCCTGCTGCGACAGATTGTATTGCTGCGCCAGGGCGTTGCGTTGCGCCAGCAACTGGCCGCATGGCACGCTGTCATATTGCAATGAGGACTGGACGTTTTCGTCCTGGCGCTCGGACATGGAGTTGCCGACACAGCCCGCCATAACGAGGCAAGATGCCAAGGCCATCATGTTCCAGCGCATGGAAAATCCCTCCGTACGACACTGCCCCGACATAATCCGGCATGCGATTGGGGCTTTTTCGCAGCAGAAGCATCCGCCGGCCTCAGAGTGCGTTGCCTACTGCTGCCCGGCGGTTGGCCGTAGGACGAGTCAGCAGTCCCTTGCAACAGGCTTCCCGCGCCCGAATTAGCCACTATCTTGGAACAATGCGCACCAGCGACCTGCTCCACCCCCGGCCCGAGGGCCTTTACTGCCCGCCGGGCGACTTCTTCATCGACCCGGTGCGGCCGGTCAACCGAGCGCTGATCACGCATGGCCATTCCGACCACGCACGCTCCGGCCACGGCTCGGTGCTGGCGACGCAGCAGACGCTGGACATTATGGGGCTTCGCTATGGCGAGGGTTTTGCAGGCACGACACAGGCGGCTAGACTGGGCGAGCGAATTGCCTTCAACGGCGTCGACATCAGCTTTTATCCGGCCGGCCATGTGCTGGGCTCGGCACAGATCGCGGTCGAGCACCAGGGTATACGCATCGTCGCCTCCGGCGACTACAAGCGGCAGCAGGACGCGACATGCCTGCCGTTCGAACCGATCGCGTGCGACGTGTTCATCACCGAGGCGACCTTCGGCCTGCCGGTGTTTCGCCACCCGCCGGACGAGGAAGAGATCGCGCGGCTCCTGAAATCGGCGGCGCAGTTCCCCGAACGCTCGCATCTCATCGGCGCCTACGCGCTGGGCAAGGCGCAACGGGTGATGCGTCTGTTGCGCGACGCCGGCTACGACAGGCCGATCTATATCCACGGGGCGCTGGCCAAGCTCAGCGACTATTACCAGAGCCAGGGCATCGATCTCGGCACGCTGGAGCCGGCGACGGTGGAGAGCGCCAGCAAGGATGATTTCACCGGCGCCATCGTCGTCGGCCCGCCGGCCGCCTTCGCCGATCGCTGGGCGCGGCGCTTTCCCGATCCGATCTCCTGCTTCGCCTCGGGCTGGATGCGCATCCGCCAGCGCGCCAAGCAGGGCGGCGTCGAGCTGCCGCTGATCATTTCGGATCATGCCGACTGGGACGAACTGACCGCCACGATCAAGGAAACTGGGGCCGGGGAAATCTGGGTGACACACGGCCGCGAGGAGGCGCTGGTGCGCTGGTGCGAACTCGAAGGCATCGCGGCGCGGCCACTGCATCTGGTGGGGTATGAGGACGAGGGCGATTGATGGCATGAATCGCTTCGCCGAACTGCTCGACCGCCTTGTGCTGACGCCGTCGCGCAACGGCAAGCTGACGCTGCTGACCGATTATTTCCGCAGCGTCGAGGATCCTGATCGCGGGCTGGCGCTGGCTGCCATCACCGGCGATCTCAACATCGCCGCGATCAAGCCGGCGATGCTGCGCATGCTGGTGACGGAACGCATGGACCCGGTGCTGTTCGGCTATTCCTACGACTATGTCGGCGATCTCGCCGAGACCGTGTCGCTGGTCTGGCCGCAGATGCCCGGAACCATACCGAACCGTGAGCCGACGCTCGGTGAGGTGGTCGCGAAGCTGCAGGCGGCGAGCCGCTCCGACGGCCCGAAAGTGCTGTCAAACCTGCTCGACAGTGCCGGCATCTCGGCCCGCTTCGCCATCATCAAGCTGGTCACCGGCGGGTTGCGCATCGGCGTGTCGGCGCGGCTGGCCAAGCAGGCGCTGGCGGATTTCGGCAAGGTCGACGTCGCCGAGATCGAGGAACTCTGGCACGGGCTGTCGCCGCCGTACACGGCCTTGTTCGCATGGCTGGAAGGCAAGGCCGCAAAGCCCGAGAGGGCCGCGCGGGCACTGTTCCGGCCGGTGATGCTGTCCAACCCGGTCGGTGACGGCGATCTCGACAGGCTCGACCCCGCCGACTATGCGGCCGAGTGGAAATGGGACGGCATCCGCGTCCAGGCGGTGTCGGAAGGCGGCATCCGCCGGCTCTATTCGCGCACCGGCGACGACGTCTCCGGCGCCTTTCCCGACCTCGCCGAGGCGATGGTTTTCTCGGCCACGCTCGACGGGGAATTGCTGGTCGGCGATCCTCGGGAAGCGACAGGGACGTTCTCGGACCTCCAGCAGCGGCTGAACCGCAAGACGGTGTCACTGAAGATGCAGCAGCAATATCCGGCTTTCATGCGTTGCTACGACCTTTTGCAGGTCGGCGCGGAGGATTTGCGGGGGTTGCCCTTCCGGGAGCGGCGCGGCCGCCTCGAAAGCTTCGTGAAAACGCTCGACCCGAGCCGCTTCGATCTTTCGCCATTCGTCGCGTTCTCGGACTGGCAGGCGCTGGAGGAACTGCGCCGGGCGCCGCCGCACCCGATCATCGAAGGCGTGATGCTGAAGCGCTGGGATTCGCCCTATGTCGCCGGCCGGCCGAAGGGCCCGTGGTTCAAATGGAAACGCGACCCGCACACGGTGGACGCCGTGCTCATGTACGCCCAGCGCGGCCACGGCAAGCGCTCGAGCTTCTACTCCGACTACACGTTCGGCGTCTGGTCCGGAGCGGAAGGCGAGGAGGAACTGGTGCCGGTCGGCAAGGCCTATTTCGGCTTCACCGACGAGGAATTGAGGCAGATCGACAAATATGTCCGCGACAACACGATCGAGCGTTTCGGGCCTGTGCGCTCGGTGCGCGCCGACCGTGACAACGGGCTGGTGCTGGAAGTCGCCTTCGAAGGGCTCAACCGTTCGACGCGCCACAAATCCGGCGTCGCCATGCGTTTCCCCCGCATCTCGCGGCTGCGCTGGGACAAGCCCGCCAACGAGGCCGACCGTATCGAGACGCTGCAGGCGCTGCTCGATCGTTGATCGCACCCTCTCCGGTGCCGGCGCTCAAGGCTCGATGGAGACGCGGATCTCGTAGATGTTGACCGCCTTGCCCTGCTTGTCGAAATCGGAGTTGATGGCGATCGTTCCGGCCGAGCCGGGCCGCTTGTCGGGGAATTTCACGTCGAACAGATATTCGCTGCGCTGCTGGCCGACCGCATAGCGTTTGCGGCCGCAATCACCGAGCTCGCCGAAATTGCAGTCGATGGAGATCTGCGTGTCCTTGCCGTCTTCGGCGCGGGCGACGATATCGAACACGGCGTGCTTGCCGGCGAGCTTCTCCAGCACGCCTTGCCCCACATCGAAGCTGATCGCCGAACCGGAGACGCCGGACTGGATGCGCAGGAATGGCCCGGAATCGTCCTTCATCGCTTCCGCCTTGGCATCCGACGGAGCGCTGACATGCGCCGGGTCGGTGGGCGAAAACACGTTGATCCAGTTGCGCGCCTGATCGGCAGCGCCAGGCTTTTCCGGCCCGGTCTCGCCATCCGCCGGCGTGAAATCGTCGTCCTCGACGGTCGGCGGCGCTTCGGGCGGCGCGGTGTCGAGCTGGGCCTGGGTCTTGAACACGCCGGTCTGCATGGCGAAAAACAGGCCGATGCCGACCGCGGCAAGCAGCGTCACGGTGAGGAAGATGGCGGTCAGCGGCAGGCGCCGGCCCCTGATGCGCCTCTCGTCGCGATCGGGCGCCACTTCAGCCGTGGCTTCGGACGAAGCAGGAGCCGACATATCGATGGACGGCACGCCGGGAAGGGTCGCATCGGGCATGATGTCTGGAACGACCGGCAAGACGCGCGAGCGCGGCGCATCGGCAGCGGGCTGTGCAGGCTCGTCGAGGGAAACTGCGGGAGGTGCGGCGCTCTCGCCGGTTACGGCGGGTGCGACCGGGCTCGCCGGAAGCTCGACCGCCGGTGCATCGGACTCAGCCTGAGGAGCGACATCCGGCGCCGCCGGCAGGAATTCGGATTCGATTTCGGTGATCTTGGCCTGTATCGCCTTACGGCGCTTGATGGCGAGTTCCACCGTCACGCCGGGATTGGCCTGGAGCGCACGGTCGAGCGCGGCGAAAGCCGAGCGATAGACCTTCTCGCGGTACGCGCGGTCCTCGGCATTGCCTCTTTCGAGGGCGTTCCGGATCGCTTTTTCGATTGCGTCCAAGCGAGATCCCTCTGTGCGTTGCCCAAACCTCGCCATGATCGTTAGCCGCAGCCGACCAGTCAATCAACGGGCGAGCGTCCGCATTCTGCCTCGTTGGAGTGTCCAAAGTCCATCTTGGCGGTATTCCGGCAACGAAATCAACATGCTTCATCGATCTTTGCCGGCACGGAGGCACGGGCCAGGGCCATGTCCCGGCCGATCGGTAAAGGGCGTGGCAGTGGGCTTTGTCGGCGATGTGTCGGGGCGGAACGACGCGCAACACGAATTGCCGGGGCCGCATCCTGAATTCGCGATCGCCCATCTTGAATTCGCCGTCGGTTGAGTCTATCACCCAGCCCATCTTGGAGGCCTAGCGCTTCCCGGGCCGCTTTAGCTCAGTTGGTAGAGCACATCATTCGTAATGATGGGGTCGCGTGTTCGAGTCACGCAAGCGGCACCACTTCCCCGTCCGCTGTCGCCGTCATGGCATCTGTCCCTGCCACAAGGGCAATCCACTTTCGGCAGCGAAGTCTTTGTCCTCCGCGTAGATCGGTTCGCCTCTTCTCACCACCCGTCGAAGCAGGGCCGCATCTTCGTCGGCGTGGTATCGAAAGGCGTTTCGGGTGTCGTATCCGTGCCCGGCCTGGGACAGGGAAAACCCGCTGACGACGACAGGGGCGAAACCGGCGAAACGCGCCAGTATGATCGCGAAGGCTCCGGTGGAGATTTTCCGGTGCCAGCCGCGGAACATATGATACTTGCCGCTAAGCTGCCAGACGACGTTGGCAAGCTGCCATTTGGTAAGCGCCTGCAAGGTTTCATAACGATAGTCGAAGGTGCGACAACCGGCTTTCAGCTTGTCCTCGACATCAGGCCAAACCGGGATGATCAGGTGCTTTGCCTGCCGTCCTCTCAACAGATCACGCTTGTAGAAATCCTGCTCGCTGGCATCGACGAAAATGCCGCGGCGGATCACGGCGATATCGGGAACGGGGAGGCCGACGGTTTCCGCCAAAAGCTGGGAAGCATTGACGGTCACAAGTGCCCAATCGGCGTCATGTCCCTGCGGGAGGCGAAAATTCGGCGCCGACCCCATCACCAAGGCGGGACCCGTGGCCCTGGGCAGGCGAAGAATTGGCTTTGAGAAGGCTGGCAAGAGATCCGAAAGCGGAGTTTTCATCCGGGGATCTGAACCGCCTGTTCCTCAAACGCGCGCAGGATGCTCTCTTCCCGGCTCCACAATTCGTCCCATTGCGTGGTCCCGGACCAGCCCGCGAACCAAGGGCCGCCGAGCGTGTAGTGCGCCAGCGAGACATCGGCGGGGTCGAGTTCGGAAGCCGAAGCCCCCACGAGGTAGTTCCATGCCAGCGGCAATTCGCCGATCTCGTGGTCCTCAAGCCATTTGAAGGCGTGGAGGTCACGTCCGGGCCACGTATTGAGCATCTCGTTGGTCAGCCGCTTGTTGGCGGGATGATCCAGATTCCACAAGACCACCGACGACCAGTTTTTGCGGCGGTAGAACGTCTGGGTTTGCCCATCCATCTTGACCGCTTCGGACTCGCGTTGCTGGTGCTTGACCGCCATGATCGCGTAGGAGGGATCGAGTAGATCGAGCAGCTTGACCGGATCCTTCAGGAACAGGACGTCGCAATCGCAGAACATGGCCCAGCCGCTCTGCCTCATGAACGGAACGGCAAAGCGCGATATGGCAAACTCGGTCGCCATCGGCGCCTCGGAAATCGGGCACCAGAGCTTACCGTCCCGTACTTCCATCGGTCGCGTCATGATTCCTTGGGCGACAAGGTCCTTGAGCACGAGCGGCTGTATCTGCAACGGCGTGCTTGTCCGCCGGTAGGCGCTCCATCGCGCTACGTCTAGAACTCGCGATTCGCGCGGATCATAGCCAATGTAGATTGGTATCATGTGGCGATTCTGGCGTGAATTTACCCGAAGCTAGCATGGCAGCACTGCAAGCGGAAGACCCGAGTACATTTGCCAATACCGTGTGTCTGGCGTTGGCAGGAGCGTTTCAACCATACGTTTCCCGAGCGACCGGCATTATCGCCCGAAGGTCTCGCTGGAGACGAAAGATGTAACCAGGTTTGCTCGAGACGGCGCATCTCGATCATGATGGCGGCGAGCCCGGTTATTGGACCTCACATCTCCCGACCTGGCCTGTCCAGAGTGGCAGACCGAGCGAGTCCGCCACGTGTGGATCGCTCGTATAAAGGGGGAAACCGAGCGCCGACAGCGCCAGCAGCGTGCTACGGTCGGAACTGATGTGCATCCGGTCGATGTTCAGTTTGTTGTACACATGGCCGTGCGAACCCGGGTCAATACCCGTGATGATCACGGCCGGCGCGCCGTTATGCAAGGCGTAAAGGACCGCCGTGATCCCGGTCGAGAACTTCTCCTCCAGATGCATCTCGAAATTGGGCACACCCATCACTGCTTCGTAGAGCGCCATGCGCTGGTGACGGGTCATCGTGCGCAGGTCGCGGCAGCGATAGTTGAAAGCCGCGATGTTGCAGCGCAATTCCTCCATCGTGCGGTGTGCGCGCACAATCCAGAGCAGATCGGTTTCCTGGCCGGTCAAGACGGCGCGCACGGCCAAAGCGTTGGGCTTGGTCGCGTCAAGCTGGTTGACGTAAAGAAATGTCGCGTCAGGGGTCCCCATCCCCCAGCGGGCCGTGACGGTCTGCGAGCCATTCACGGTAAAGAGTGTGAAAGCATCGCGCTGAAAACCCACCGGCGGGTTTGAGACAGGCGCGGAGCCTACGACGAGGACCGGCTTTGTAAGCGGCACAGGGTGCCGTGGCGCCTGGGGGTGCAGCAGGCGATATAATAGTTTCCGCTTAACCACGAGAAGCGGGTGATCGAACAAGCGCTTGCGCAGCGGCTTCCGTGCATCGGGATTCGCTGCGCTATGCTCTGCAATCTCCAGAGCGATCCCCTTGGCCTTCGCCAAACTGGCCTCCTCTCAATGCTTCCCGGGCATTTACTCCCCCTGCCAAGCCGTCGTTGATCAGCGGCCTGAGCATTGGGAGAGGCAGCAACCATGACGCGACGAATCATTTCCTCCGGCGCTCCGATGGGACCTTCGCTTTTCCCCAGACGCTTCAAATCTCTTTCGCTCAATGTCGCAACTCTACTGTATTCGTCATGAGAATGCATGCGGGTTGCGATAGTTTGTTGCTTCTGATCACAGCGCGATAAGACCCCTTTCGAAACTCATGGTACCAGATCGGCAGCATCGCAGAAGCGATAGCCGCACTCAATACTCGGCAGATGCCAATCTCGGCCAGCCGAACGGAAATTTCAACATCCAATTTCGACAACCAACGGCAAGAGACATTGCTGCAAATGCGGCCGGGTCTACAACCCGACCGGGCCCGGCCCCAACGCCGCCTGGCACTGTGGATCGCAATGCTGGCCGAACGCATCCGCCATTGTCGAGACCGAGGTTTGATGTGAAACTCCCGGCGTCAGCATGGGAGGCCAAAATGCCCAACAGTTTCAAGACCGGCGACGTCGTCAAGCTGAAGTCCGGAGGCCCGAAGATGACGATAAGCGACGGTGCCGCCTCCGGCACATATATGTGCCATTGGTTCAACCGCGAGGGCGATGTGTGGACCCCGCAGCATGCCGGTTTCAAGCCGGACCAGCTGGTGATGGCGGACCAATCGACATAGAGCGGTTCACCGTTTCACGGAAACGGCGAAACGCTCTATCTCTTTGTTCTTGCGCAATTTCCAAGGGAAAGCGCTACGCGCTTTTCCCGGGAAAACCGTACACACTTTTCCTGGAATTGCTCCAGTTCCTGCCCTTCGGCTGAAGGGTTCGAATATGGCGCAAGCAGCGCCCTATCGGGCGCATTGTTGCGGCATTCGCCTGCCGGCACAAAAGTCACCGAC
The DNA here is from genome assembly GCF_020164675.1 of Mesorhizobium sp. ESP-6-2. Taxonomy (NCBI): domain Bacteria; kingdom Pseudomonadati; phylum Pseudomonadota; class Alphaproteobacteria; order Hyphomicrobiales; family Phyllobacteriaceae; genus Mesorhizobium; species Mesorhizobium sp. ESP-6-2. The sequence goes on from NZ_JAIUGT010000005.1 coordinate 221,829, forward strand.
GGATTTTTCCCGCCGCTGCGTTTAACGGGAGAAGCGTCGCCACGGCACAACGTGGCAGCGCGCCAACCGGAGACGCCAGCATGATACGCCGTTCGATCCTTGCCGCTGCCTTGAGCCTGCTGACCGCCACGGCGTTCGCCCAGACGGCGACACAGCCTCCGGCCGCGACGCCACCTTCTGCACCGCCCCCCGCTGCCGCGCCAGCCACGTCAAAGACCAGGCCCGACATCACGCTGGCCAAGTTCCAGAAGCGGCGTGAGAAGGCGGTCATGGCCGCCGACACGGATGGCGACGACAAGATCAGCCTGCTGGAATGGGAGGCGTTCCAGGCAAAGCGCGGCACCAAGGGCGACCCGACACAGTCCTTCGCGCGCGCGGACTCGAACCATGACGGCTTCATCGACCGCGCCGAACTCGATGCCTTCTTCGCCAAGCGCTTTGCCAGGCTTGACAAGAATGGCGACGGCGTTTTGAGCGTCGACGAAATGCCGGGCCATAAAACCGCTCCCAAGCCGGAGCAATGAACGGGGGGAATGGCACGCGATGACCATCAGCGGTGCGCCAGCCGATGAGCGCGGATCCGGACGAGGAGCTGGTTCGCCGTGTCGGCGCCGGCGATCCGGCGGCCGTGCAAACGCTCGTCGCACGCAAACTGCCGCGTATCCTGGCGCTTGCCGTGCGCATGCTGGGCGACGCGGCGGAGGCCGAGGATGTCGCGCAGGAGACCTTCGTCCGAATCTGGCGCCATGCCTCGGGCTGGCGGCGCGGCAATGCCCGCTTCGACACCTGGATCCACCGGGTGGCGCTGAACCTTTGCTACGACCGGCTGCGTCGCCGCCGCGAATGGGTGACAGACGATCTGCCGGAGGTGATAGACCCGGCGCCGCTTCCGGATGCCCAGCCGCGGGAAGACACGCAGCGCATCGAACAGGCCTTGCAGGCCATCGCGCCGCGCCAGCGCGAAGCCATCATCCTGGTCTACTATCAGGACATGTCGAACATCGAGGCGGCCACGATCCTGGAGATCAGCGTCGATGCCCTGGAGAGCCTGCTTTCGCGCGGCCGCAGGGCGCTGCAGGCGATCCTGGCCGGGGACGGTGTCCATGAATGAGAACCGCGCCGCGATGAAAGCGCAGCGTTCGCGCCTTGCCGACACCGCCTGGCAGCCGGCTCCGATGATCGCAGCGCCGTGCGGGCACGCGATGCCAGCGGGCAAGGGGCCAACAGGCAAGGGAAAGACCGATGTCTGACCGATCCAGGGACGCACCGAGGATGGATGCCGAACGCTTTGCCGCGCTGGCGGCAGCCTATGGCGGCGACTTGCGGCGATGGCCACAGGCCGAACGTGCTGCGGGCAGCATCCTTGCCGCAAGCGTCACGGGCGCGGCCATTCTGAGGAATGCCGGCAAGCTCGACGCCCTGCTCGACAGCTATCGCGTCGAAGCGCCCGGCAAGGCGCTGCACGGCGGCATAGTGAGGGATGCCGACCGGCATCTTGCCCAACGCTGGCGCCAGCGTTTGTGGTGGCTGGGGCTTGGACTTGCCGGTATCGGCCTGGCCGGCGCGGTTGCCGGATCGGCTTTGGTGATCGTCGCCACGCCTGAGGTTCAGCCCGATCAGTATGTGCTGGACGCCAATGCGACGGCGTTCGGCGATGCCGGTCCCGACGACACGATCGAGGAAAACCTATGAGCACGGGCCGCAAGCTCCTCATCGCGTCCGTGGCGCTCAACGTCTTCCTGGCCGGCGCCCTTGCCGGCGGCGCAGTCTGGCTGAGAAGTGGCAAGGCGGGCCAGGGCTATTCGCTGGAAGCGGCCGGAGGCCGGCTTCCGGACCAGGAACGCAGGATATTCCGCAAGGCGTTGCGTGAGGTCCGGCGCGAATCCCACCAGGTCATCCTCGACGGCCAGCAGGCCAGGCGCGAGGCCGCCGACCTGCTGAGGCAGCCCACCCTCGACACGGCAGCCCTGACAGCCGCGCTCGAGCGGGCCCGCAACGCCGACGTCACGATGCGCATGCGGCTGGAGCAGCGCATCGTCGAGTTTGTCGCGGCAAGTTCGGCAGAGGATCGCGCCGTGCTGGCGGAGGGGCTGACAAGACGCGCCGGGCTGCCGCCGGCGCCAAAAAAATCGCCATAACCACCGAAGGAATGCGCCGAAGCCGCCGTTTAAGGCAAGAAGGGCACACCTGCCGGACCGCCTGGTGCGAACAGGTTTTCAACTTCGAGACCATTTGGAGTATCGTCATGAACCGTCTGACACAATACGTGGCCGCCGCCGCGCTTGCCTTGACCGGAACGGCCGCAACCGTTGCGGCGGCGTCCGCCACGCCGATGCTGGCCCAGCCAAGTGCCCCGGCGCTGATCGAGCATGTGGCATGGGGTTGCGGCCCCGGCTGGCATCCCAACCGCTGGGGGCGCTGCGTGCCCAATCGGGTGGTTGTGTATCCGCGTTATTACCGGCCCGGCCCGGTCTTCCACGTCTGGCACCCCCATCGTGTCTGGCACCCACATCGGGTCTGGCACCGCTGGCGTCACTGGTAAGCGTGCGCGGGGCCAGCCGCTTCACCGGCCTGGCCCCCTCGACCGCAGTAACCGATCCGACCTGAGCGTATCGCGCCGAAAACGGGTTCATGCGCCGCGCTGGGCCTGACCAAGGAGAGCTGACGTGGCTATCCCGGCCAAAGGCTCCATGCCGCCGGCCTGCCGATGTCACCCGTCATGTCCGATCTGGTGCGGCTGCGCGATCATTGCGGCGGCAGGTTCCATGGCTGTGCTGACCGGGCCGAGGTGGATGCACATCTGCGCCGCCGCGCCGATTCGGGACTGCTGCATCTTTTCCCGCAAGCTGCGCCGCTTCATTCACAAATCGAAACACAGTGACGGCGCGACGCGGCCTCAGTGTGTCGGCCCGGCCCCCAGCGTCGCCACCGTCTTGAGGGCACCGTCGAGCATGTCGCCCTTCTCGTCCTTCAGCGCCGCCTCGCGCAACCGCCTGATCCAGTCGGCGGCGTCGGCGCGCCCCTTGAGCAGGTCGAGCGCCGACAACACGCGGTCGAATTTCGACTGGGCGCGGACATGGGTGTCGCTGTAGCCCTTGATCAGCCGGCGGCAGTTGAGAATCTCGACGGCCAACGCATAGTCGTCACGCGCGTGGCCCAGCGCCAGCGCGTACCAGCGCTCCAGATGCGCGGCTTCCACCTTGTGGCGCAGCAGGCGGCGGCGCCAGCGGCGCAGGCCGCCGATGAACCACAGAGCGGTGAAGCCGGCAAAACTGTCGGTACGGATGCGCCGGCCCCGGTTGATGCGACGGTCGAGGAAGGCGGCGAGCTTCGGCCGGTTCTCGATGTAGCTGCCCAGCCCCGCCGGCAGCGTGCCGCAGAACTCCTCGATGCGCGGATGGAAATACTCGGTCACCTGCAGGACCGAGCCATCCCTGACGCCGACCTCCTTGCGCACGCGCCTGTTGCGGGTCGAGCGCGTCTTCAGGTCGGCGACGCGGATCATGTCGTCGTAGCATAGGGCGTTCGCCAGATGCTTGGCGGCGGCGATCGAGAGGGCATAGGCTCGATCAGGCCCGTCCAGCACGACGGCTTTGTCCAGGCGGTCGAGATATTCACGCCCATAGGGAATGTCCTGATAGTCCACGACCTTTCGCAGACCGCGCAGCGCCATGTCGCGCACCGCCACGGGCATTACGTCGATGCGGGCGGCCAGGGCCTGCCAGCCTCGCAGGAGGTCTTGCGGGCCACTCACCTGTCCAGCAGCCAGGGCGGAGCCGACGACAGCTGCTTCCGCCGGTTTTGGCGCAGCGGATGATGCCGTGCCGCGCGCGCGATCATAGGCGGCGGCGAAGGCGGCGAGGCTGGCCTTGACGCCGCGGCCACCGGCGCCGATCGCCTCCTGGTAGCTTTCGCGCGTGAACGGCAGGGCGTCGGAGCCCGCCAGCGCGCCAAGCAGACTGGCCGAGATCATCGAGCCGCTGTCGGCGGCGATCTTTTCCATGTCGAAAGCGATGAAGCGCTTTGATGCGGCTTCAGCCGTCGCGTGCACCTTCGACGACGACGCCCTGCCGTCGCCGGGCTCGATCTTTTCCGATACGGCGGCGATGCGGTGCGAGGAGGTGATCAGCGTCGTGCGGTCGGGGGTGACGAAGCCGCGGATGATGGCGCGGCCGGCTTCCATCAGTTCGGCGGCGATCAATATGTCGACGTCGCCTTGCGAGGGCGACAGCGCGAAGACCGGCAGGCGGCCGGTGTCACGGGCCATCTCGACATAGTAGATCGTGGCGCCGGTGCGCTGGGCGACGCCGGCCACCGAGGTCGATTGCGCGACGTAACCGTTGCGCTCCGCGACGTCGGTGATCCAGTCGGCAAGCACGCCGCCGCCCTGGCCGCCGACGGCGAGCACCGCAAGTTTGATAACGCGTTCGTCGTCGGCGGCGCCTGTCTTCGGGCGCAGTGAGGCGTTGTGATCAAGCATCGGCGAACACCAGACGGCGGCCTTCGCGGCGACGCTGCAAAAGGCCGATAACGGTGCGCCGGGCGCTCTCGAGGAAGCGGTCCCAGCGGCTCGGATTGTGCACGACATCGGCGCGATAGAAGGACGGGCACAGCACCGCCGCATCGGCGACTTCGCCGCAATTGCCGCAGCCGACGCAGTTCTGGTCGATGCTTGCCACCGGATCGTCGCGCAGCGGATCGTCGAGCGACTTCACCGACAGCGACGGGCAGCCGGACAGCCGCATGCAGGCATGGTCGCCAGTGCAGATGTCCTCGTCGACGCCGAACTTCGGCTTGACGACGCGCGTCCCGCCCTTGATCGCCTTGTCGACCAGAGGCTTTTCGCGACGCTGGCGGTTGAGCATGCATTCCGACGAGGCGACGATGACCTTCGGGCCCTTTTTCTCGGTCGTCAGCGCCTCGCGCAAAGTCTCCTGCATCTTGCCGACATTGTAGGTACGGTCGACATGGCGCAGCCATTTGACGCCCATGCCTTTCACCGCCTCGGTGATGGGATGCTTTGTCGACTTGGTCTTGTTGCCGGCGCGTGACGACAGGATGTCCTGCCCTCCCGTCGCGGCCGAGTAGAAATTGTCGACGATGACGATCACGCCGTCGTTCTTGTTGAACACCGCATTGCCGATCGAGGAGGTCAGGCCATTGTGCCAGAAGCCGCCATCGCCGACGAAAGAGATCGAGCGGCGCTTGGCGTCGGGCGAATTGAACGCCGAGGCCGAGGCCGGGCCGAGCCCATAGCCCATTGTGGTGGCGCCGAGTTCGAAGGGCGGCATGATCGAGAACAGGTGGCAGCCGATGTCGGACGCGATGTGGTGCTTGCCGAGTTCCTGTTCGACCAGTTTTGTCGCGGCAAAGATCGGCCGCTCCGGGCAGCCGATGCAGAAACCGGGCGGTCGCCCTGGAACGACATTGATCAGGTCCGCCGTGTCGACGCCCTCGCCGACCTTGTTGGGCGCCCGCACTTCGCCGGGCAGGAGGTGAGGCGCCTCGGCGCGCAGGAAGGCGCCAATGCCGTCGAGCATGACCTGGCCGGTATATTCGCCGGCCATCGGCAGGTGCTCCTTGCCGACCAGGCGGGTGCCACGCCCGGCCTTGTGCAGCATGGCGGCAAAGGCCTGTTCGATATAGTTGGGCTGGCCTTCCTCGACGACCAGCACCGCCTGCTTGCCTTCACAGAACGACAGGAATTCGTCGTCGACCAACGGATACACGGCATTGAGCACGTAGAGCGGCACGTCTGTCTCGCCATAGGTGTCGGCAAGGCCGAGCCGCTGCAAAGCGCGGATGACGGAATTGTACATGCCGCCCTGCATGACGATGCCGACCGACCCGTGATCGGAACCGAAGAACTCGTTGATCTTGCGGCTCTTGATGAAATCCACCGCCGCCGGCCAGCGCTTCGCGACCTTCTCCTTCTCATGCAGGAAGGAAGCGGGCGGCAGCACGATGCGGCCGGTGTCGCGGCGCGGCGCCTCCAGCGCATCGGCCACCGTCATCGGCGGCCGCTTGTTGTCCTTGGCGATGAAATGGCCGTGGACATGGCAGCAGCGAATGCGCACCTGCAGCATGACAGGCGTGTTGGAGGCCTCTGACAGCTCGAAGCCGTCCTCCACCGCCTTGACGATCGAGGGCAGGTTCGGGCGCGGGTCGAGCAGCCAGACCTGGCTTTTCATGGCGAAGGCATGGCTGCGTTCCTGCATGATCGAGGAGCCCTCGCCATAGTCCTCGCCGACGATGATCAGCGCACCGCCGGTGACGCCGCCGGAGGCGAGGTTGGCGAGCGCGTCGGAGGCGACGTTGGTGCCGACCGTCGACTTGAAGGTCGCCGCGCCGCGGATCGGATAATGCACCGAGGCCGCCAGCATGGCGGTTGCGGTGGCTTCCGAGGCGCTCGCCTCGAAATGCACGCCGAGTTCGCCCAGAATGTCCTGCGCGTCCGCCAGCACGTCCATCAGATGGCTGATCGGCGCACCCTGGTAGCCGCCGACATAGCCGACGCCGCATTGCAGCAGCGCCTTGGTGATGGCGAGGATGCCTTCGCCGGCAAATTCCTCGCCGGCGCCGAGCCTCAGCTTTTCGACTTCCTTGGCAAAAGACCGTTCGGCCATTTTTGGCCTCCTTCCGTTGCCGCCCGGCTTCGGCGGCGCGTAGCTCTAGATGTCGTGCTTGCGAATGTTCTTCAGCATCTTCTGCAATGTCGCGATCAGCGCGGCGTATTCGGCATCGTCGACATCGTCGAACATGGCCTCGAAAGCGTCATGCATGGCCGGCCAGGCGCGGGTGAACTCGGCACGGCCCTCATCGGTCAGGAACACATGGCGGATGCGACTGTCGCTAACCCCCTGCTCGCGCCGCACAAGCCCCTGCCCCTCAAGCGTGTCGAGCGTGCGGCTCAAGGTCGACTGCTCGATCACCGTGTAGACCGAGAGGTCGTTGACGGTGACGCCGTCGGTGACCGACAGCACGGCAAGCGCCCGCACTTGCGAAATGGTCAGGCCCTGCTTGCGGAAATCGTCGCGCAAGGTGGCGTTGTAGCGGCCCATGATGCGGTTCATCAGATAGGGCGCGAATTGCTGCAGGCCGATCTGGCCCAAGGTCGAAATGCGCTGGCGCTTTTCCGCGATTTTCTGCTCCATCACAGCCTCCCGGCCAGGAGAAAGCCGGAGCCGCCGCCGAGGCCCGCGCCGGGATGGGTAGAGGCGCCGATGTGGTAGAGGTTCTTGATGCCGGTCTGGTGGTTGCGGCTGGTCTTGAACGGCCGCCACAGGAAGGACTGGTCGATGGTCGAGGAGCCGCCATAGGGGTCGCCGCCGACCAGATTGATGTTCATCGCTTCGAGATCGGCCGGCGAATAGGCGCGGCGCGCGATGACGCTGTCCTTGAAGCCATCGATATGGCTGGCAAGGATCGCTTCGGCGCGATCGGCATAGGCCTCGCGCAGGCCGTCGGTCCATTGCCCGTCCGCAGGCGCCAGCAGCTTGCCGGCGGCATCACCCTTGATGTGACGGGGCGCTTCGGGCAGTTGCAGCCACAGGATCGCCTTGCCCGGCGGGCAACGCGAGGGATCGAGCGCGTGCGGCTGGCCGACACAGATGGTCGGCACCTCGGGCAGCATGCCCCGCGCCGCCTCGTTGCAGGCCTTCGACACACCGTCCAATCCAGGCGTCAGATGCAGCAGCGCCACCTTGTCCAACCCCTCGCCCCGCCATGAAGGCGGCTTGTCGAGGGCATAGTGGATCTGGAAATTGCCTTTGCCGTAGCGAAATTTTCGCGTCGCCTCGATGTCATTCCTGGGGCTGTCGTTGCCGAGCAGCCGGCCGTAAAGCTGCGTCGGCGTGACCGAGCAGATGACGCTCTTCTTCGCATTGACGGTCTCGCCCGAGGCCAGTCGCACGCCGGTGGCGCGACCTTCGGTCAGGATAATCGAGGCAACGTCCGCGTTGGTGGAGATTACGCCGCCGCGCTCTTTGACAAGTGCCTCAAACGCCGACAGCAGGTTCTTCGCCCCGCCCTTAACGATCGGCGCGCCCGCAGCCTCCAGCGCGAAGGCGATGACCTTGGCGATCTGGCCGGAGAAAGCATCTTCCGGCCCAAGTCCGGCATGCAGCACCCACGGTGCCCACAACGCGCGCATGGTCTCCGACCGATAGGTGCTTTCCAGCCACCCGCGCGCCGGCACCAACGCATCGCCGAGAAAGGCCGCCAGCCCGCGCGGGCTCCGCCGCCAGGCATCACCGGCGAGCAGCTTCGCCGTCGGGTAGGTCCACAGGCTGCCGCCGAGCAGACCGAACAGCAGCCCGGCGTTGCGCTCGATGCCGCCGACATCCTCGGCGTGCTGGTCGCCGTCGCCTGCGGCGATCGCATTGAAGGCGGCGATGTTGGCGGCGCGGTCGGTGCTGAGCACGGCATGGCTGCCGTCGGGCCGCAGCACCCCCGTCGGGGTGGCCGCGTGGCAGAACTCCAGGCCATGCCGGGCCAAGTCCTTGCCCAGCGCCGCATAGGCCGGCGAGGTGATGAACAGCACGAAGGTCGTCGCCATCACATCATGGATGAAGCCGGGCGCGGTGATTTCCTCGGTGCGCATGCAACCGCCGATGCGGTCGTTGCGCTCCAGCACCAGCACCTTGGCGCCCTTGCCGCCCAGCATCGCCGCGCAGACCAGCGCGTTGATGCCGCTGCCGACAATGATGTGGTCGGGGGCGTTCATTGGCGGTTCCCCGTGGGCAGCGGATAGGCTTGGGAGGTCAGTCCTCTACGGGCGCGAGCGCCGCCAGTCTGCCTCCCTATTGCATCTTCGGCGCGCATGATCTTCTCCCGAAGACCGACTTCGCCCTATTTGCCCGGCACCAGCGCCAGTGCGCGGATCGGGCTGCCGGTACCGTGCTCGATCTTGAGCGGCGCGGCGATCAGGATGGCGCCCTTCGGCGGCAACTGGTCGAGGTTGCACAGGCTGGCCAGGCCGTAGCGGTTGGCCTTGTGCATCAGCGTGTGGGCCGGGAATGGCGGCTCCATGCCGCCGGCCTTGCCGGCATCGGTGCCGATCGTCTCCGAGCCCCAGCCCTTGATGTCCTTGCTGATCAGGAACTGGATTGCTTCCGCCGTCGGGCCGGGCGTGTGCGGGCCGGTCTCGTTGGCGTTGAGGAACTCGGCTTCCGAGCCGTTGCGCTTGTACCAGTCGGTGCGCATCACCACCCATTCGCCTGATTTGATGGCGCCGTGCTTGGCTTCCCACGCCTTGATGTGGTCGACGGTGAGCAGGAAATCATGGTCTGCGGCGGCTTCCTTGGAGCAGTCGATGACATTCACCGGACCGATGAAGTTCTGCGCCGGAATGGTGTCGGTGGCGCCATCGGGATAATCCTTGCCGCTGATCCAGTGCTGCGGCGCGTCGAAATGCGTGCCCGAGTGTTCGCCGAGCTTCAGCCAGTTCCAGGCCCACCAGGGACCATTCTTGTCGTAACGGGAGATGTTATGGATCTCGACCTTCGGCGTGTCGACGGCGAGTTCCGGCGGCAGCTTGATCAGCGGTGTGTCGGGACCGAGCGGCGCCGACAGGTCGACCACCCTGATGGCGCCTGAAAGAAGCTGGCCGGCGACTTCGCCGAGGAGTTGTTGCGTGTCCATGGTCTCTGTTCCCTCTTGTCTGATGGGCTGAAGGCTCGTCTCGGCCCTTAATATCCTACTAGACGAAAACATATGCATCTGCAATTATCTTTAAGCATAAAGGAAATGGGTGCGGGGCGTGAGCGAGTTCGACGCCATCTTTGTCGGGGCGGGCCACAACAGTCTGGCTTGCGCCGCGCATCTGGCACTCAAAGGCTGGAAAACCGGGGTTTTCGAGCGCAGCGCAACCACAGGCGGCGCCGTCCAGACCCGCGAATTCACGCTGCCGGGTTTTCGGCACGATTTCGGTGCGATGAATCTGAGCCTGTTCGCCGGCTCGGCCTTCCATCGGAAATATGCAAATGAATTGAACGCCCACGGGCTGGAATTCGCGCCGGTCGCCGACTGTTTCGCCAGCGCCTTCCCGGACGGACGCTGGTTCGGCGTCAGCAACGATCTGGAAAAGACGGCCGCGCGGATGGCTGCCTTCTCCGCCGCCGATGCCGTCACGTGGCGCAAGCTGGTCGCCGCCTTCCCGGCGGAAGCAGAGCATCTGTTTCGCCTCCTGGGATCACCGATGAGCGCCCGCGCCCTTGCCGGCACGGCATGGAACCTTTGGCGCAAGAAGGGCCTTGCCGGCGCGCTCGACACCGGGCGCCTGCTGCTTTCCTCGCCCCGCGCGTGGCTGGAGGAGACTTTCGAGTCGCCCCATGTGCGGGCGACGCTCGCCACCTGGGGCATGCATCTCGACTTTGCGCCCGACATCGCCGGCGGCGCCGTGTTCCCCTATCTGGAATCCATGGCCAACCAGAGCTTCGGCATGGTGCTGGGCAAGGGCGGCGCCGACACCATCATCCGTGCCTTGTCGGGCATGGTCGCGGGGGCCGGCGGCAAGATCTTCACCAACGCCGAGGTAGCCGAAATCACGGTTTCGGCCGGCAAGGCGACGGGTGTGCGGCTCGCGTCCGGTGAGACGCACACGGCCACCAGGGCGGTCATTGCCGGCGTTGCACCCAAGGCGTTGGCCGGCACGCTTTTGCCGAACGGTTCCGGCGACGCCGGCTTCGACACGGCGATGCAGAAATTCCGCCACGCGCCGGGCACCATGATGATCCATCTGGCGCTGGACGACCTGCCGGACTGGCGCGCCGGCGCCGAGTTGCGGCAGTTCGCCTATGTGCATCTGTCACCGTCGCTCGACGCCATGTCGCGCACCTATCAGCAGGCGATGGCGGGCGTGCTGCCGGATGAGCCGGTGCTGGTCGTCGGCCAACCGACCGCGGTCGATCCGTCGCGCGCGCCCCAAGGCAAGCATGTGCTGTGGGTGCAGGTGCGCATGCTGCCGGCGGAAATCCTCGGCGATGCCGCCGGCAAGATCGCGCCCGCGCATTGGGATCAGGTCAAGGATCGCTATGCCGAGCGCGTGCTCGACATCATCGAAACCTACGCGCCCGGCCTGCGAGCCAAGATCCTTGGCCAGGCCGTGTTCTCGCCCATCGACCTCGAGCGCGAGAACCCGAACCTCGTCGGCGGCGACCAGGTTTGCGGCAGCCATCACCTGGCGCAGAACTTCCTGTTTCGCCCGGCACGCGGCTACGCCGGCTGGAACACGCCGGTGGCCAATCTGCATCTCGCCGGTGCCGGCACATGGCCGGGCGCCGGCACGGGTGCCGCCTCGGGCTTCATGCTGGCGCAACAGCTTGGCGGGAGGTAGCAGCGGAAACGCATTGGGGTGAAGCAAGGCGAAGCGCGGTCGCCCAGGGAACCCACTGATCAGACGATGAAGCCGTGCGCAGAAAACAGAAAAACCAACAAGGGGAACGACCATGACAATCAACAGACGCGAATTGCTCGGATACGGTGCCGCCGCACTCGGGGCGACAGCCGTCGGCCTGCCGAACATCGCCAGGGCGGCCGCCGGCGAACTGACCATCGCCTACAATGTCAACCTGCCGTCCTGGGATCCGACCACCGGACCTTCGGCGGTCAACCCGACCATCCAGGGCCTTTACCAGTCGGTGTTCGACCAGTTCATCCCGCAGAAGCCGGACCTGTCCTTCGCGCCGGGCCTGCTCACCGAATGGGGCTGGAATGACGACCGCACCAAGATCATGATGACGGTGCGCGAGGGCGTAACCTGGCATGACGGCTCGCCGTTCACGCCCGAGGACGTGGTCTGGTCGCTGCAGCGGGCGGGCGATGAAAAGACCGGCAACCCAATCCAGTTCGTGTGGAAGAACGTCAACAATTTCAAGATCGACGGCAACAAGATCACGGGCGATGTCGTGCAGTTCGACCCGGTCTATTTCAAGTGGATGTCGTTCCTCACCGGCTACATCATGCCGAAGGCCTATTACGAGAAGGTCGGCGCCGAGGGCTTCGAGAAGGCTCCGATCGGCACTGGCCCCTATATGGTCGAGAAGTTCGAACGCAACGCCTTCCTGCGGCTCAAGGCCAATCCGAAATACTGGGGCGGCAAGCCGGCATTCGAGAACGTGACGATCAAATTCGTCACCGACGCGGCGAGCCGTGTCGCCGAGATCGAATCCGGCTCCTCGCAGGTGACGCTCGAAATCCCCTATGAGGAGTATGACCGCCTGATCGCCAAGGACGGCCTTGCCGGCTCGATCAAGAATGTTTCCGACATCGGCATGATCTTCTTCAACGACATCGAGGCGATGCTGGACAAGAACGTGCGCCAGGCAGCCGTCATGGCGGTCGACAAGGAGCTTCTGGTCAAGCGGCTGCTGCGCGGCTACGGCCAGCCGCTCGCCACGCTGGAAACGCCCGAATACGCGGCCTACGACGCGTCGATCAAGGTCGAGCACAGTCCGGAAAAGGCCAAGGAATTGCTGGCCGCGTCCGGCTACTCGCCGGAGAAGCCGGTCAAGTTCACCATCCAGACGACCAAGGGCTTCAAGCCCAAGGACTATGAGATGATCCAGGCGATCGTCGGCATGTGGCGCAAGGTCGGCATCGAGGCCACGATCGAGGTCTACGAGATCGCCAAGCACTACGAACTGCGCGCCGCCGACAAGCTGGCGCCGGCGGCCTTCTACAATTGGGGCAATGCCATCGGCGACCCGACCACCTCGACCGGTTTCGCCATGTATGGGCCGAGCCCGCACTCGGTGTGGGACAGCCAGGACCTGATCGACATGATCAACCCGCTGTGGGGCGAGAAGGACGAGGCCAAGCGCATCGCCGGCTGGAAGGCGGTGGACAAATACATCGCCGAGCAGGCCTATGTGCTGCCGCTGATGCAGTATGCGCAGCCGATCGTGCACGCCAAGGGCGTCAACGTCGTCCAGCACGTGTCCGGCGCGCTGCTGCCGGCCCTGATGACGCCGGCCTGATATCGGCCTGGGCTTGCGCGCGCGCCGTCCGCAGCGACGGCGCGCATCTCTATCGGCATACGAGCCTCCGGGCTCCAGCAAAGATTTACATGCTCCTGCAACGATTCCTGATCCGTCTTTTGACGATGCTGATCACGCTGTTCGGCGTGGCCGTCGTCGTCTTTGTCGTGATCCGCATCGCTCCCGGCGATCCGATCGCCATGATGCTGCCGCCCGGCGCAACCGATGCCGATATCGCCCGGCTGCGGGCGCTCTACGGCCTCGACAAGACGATCATCGAGCAGTTCTTCATCTGGCTGTCCGGCGTCGTCAAAGGCGATTTCGGCACCTCGATCTCGCTTCGGCAAGACGTGCTCGGGCTTGTCTTCAACCGGCTGCCGGCGACGCTGGAGCTTGCCATCGTCGCACTTGTCATGGCGGTGGCGATCGGGGGGACGACGGCCATCCTAGGCGCCCGCGAACGAGGCACGGCGGTCGAAGCCGGCATCGACATCGCCAGCGGGGCGGCACTTTCCATTCCCGACTTCCTCTGGGGTCTGGTGCTGATCCTGCTGTTCGGCGTGCTGGTGCCGATCTTCGACATTTCCGGGCGGGTCTCGCCGCAGTTGGACCTGCCCTTCGTCAGCCAGTTCTATCTATTCGAAAGCTTGCTTCGGCTGCGCCTCGATCTCACGTGGGATCTCCTGAAGCACATGCTGATGCCGGCAGTGGCGTTGGCATTGCCGCTGGCGGCGATCATCTCGCAGCTGTTGAAACAGTCGCTGAAGGAAGTGCTCGACCTCGACTATGTCGTGCTGGCGCGGGTGAAGGGTTTTTCGGAAACGCAGGTCATCCTGCGCGAGGCGCTGAAGAATGCCGCACTGCCAACGCTGACGCTGGTCGGCGTGCAGTTCACCTTCCTGATCGGCGGCACGGTCATCGTCGAGCGGCTGTTTTCCTATGAGGGCCTCGGCAACATGGCGATCGACGCCGTCATCAACCGCGACCTGCCGCTGATTCAGGGCATCGTGCTGGTCTTCGCTCTGTTGTTCGTGCTGATCAACCTCGCGGTCGACATGATGTATGCGCTGCTCAATCCGAGGCTGCGCCATGGATGACGGCCGCATCTCGAGACACGGCTCAAGCGCCAGGCTTTGGCTGGCCGGCGGCTGGCTGCTGCTGGCGCTGCTGGTGGCGATCCTGGCGCCGCTGGTCGCACCGCAGGATCCGTTGGCGCAGGATCTGATGCTGGAACGGCTGCCGCCGTTCTGGCTCGATGGCGCCGAGCCCGGCTATTGGCTGGGCACCGACAGCCTCGGCCGGGATCTCTTGTCACGCCTGATCTTCGGCGGGCGCATCGCCTTCATCGTTGCCTTCGCCGCCGCCGTCGCTGCATGCCTGGTCGGCTCGACCCTTGGGCTGATCGCCGGCTATTTCGGCGGCTGGGCCGACCGCATCATCTCGCGCATCGTCGATGTCTGGATGGCATTCCCGCCGGTGCTGTTCGCCATCCTTTTGGTTGCCGTGCTCGGCACGGGTTTGAGCTCTGTCATCCTGGCAATCGCGATCATCGACTGGACGCGTTTCTGCCGGGTCATCCGCGCCGAGGCGATGGGCCAGTCGCGCATGGATTATGTCGAGAACGCCCGCATCGCCGGCCATGGCCGCGTCGGTATCATGCTGCGCGAAGTACTGCCCAATGTCGTGCCCTCGATCGTGGCGCTGCTGTCGCTGGAAATGGGCATTGCCGTCATTGTCGAGGCGATCCTGTCCTTCGTCAATCTGTCGATCTCGACCGACGACCCGACCTGGGGCGGCATCATTGCCGAGGGCCGGCTTTCCATCCATCAGGCCTGGTGGGTGCTGGTATTCCCGCTGATCACGCTTATCCTGACCGTGCTGTCGTTCAGCCAGTTCGGCGAAGCGCTGAAGACGCGTTTCGATCCGGTGCTGCGATGAGCGCCTGTCTCGATATCAAGGATTTGAGCGCCGTTCTGCCGAACGGCCAGCGCGTGCTGCGCTCGGTGTCGCTTGCCGTGCAGCCCGGCGAGGTGCGTGCGCTGGTTGGCGAGAGCGGGGCCGGCAAGACGATGATCGGCAAGGCGGTGCTTGGCGTCTTGCCGTCGAGCGTGCGTGTCGTCGAGGGCGATATTCAGCTCGAGGGCGAGGACCTCGGCAAGCTCACCCCGAAGGCACGGCGCACGCTGATCGGCGCGCGCACCGCACTGATCCCGCAGGATCCGCTGACCGCGCTCAACCCGTCGCGCCGCATCGGCCCGCAGATGACCGACCGGCTGGTGCGCATCCTCGGCTGGGGCGGCGAGAGGGCCGAAACCCGCATCCGGCAATTGCTGGACGAGGTGCAGATCCGCGACCCCGACCGGGTGCTGAAAAGCTATCCGCACGAGCTTTCCGGCGGCATGCGCCAGCGCGTGCTGATCGCCGCCGCTTTCGCCGCCGAGCCACGGCTGATCGTCGCCGACGAGCCGACCACGGCGCTCGACGTCACCGTGCAGAAGCAGATCCTGCGCCTGATCGCTGCGTTGCAGCGCGAGCACGGCACGGCGATCCTGTTCGTCACCCATGACCTCGGCGTCGTCGCCAAGATCAGTCAGAAGGTCTCTGTGCTCTATGCCGGCAAGGTCATGGAAGAGGCCGAAACGGCTGCTCTCTTCGCGGCACCGCAGCATCCCTATACGCGGGCACTGATGGCGGCAACGCCGCGCTACACCGATCCCCTCGCCTCGCTAAAGCCGGTCGACGAGGCAGTGCTGGCCGGGCTTGCCGCCGAGATTGCCGCCGCCGATCAGGTCTGGAAGCGCCCGCATGGCTGAGCCGCTGTTTTCCGTGCGCGGGTTGAAAGTCGCGCTGCCCGATATGACCCGCAAGCCCCTGATCGGCCGCGCGCCGCTGGCGGAAATCCTAAAAGGCCTGGACTTCGACCTGCCCAGGGGATCGGTGACCGGCATTGTCGGCGAATCCGGATCGGGCAAGTCGACGCTCGGCCGCGCCCTGGTGCGATTGCTGGAGCCCAGCGCCGGCAGCATCAGCTTCGACGGCATAGACATCACGCATCTGCCGGAGGCGGAGTTGCGGCCGCTGCGCCGCAATCTGCAGATGATTTTCCAGGATCCGATGTCGTCGCTCAATCCGCGCCGTACCATTGCCAGCATCATCGCCGCGCCGCTGAAGCAGAACGGGCTTGGCGACAATCTGAGGGACCGCGTGGCCGAGGCATTGCAGCGCGTCGGCCTGCCGCAGAGCTTCGCCGGCCGCTACCGACACGAACTGTCGGGCGGCCAGCGCCAGCGCGTCGGCATAGCGCGCGCGCTGGCGCTGTCACCGAAATTCGTGCTGGCCGACGAGATCGTCTCCGGCCTCGACGTCTCGACGCAGGCACAGATCCTCACCCTTCTGGAGAAACTGGCGGCGGAGATGGGGCTGACGGTCGCCTTCATCAGCCACGATCTGTCGGTCATCCGCCGGCTGTGCCGGCAGGTCATCGTCATGCGCGAAGGCAGGATCGTCGAAGCGAGCGCGACGGACGCTCTCTTCGAAAACCCCCGACAGAACTACACGCGCGACCTGATCGCGGCCATCCCACTGCCCGAAATCGACGAGGGCTGGCTGGATATTCCTTCCGCTGCCAAGGCTCCGACATGAATGCATACGCACGCCGAAAAGCGGGCTCGGATGTGCGACCGGCCAATGACAAAGCCCCGCCAAATGGAGGAGAAACTGACATGAAGACAATAATTCGAAATGCAGGACTGGCTGCCGCCATCCTCGGCAGCACCGGTATGGCGGCAGCCAGCTCGATCCCCGGCATGCGCGGGCACGACCACACCGGCATCACGGTTCCCGACATGAAGCAGGCGGTCGACTTCTTCACCGACGTGGTCGGCTGCAAGAAGGCGATGTCGTTCGGCCCGTTCGCCGACGACAAGGGCACCTTCATGCAGGATCTTCTCGGCGTCGATCCGAAGGCTGTCATCGAGCAGGTCACCATGGTTCGCTGCGGCTACGGCTCGAACATAGAGCTGTTCAAATACACCGCGCCGGACCAGAAGGACCTGACACCGAAGAACAGCGACATTGGCGGTTTTCACATCGCCTTCTATGTCGACGACGTCGCGGCGGCGAAAGCCTATCTCGAGGCCAAGGGCGTCAAGACCAGGTTGGGGCCGCTGCCGGTCAAGGAAGGACCCGCCGCCGGCCAGACCATCCTTTACTTCCAAGCGCCTTGGGGCTTGCAGCTGGAAGCGATCAGCTATCCCGACGGGATGGCTTACGAGAAGGGGGCCGAGACGGTGCTGTGGAGCCCGAAGAACCCGGAAAAGTGACCCCCCACGGCCGCGCGTGCGGCGATGCGCGAGCGCGCGGTCCGCTATTTCGCATAATCATTTCGGTATAAAACTTTAAGCTTGAAATATCTTGGCCGCGGCGCGATACTGAAACCAAGCAAGCGAAGAGGAGATCGCACAGATGAAGGTTGCGGTTCTCGGCGGCGGACCAGCCGGCCTTTACTTCGCCATTTCGATGAAGCTGAGGGACGCCGCGCACGATGTGACGGTTTTCGAGCGTAATCGCGCCGACGACACGTTCGGCTGGGGTGTCGTTCTGTCAGCCGAAACACTCGAGAATCTGGCCAAAAACGATCCGGTCAGCGCCGTCTGGATCAAGAAGCATTTTGCGTATTGGGACGACATCGCCGTGGTCCATGACGGCGTGCGCACTGTATCCTCAGGCCATGGCTTCTGCGGCATCGGCCGCAAGCGGCTCTTGATCCTGTTGCAACGGCGCGCACGCGAGCTCGGTGTCAAGCTGACGTTCGAGACCGACATCGCCGATCCCAAACCCTATATGGAGACGCATGACCTGGTCGTCGCCGCAGACGGACTGAACTCCAGGGCGCGTAACAGTTTCGTCGATATCTTCAAGCCCGACATCGACACGCGCAAATGCAAGTTCGTGTGGCTCGGCACCCACCAGAAATTCGACGACGCGTTTACGTTCATTTTCGAAAAGACCGAGCATGGCTGGGTGTGGGCGCACGCCTACCAATTCGACAGCGACACCGCGACCTTCATCGTCGAGTGCAGCGAACAGACCTGGGCCGCCTTCGGCTTCGGCGCGATGACGCAGCAGGAATCCATCGCCGTCTGCGAACGCATCTTCGAAAAACATCTTGGCGGCCATGCGCTGATGACCAATGCCAACCACATCAGGGGTTCGGCCTGGATCAATTTCCCGCGCGTGCTGTGCGAGCGCTGGTCATTCGAGAATCTGGCGCTGATGGGCGACGCGGCGGCTTCAGCGCATTTCTCGATCGGCTCCGGCACCAAGCTGGCGCTGGAAAGCGCGGTTGCGCTGGCCGAGTATGTCGAAACCGAGCCGGACCTAAAGGCCGCCTTCCGCAAATATGAGGATGCGCGCCGCACCGAGGTGCTGAAGCTGCAATCGGCGGCGCGCAACTCGCTCGAATGGTTCGAGGAGGTCGAGCGCTATCTCGGCCTCGATCCGGTGCAGTTCAACTATTCCCTGCTGACCCGCTCGCAGCGTATCAGCCATGAAAACCTGCGGCTGCGCGACGCAGAGTGGCTTGAAAGCGCGGAGGAGTGGTTCCAGCGCCAGGCGGGCGCCGGCGCCAACAGACTCCGTCGCGCCCCGATGTTCGCGCCCTTCAAGCTGCGCGACATGCGGCTCAGCAACCGCATCGTCGTCTCGCCGATGGCACAATACAAGGCTGTCGAGGGCTGCCCGACGGACTGGCATTTCACGCACTATGCCGAGCGTGCCAAGGGCGGCGCCGGGCTCATCTATATCGAGATGACCTGCGTCAGCCCCGAAGGCCGGATCACGCCCGGCTGCCCGGGCTTCTATGCGCCCGAACATGAGGTGGCGTGGAAACGGCTGGTCGATTTCGTCCATGCCGAGACCGAAGCGAAGATCTGCGCGCAGATCGGCCATTCCGGCGCCAAGGGCTCGACACGGGTTGGCTGGGAAGGCACCGACGTGCCGCTGGCCTCTGGCAACTGGCCCGTCATGGCGGCATCGGCGGTCGCGTGGTCACGTGAGAATCAGGTGCCAAAGGCGATGGAGCGCGCCGACATGGACAGAGTGCGCGACGAGTTCGTGGCTTCGGCGCAGATGGCCGATCGTTGCGGCTTCGACATGCTGGAGATCCACGCCGCGCACGGCTATCTCCTGTCGTCCTTCATCACGCCGGTCACCAACCGGCGCACGGATGAATATGGCGGTTCGTTGGAAAACCGCATGCGCTATCCCCTCGAAATCTTCCGCGCAGTGCGCGCCGCCTGGCCGGCGCAGAAGCCGATCTCGATGCGCATTTCGGCCAATGACTGGGTCGGCATCGAAGGCGTGACACCCGCCGACGCCGTGGAGATCGCGCGGCTGTTGCATGAGGCCGGCGTCGACATTTGCGACGTCTCGGCAGGACAAACCTCGGTGCTGGCAAAGCCGGTCTATGGCCGCATGTTCCAGACGCCGTTTTCCGACCGCATCCGCAACGAGGTCGGCATGGCGACGATGGCGGTCGGCAACATCTATGAGCCGGACCATGTCAATTCGATCCTGATGGCCGGCCGCGCCGACCTGGTGGCGCTGGCACGGCCGCATCTGGCCGACCCCTACTGGACGCTGCATGCGGCGGTGACGCTCGGCGACCGTGGCGTGAAATGGCCGGATCCCTATCTGCCCGGGCGTGACCAGATCTACCGGCTGGCCGAACGCGACGCCGCGGCGGGGCTGAAAGTATGACGGCCGCCGCGATGATCGCCGGCAGCCACGCCCTTGTCACCGGCGGCGGGTCCGGTGTCGGCCGCGCCATTGCGCTGGCGCTGGCCGGTGCCGGCATCGACGTCACCATATGCGGCCGGCGCGAGGCGGAGCTGGCCAAGGTGGCCGGCGAAAGCAAACGCATTTTCGCCATCACTGCCGATGTCACCGATGAGGCGGCGATGGCATCGCTTTACGAGGCGGCTGAAGCGGCGCGAGGCCCTTTCGACATCGTCGTCGCCAATGCCGGCATGGCGGGCAGCACGCCGGCGCACAAGACCGCGCTGGCCGACTGGCAGCACACGCTGGACGTCAACCTGACCGGCGCCTTCCTGACCGTGAAGCCGGCGCTCGCCGGCATGGCCGCGCGCGAGGCGGGCCGCATCGTCTTCATCGCGTCCACCGCCGGACTGAAGGGCTACGCCTACGTCGCACCTTACGTGGCGGCCAAGCATGGCATCATCGGCCTGATGCGGGCGCTTGCCGCCGAGACGGCGAAGTCCGGCGTGACCGTCAACGCGGTGTGCCCGGGTTTCGTGGAAACCGAAATGCTGGAGCAGTCCCTCCAGCGCATTGTCGAAAAAACCGGCCGCTCGACTGAACAGGCGCGGGCGAGCCTTGCCTCGACCAATCCGCAGGGCCGCTTCATCCAGCCGCAGGAAATTGCCGCTGCCGTGCTGTGGCTCTGTGGCGATGCGGCAGCGTCGATCACCGGACAGGCAATTTCGATCTCAGGAGGCGAAACATGGTAGCCGGCCCCCTGCCCGCGCCGTCGGGACCCGGCAAGGACCGCTTGCGGCTGTGGATCAGGCTGCTGCGCGCCTCGCGCACGATAGAGGCCGAACTGCGCGAGCGCCTGAAGAAGGAGTTCAACACGACGCTGCCGCGGTTCGACGTGATGGCCGCGCTCTACCGCGCGCCCGAAGGCATGCTGATGAGCGACCTGTCGCGCTTCCTGCTGGTGTCCAACGGCAATGTGACGGGGATCGTCGATCGGCTCGTGTCCGAGGGGCTGGTCGCCCGCGCCCGCCGCAATGGCGATCGCCGCACCTCGATGGTGCGGCTGACGGATGAAGGCTCCAAGTCCTTCGCCGTCATCGCTGCCGCTCACGAGGGCTGGGTCGGCGAATTGCTGGGCAAGGTGAGCGAGGATGACGCGCGCCGGCTGACCGGCATGCTGACCTCGTTCCGCAGCAACTGGGAGGGACGCGAATGAGCAAGATGGCCGGCTTCAAGCCGAAGCATTTCCTCTGGCGGGTCGAAGAGCGGATCGCCAAGATCCGGCTCGACCGGCCGGAACGCAAGAACCCGTTGACCTTCGAAAGCTATGCGGAACTGCGCGATACGTTTCGCGACCTCGTCTATGCCGACGATGTCGACGCCGTTGTGTTCCTGTCCAATGGCGGCAATTTCTGCTCCGGCGGCGATGTCCACGACATTATCGGGCCGCTGGTCAAGATGGACATGAAGCAGCTCCTGGCCTTCACCCGCATGACCGGCGATTTCGTCAAGGCGATGCTGAACTGCGGCAAGCCGATCATCGCGGCGGTGGATGGCGTGGCGGTCGGTGCCGGCGCCATCATCGCCATGAGCTCCGACATCCGCATCGCCACGCCGGAAGCCAAGACCGCGTTCCTGTTCACCCGCGTCGGCCTCGCCGGCTGCGACATGGGCGCCTGCGCGATCCTGCCGCGCATCATCGGCCAGGGCCGCGCCGCCGAACTGCTCTACACCGGCCGCACCATGACGGCTGCCGAAGGCGAGCGCTGGGGGTTTTACAACAGGCTAGTAGAGGCAGCTTCCTTGGAAGCTGACGCGCTCGACATGGCGGCGCGCATCGTCTCCGGCCCGACCTTCGCCCATGGCATCACCAAGACGCAGCTCAACCAGGAATGGTCGATGGGCCTCGACCAGGCGATCGAGGCGGAGGCGCAGGCACAGGCGATCTGCATGCAGACGCGCGATTTCGAGCGGGCGTACAAGGCGTTCGTCGCCAAGGAAAAGCCGGTATTCGAGGGGGATTGAGGATGTTTTCTTCGCTCAAGAAGGACATGCCGGCGGGACAGCGCCCCCCTCTGGCCTGCCGGCCATCTCCCTCTCTAGGGGGGAGATTGGCAGCTTCGGCGGCGGCAGCCATCCTGCGGCGCAGGCGATTTGCGAAAGCCGAGATGAGGATCGATCTCCCCCCCGGCGGAGGAGATGTCCGGCAGGACAGAGGGGGGCGCCCTAGAGCACGGACTCTGGAGAATAGCGGAGGCAGAAATGCCTGACCGCTCCTTCCTCGACTGGCCATTCTTCGAAGACCGCCATCGCCAGCTGGCCGAAAGCCTGGAAACATGGTGCGCGAAGAACCTGCCTGTCGATCACCATGACGTCGACGCCGCCTGCCGCGAGCTGGTGCAAAAACTCGGCAGCGACGGCTGGCTGAAACCGACGGCGCTCGACACCGACAATCCCGGGCCGCTCGACGTGCGCACCTTGTGCATCACGCGCGAGACGCTGGCGCGGCATGACGGGCTCGCCGATTTCGCCTTCGCCATGCAAGGGCTCGGCACCGGAGCGCTCAGCCTGTTCGGTACGCCGGATCAGCAGCAATGGCTTTCGAAGACGCGCGCCGGCAAGGTCATTTCCGCCTTTGCGCTGTCGGAACCGCGCTCGGGATCGGATGTCGCCAATATGGAGATGACCGCGACCCGCGATGGTGGCGGCTATATCTTGTCGGGCGAAAAGACCTGGATCTCCAATGGCGGCATCGCCGATCTCTATGTCGTCTTTGCCCGCACAGGCGAGGCACCCGGCGCCAAGGGACTATCAGCCTTCATCGTGCCGGGGGACAGCAAGGGCCTCGGCATCGCGGAGCGCCTGGAAGTCATCGCGCCGCATCCGCTGGCACGACTGTCTTTCGATCAGGTCCGGCTGCCCGCCTCGGCGCTGATCGGCAAACCGGGCGACGGCTTTCGCATCGCTATGTCGGTGCTCGACGTGTTCCGCTCGACCGTCGGCGCGGCGGCACTCGGCTTTGCGCGCCGCGCACTCGATGAAAGCATCAAGCGGGTGGCCGAACGCAAGCTGTTCGGCGCGCCGATGACCGAGCTGCAGATGGTGCAGGGCCATATCGCCGAGATGGCGCTCGACGTCGATGCCGCGGCGCTCCTGGTCTATCGCGCCGCCTGGACCAAGGACATGGGCGCGGCGCGGGTGACGCGCGAGGCGGCGATGGCCAAACTGTTCGCCACCGACAAGGCGCAGGAGGTGATCGACAAAGCGGTGCAACTGCATGGCGGCGACGGCGTCCGCAAGGGTCACATCGTCGAAAGCCTGTATCGCGAGATCCGCGCGCTGCGCATCTACGAGGGTGCTTCCGACGTGCAGAAGGTGGTGATCGCGCGGCAGGTGATGGGCGCTGCCTGAACCCGGTCGCGTCAAGGTTTGGACTGTTTCGAACGCGGATATTGCGGAGAGTTTGAAATGCACGAGATTCTGCAGCCGGATGGCTGGGCCAAGCCGGTCGGTTACGCCAATGGCGTAGCGGCCCGCGGGCGGCTTGTCTTCGTCGGCGGACAGGTCGGCTGGAACGGGCAGTGCCAGTTCGAGACCGACGATTTCGTCGGACAGGTGCGGCAGACGCTTCAGAATATCGTGGCGGTTCTGGCGGAGGCCGGCGCGGAGCCGCGGCACATCACGTCGATGACCTGGTATTTCACTGACAAGAGCGAATATCTGGCCAACCTCAGGGGCATTGGAGAAGCCTATCGCGAGGTGATCGGCAGGCATTTCCCGGCGATGGCCGCCATGCAGGTGGTGGCGCTGGTCGAGGACCGCGCCAAGGTGGAGATCCAGGCCACCGCCGTCATCCCGGAATAATCTATCGGTTGTCCCGGAATGACCGACCAATTGTCTTGGAATAGTCGTCCATCGCTTCGTCATCCTGGGGCGAAGCAAGGAGCGCAGCGACGCAGCGCAAACCCCAGGATCCATGCCGTGAAGCCAAAGCGCCGCTGCGGTCCAGAATTCTGCACCGATGCGCTCTGCGTCCAATGTAACGGCATGGATCCCAGGGTCTTCGCGACGGAGCTTCGGCTCCTGCTCCTCCCTGGGATGACGACTTCGGCTAGCTGGAATAATCTATTCGCGAAGGCCGGCCCGCTCCAGCAGCGGCAGCACGTGATCGCAGAAATAAGGCAATTCCTGCGTGTAGTTGACGAAGGACAACGCAATGCCCTGGTAGCCATGCCCGGCAATGGCGGCCATGTCGGCGGCGATCGTTTCGGGCGTTCCGATCAAGGGGTAGGTGCCTGCGCCGCCGGCGAAACGCTGGCGGTAGCGGTCATAGGCATGCGGGTCGTGCGAGCGCGAGAATTCCTTCTTGCCGGCCATATGGGCATCGACCGCCTCGCGGTCGGCCAGATCGACGGCATAGCGTGTGTAGTAGGCCTGCGCCTCCTCCATCGTCGGCCGGCAGACGACATGCGCCACGGTGTAGACGCCGACCTCGCGGCCAGCCTTGTCGGCCCGCTCACTAATATCGGCGACATGTTTGCCGGCATCGGCCATCTCGGAAAAGGTCGTGAACAGGTAGTCGCAACGGGCGGCGGCGAAATCGCGGCCCGGACCGCCGAAAGCCGCGTTCATCGTCACCGGTCGCGGCACTTGCAGGCTGGCCGGCCGGCTCACGGCTTCCTTGAGACGATAATAAGTGCCCTCATAGTCGAGAGGTTCAGCCGACGCATAAAGCCTTTCCAGAATGTCGATCCATTCGGCGGCCTGATCATACCCCTTCTCGACCAGCGGCGTGCCGAACATGCCGAATTCCTTCGGGTTCCAGCCGCAGACGATGTTAAGGCCGGCGCGGCCCTGGCTGATATGGTCGACCGTCGCCAATGCCTTGGCGGCATAGAGCGGATGCATAAGCGGCACATGCACGGTCATGAACAGGCCGACCCGCTCGGTGGCCACACTGAGCGCCGCCGCCCAGGTGAAGGTCTCGAACGACCATTCGCGCACCTTGTTGCGGCCGCCAAAGCCGCGCCAGCGCGCGATCGGCAGCAGGAATTCCAGCCCCGCACGGTCGGCGATCTGCGCCGCCGTCAGATTATCCTGCCAGCTTGCCGTCCAGCGTTCAGGCACATCCGATATGGCAAGGCCGCCATCGGCATTGGTCGAGAAGACGCCGAGCTTCAGTCTGTTTGGGCCGTCCAGGGGATGCGCTTTGATCATGTCCGGAACTCGCGGCGGGAGATCGACACGCTAGGCCCGCGCGAAAATATTTCAAGCCTGAAATAGCTTCGCCTCGCCGCTGTTTGCGGATATGAATTCCGGCACGACAACAAAGGGATGGAGCGATGAGCGGGTTTCGCCACAAATGCATCGGCAGGGAAAGCCTCGTCGGTTCCTTTGCCGCCATTCCGCATCCGGTTGCGGTCGAGGTGATGGCGCAGTCCGGTCTCGATTTTCTCTGCATCGATTGGGAACATGCCCAGATTTCGCGCGACATGATCGAGACGATGGTGCGCGCCGCCGACATCCATCGCGTGCCGGCCATTGTGCGCGTGCCCGGCCATGCACCGGAAGCGATCGCCGCGGCATTGGACAGCGGCGCGCAAGGCGTGCTCGTCCCGCGCGTCTCGACATCAGCCCAGGCGCAGGCGGCGGTGAAGGCCTCGCGTTATCCGCCGACCGGCGAGCGCGGCGTCGGGCCCGGACGGGCCGCAGGCTATGGCTACCGCATCTCCGAATATCTTGCTCAGGCCAATGACAGCATCGTCGTGGCGGTTCAGGTCGAGACATCGGAAGGGCTGGCCAATATCGAGGCGATCGCCGCCGTCGAGGGCGTCGACGTGATTTTCGTCGGGCCCGGCGATCTCTCCGTGTCGATCGATGCGATCGGCCCGGAAGGCGCCGACAAGCTCGCGCAAGCGATTCGCAGGATCATCGGTGCGACGATCGCGCATGGCAGGACATCCGGGATCTTCTGCGCGAGGCCGCAGGATGTCGCCGGATGGGCGGCACTCGGCGCCAGTTTCTTCATCCTGGCCAGCGACACGATGTTTCTGGGAACTGGCGCTGCCGCCGGAAAAGCCGGCGCGGATGCCGAACTGGGCAGGAGCGGCCGCAGCTAGCGCTATCGAAAGGCACTCCAGGCGCCGTCGCCGCCCAACTTTTTAAGCTTAAAACTTTTGCCTTGAAAACTGCCGCGGTTTGGATAAGCATTCCTAGATCGATGCGACTGCCGTTCCGGACGGGCTTGCCGGACATCCATCGTGGTGCATCGGGTGGGATCAAAGGGTTTCAGTCCTTGTCGTTCATGCTGCCCCCAGTCATCCTCCAGCACGCTATGCCTGCGATGGCATGCGCGCGCCAGTTCCACGATCCGCATACCGAGAGCATCGCCAATCTCGCCTTCCCGCCCATGTGCGTCTGCCGCGACCGGACAGCGCCCGACCGCATGGCGGGGAGCATGAATTGACGCCCCGCTGGGAGGTGTGGCGGCAAGAAACCGTGCGGGCATCAGCCCGCCCGATCAACAACCAGAGGGAACACCCCAGAGGGACCAACAATGAGCCTGACCCGTCGCAATCTCATCCTGCTCGCGGCCGCCATCGGCATCGCCGCCGGACCGGCAACCGCCTATGCCGCCGATGTGCTTAATGTCGGCGCCTACCCGACCAATCCGCCCTTCGAATACAAGAACGAGAGCGGCACTTTCGAGGGCTTTGAAGTCGACATCGTCAACGAAGCGGCAAAGCGCGTCGGCATGACCACCGACATCGCCGATCTCGGCTTCCAGGCGCTGTTCGCCGCCACCACCTCGAAACGCATCGATGTCGCCATCTCGTCGATCACCATCACGCCGGAGCGGCTGAAATCGCAGTCGTTCACGCAGCCTTACTATGATTCCGATATGGGCATCGCCACCAAGACCGACAGCCCGATCAAGGCCGAGGCCGACCTCAAGGGCAAGATCGTCGGCGTGCTGTCCGGCTCGACCGGCGAGACCTGGGTCAAGGCACATCAGGAAGCCGACGGCTTCAGCGACGTGAAGGGCTATGACACGCAGCAGAACCTTTTGCTCGATCTCAGTGCCGGGCGCATCGACGCGGCTGTCAGCGACATTCCGGGCATGCAGTACTCCTTCACCAAGATGAAGGATCTCACCGTCAAGGAACGCATCAAGACCGGCGAACAGTACGGGCTGATGATGACCAAGGACCACCCGCTGCTCGGCAAGCTGAACGACGCGCTGACGGCGATGAAGAAGGACGGCACGCTGGCCGCGATCCACAAGAAGTGGTTCGGCAGCGACGCGCCCGCCGATTCCTCGACCGCCAAGGAAATGCCGGTGCCGAAGGCCTGAGCGGCGGCCGCCAAGGAGAACGTGCCGGCTCGAAAGGCCGGCACGTTCCGTTTGATACACAACCTCCCGGAAGCAGCACGGCGCGGCAAAACCGCTTTCGCTGTTCCGGACCTCTGCTCCGGCGTCAGGGACGCCAAACGGTTCGGGAAAGCCTCCCATGTCGCTGCTCGATACCTTCTTCAACGCCGACGTCATCGCGTCCAGTCTGCCGGCGCTGCTGCGCGGCTTTCTCAACACGCTGCTGCTCGGGCTGCTCAGCATCGGCATCGGCATCCCCATCGGCCTGGTTATCAGCCTGTTGCGGCTCTATGCGCCGAAGCCGCTCAGGTGGCTGGCGGTCGGCTACACCGACATCTTCCGCGCGCTGCCGGTGCTGGTGGTGCTGATCCTGATCTATTACGCGCTGCCCTTCCTCGGCATCCGCCTGTCGTCCTGGGCTTCCGCCGTGACGGCCTTCGCCATCATCATGTCGGCCTATTCGGCGGAAGTGTTCCGCTCCGGCATCGAAAGCATTCCGCGCGGCCAGTTCGAGGCGTCGCAGGCCCTCGGCCTGCCGTTCCTTTTGACCTTGCGCAAGGTGGTGCTGCCGCAAGCGGTGCGCGTGGTCATCCCGCCTATGACCAGCAACTGCGTCTCGATGTTCAAGGACACCTCGCTCGCCTCCACCGTGGCGCTGCCGGAACTCCTGAAGGAAGCGACCAATGCCCAGTCGCTCTACGCCAATCCCTCGCCGCTGATCGGCGCGGCGCTGGTCTATCTCATCTTCCTGTGGCCGATGGTTCGCCTCGTCAGCCTGCTTGAAGACCGTTTCAAAACCGAGAAGACGCGCTGACCGCGCCTACAATTTCCCATCTACCGAGCACTTCGCAGGAGACGACCATGAACAAGCATCAAGCCGCCAATGCGACCGGCACTTCCGGCGCGTTCCCTGTTGAAAGAATCCGGGCGATGTTTCCCGCCTTGCAGCGGGCAGGCGATTTCATCTTCCTGGACAACGCCGCCGGCGCGCAGATCCCGCAGAGCGTGCTCGACGCGGTGACCAACCATCTGGTTTCGCACAATGTGCAGCGCGGCGGCCGCTATGGCCGCAGCGTCACTGTCGATCAGTCGGTCGCCGATGCGCGGACAAGCGTGGCACTGCTGATCAATGCCTACAGCCCATCCGAGATCTGCTTCGGCATGAACGCCACCTCGTTCATCCGCCTGGTCAGCCTCGGCATCGGCCAGATGCTTGGAGAGCGCGACGAGATCGTCGTCACCGACATGGACCATGACGCCAACATCGCGACATGGCTGGCGCTCGAATCCGCCGGCGCCAAGTTCAAGTGGTGGCGCATGCGCGAAGACGGCAATTTGCATGTCGACGATCTGCGCCCGCTTGTTTCCGATCGTACCCGGCTTGTCGCCTGCACGGTGACGGCGCATTCCATCGGCTCGATCGTCGACGTGGCTTCGGTGGCTAAAATCGCGCACGCCGCCGGCGCCGAAGTGTTCCTCGACTGCGTGCACTACGGACCGCATGGGCTGATCGACGTACAGGCCTGGGATTGCGACTATCTCGTCTGTTCCGGCTACAAGAATTTCTCGCCGCATATGGGTTTCCTGTGGGGCCGCTTCGAAACGCTGAAGCGGCTGCCGACCTTCCGCGAGGACTTCATCCCCGACGAGCCGCCCTACAAGGTCGAGGCCGGCACCTTCATCTACGAGAATGTGTCGGGCATGGATGCGGCGGTCCAGTATCTGGAACTCATCGGCCGCAACCTTGCCCCGTCCAACAACCGCTCGCGGCGCGAAAACATCGTCGCCGGCATGCGCGCCATCCGCGACTACGAGCTGGTGCTGGCGCGCGAGATGCTGGCTGTGCTGAAGAGCTGCGGGGCAACGATCTACGGCGTTTCCGAGGAGGCCCGGATCAACGAGCGCGTGCCGACCTTCTGTTTCAACATCGGCAAATTGTCGCCGCAGCGGATCGTCGAGGAAATGGCTGAATTGCAGATCGGCATCCGCGACGGCCACATGTACGCCCCGCGCCTGATGAAGCGCCTCAACCTGTCGATGGACAGCGGCGCCATCCGCGCCTCGCTGGTGCACTACAACACGGTGGAGGAGGTGCACCGTTTCGGCGACGCACTGCGGGCGATTATCGCCAAGCTGTCGTGATCCGGCGATCGGTCTAGGAGGGGGCCGTAAGCGGCCCTTCGGATATTCGTTTCGGAACGGCGGGAACTGGGCCGATAGCTGCCGTCCACTGCGCCGGTTGCGAGCGCAGATATGCAGACGATCCGACTGCCGCTCTACGCTCACCGGCGTACTTTGCTACTCGTCCATCAAGCCACGTTTGCGCAGGACGTCGTATTTGAGAATCTCACCCCTAATGATGTCGCCCCATCGACCAACGAACGCCATCGTGTCGGTAGCATGGAGATGTGCAGTGAGTGCGGCCTGGTCTCTCCACCGCTCGGCGACCAGGAGGCGGCCGGCAAGCGGATCGTCCACAGCCGCGTCATAGGAAAGATTTCCGTCCCGCTGCCGCGTAGCTATGGCGAGGTTCTGGAGATCCTGGACAAACTCGGTGACCGACGAGGGCTCGACATACATATAGCCGGTAACAATCAGCATCATGGCTTACCTTGGTGGATCCCGCTCGACCGTCTGCACTTCCGACGATCGGTCGGCTGAAAGCAACAAATCAGACGGCCAGCACGATCTTGCCTTGAATACTGCCGTCAGCGGCGCGCTGGTGCGCGCGCGATGCCTCGGCCAGCGGGAATGTGCTGTCGATGACGACACGCACAATGCCGTCGAGCAGGCGGGCGACTTTTGCCAACTGCGCGCCATTGGATCGAACCTGTGTGGATGAGACCGTGATTCCCAGCTTCTCTGCCTCCTCGTGACCCGTGAAGCCCAGCGGGTTGATCAGGAACAGCGCGCCGCCCGGCTTCAGAACATGGAAGAAGCGCTCCATGTCCGCGCCGCCCACCGCGTCGAGGACAAGGTCGACGTCTCGGACGACTTCTTCGGTCGCGGTCGTCTTGTAGTCGACGAACTGATCCACGCCGAGATCTCGCATCAGCCCCTCGTTCTTGGCCGATGCCACCGCGATGACGCGAGCGCCCCGCCATTTCGCCAACTGGACAGCCAGATGCCCGACACCGCCTCCGGCGCCGTTGATCAGCACCGTCTTGCCGTCGAGCGGCACCGGCTCATGCCGGAAGGGCTGGAACGGATTCGGCTCGTCGTGGCCAAGTTCGATCAAGAACTGCCATGCCGTCAGAAGCGACATCGGCGCGCCGGCCGCATGAATATGGTCGATGCCGGCTGGTTTCAACGCAAGCTGCGTTGCCGGCACACTGACATACTGCGCGTAGGCATTGCTACCCGTCATTAGGTCATGGGGAAAGCGAACCATTGCATAGACCTCGTCGCCGATGCTGAACTCAGCGACGTTGGCGCCAACCGCTTCAATGACGCCCGACACGTCCGTGCCGAGAATCAGTGGGAAGGATGCATTGGGTCGCCATTCTGGCGGCAGGGCGCGATAGCCGTCCCGCAGATACCAGTCGGGCGGATTAAGCCCCGCTGCCTGGACGCGGACGAGCACCTCGTGGGGCTTCACATCCGGCCTCGGCGCGTCTTCGTACACCAGCACCTCGGGACCACCGAATGCATGCAGACGGACTGCCTTCATCTTGTCGCTCATTGGTCAAATCTCCGCTCATCATGTCGCTGGAGCAGATCTAGTGGCATCACTCCTGGTTGATAATCGGCGCAGATGGCGCTTAAGTAATGCCATGGTGGAACATATCGCTTTGGATCGGCTCACTGGGATCATCGCCTTCGCGCGTGCCGGATCGCTGGGCAGCTACACGGCAGCGGCGCGCGCGCTGTCGATTTCCCCGTCGGCGGTCAGCAAGAGCATCCAGCGGCTCGAGCGGCATTTAGGATTGTCGCTGTTTACCCGTACGACGCGCTCGCTCACCTTCACGCCCGAAGGGCGCGACCTGCATGAGCGCGCGCTGCGTCTGCTACGCGAGGCGGAGGAAATCGAGCAGACGGCAATGACCGCGCGCTCCGAACCATCGGGCACGTTGCGCGTGGCCGCGTCGCTGCCGATCGGACTCCACCTGATCGCTCCGGCTTTACCGGCTTTCCGTCGGCTCCACCCGAACCTGGTCGTCGATCTCAGGCTGGGTGACCAGATAGTGGACATGATCGAGGAAGGGATCGATGTCGCCATACGCATCGGTGATCTGGCTGACACCCGGCTGCTATCACGCAAGCTCGCACCCCATCGGCTTTGCTGCTTCGCCTCGCCAGCCTATCTCGAGGAACGCGGCACCCCGACCCATCCCGATGACCTGGTAGGGCACGACACCGTCAATCTCCGGTATCAGAGCACAGGCCAGACCTTTCGCTGGCCCTTCCGGATTGGCGACCGCGAGATCGAGATCGTGCCCAATGCCGGTGTGGTCGCCGACGCCAGCGATGCCGTGCTCATCATGCTGGCAGCCGGTGGCGGGATAGGCATAGGCGCCTCCTTCATGGCGGCTCCCTATGTAAAGCGCGGTGATCTGGTCCCCGTGCTGTCCACGTTCGCCGTGGAGCGAAATAACGTCACTGTGCTCTGGCCGGCAAGCCGACGCGCCAACCCCGCGGTGCGCGCCTTTCTGACCATGCTCGACGCCGCTTTCATGCAGCGAATGGCAGTTTCAAGCATCGACTGATCTGGCGCGGAAGGGCCGCTTAGAGGCGATTCCGGCCATGACAGGCATTGGACAGAGTCGACAGGGCAAGCCGATTTGTCGCTAGGCAAGGACCGCTCTAATATTCGAAGCTTCGCAATTTGACATGTCGCCTGCAAACGCCGACGGCTCGGTCGCATCGCGACCAACTGATATTACAGCGTTTAAATCGTTGCACAGCATTTTGGATCAAGCGGCGTTTGCCGCCACAGGTTTGCCAAACCGACCAATATTGTCATCGCCCCACCCCTTCAGGGCAACGAGGATGGGTTCGAGACTACGGCCGAGCGGTGAGATGGTGTATTCCACCTTCGGCGGCACCTGCGCATAAACCTTTCTCTCTATCAAGCCGTCTTCTTCAAGCTCGCGCAACTGGTTCGTCAAAGTGCGCTGCGTGACGCCGCCGATCTGACGCTGTATCTCGTTGAAGCGCATCGTACCGCGCAAAAGGTGGAACAGCACCACGCACTTCCACTTGCCGTCGATCAGACTGATGGCCGCTTCCACGGAACAGCCGGGATTGCAGTCGAAGCGAGAATGGCGGGCCTTGGCCATGGCGGTATCCTTCAGATATCTACATGCAAATCCGCATGTACAACATAATCTGTTCGTTACCGGGTTCAGCCTGGACTGGCAAGGCGTTGGGCGAGATCCTCGCAGGCCCGCCCGGTATCCAAATGGATACTATTGGCAAACGTTGTGCGTATCCCAGGCCTGAGAACGCATCGCTACATTGAAGCCACTGAGGGACGAACCAGTCGCCGGCTGCAATCGAACCCCGTCAACATCGCCACCAGCCGATAGGACCGACCATGTCTGCAAACAGCTTCACTGCCCGCTCGATCACGGGAGAGGCCGCAACCCGCCTCATCGCCGAGGCCATCGCCGCTTCCAAACGCATCGGGTTCGAACCCGTCATCGCGATCGTCGACGCTGCCGGCAACCTGAAGGCGTTCGAACGCAGCGATCGCAGTTCCTATCTTGCCGTCAACATTGCCATCGACAAGGCCTACACCGCGGCCTCTTTCGGTCTGTCGACGGCCCAGTGGGTCGACCTGCTGGAAGATCGTGGCGCTTCGAACCTAAGGCATGTTCCGCGCGTCATGGCCGCCGCCGGCGGCTTTCCGATCATGGAAGACGGCGCGATCATCGGCGGGATCGGTATTTCCGGCGGAAGCTGGGCGCAGGACCAGGAAGCCGGCGAAGAAGCTCTTCGCAATTTTTCCAGGTGACGTCGAAAAACGGCCAACAGGAGACACCCATGAAAGCCATCGGATACAAGACCCCTTCGCCCATCGACGCCGCGGATTCTCTCATCGACATCGAGTTGCCACGGCCAGAACCGAAAGGCCGCGACATCCTTGTCGAAGTGAAGGCCATTTCGGTCAATCCGGTCGACTATAAAATCCGGCAGAGCACGCCGCCGGCTGCCGGCGTCGAATGGAAGGTGGTCGGCTGGGACGCGGCAGGCATCGTCGCCGCCGTCGGGCCTGACGTCAGCGGTTTCAAGGCGGGAGACGAGGTCTGGTATGCAGGCTCCATCACTCGTCCGGGCGCAAACGCCGAATTCCATCTCGTCGACGAGCGTATCGTCGGCAGGAAGCCGTCAAAACTCGGATGGGCCGATGCCGCGGCGCTCCCGCTTACATCGCTGACCGCCTGGGAGGCGTTCTTCGACCGCATAGACGTGAAGAAGCCGGTTCCCGGTGCTGCTGCCGCCATCCTGATCATTGGCGGTGCCGGCGGGGTCGGATCGATCGCTATCCAGATCGCCCGGCAATTCACCGACCTGACCGTTATCGCGACGGCTTCACGTTCCGAGACCAAGGACTTCGTCAAGTCGTTGGGAGCCCACCATGTGGTCGATCACTCGAAGCCGCTTGCCGGCGAGATCGCGGCACTGGGCATCGGCGCTCCGGCGTTCGTATTTTCGACGACGCAAACCGCCCGGCATGTCGACGATATCGCTGAACTGATCGCACCGCAGGGCCGCTTCGGCCTGATTGACGATCCGTCGGGATTCGACATCATGAAGTTCAAGCGCAAGGCGGTGTCGATCCATCACGAACTCATGTTCACACGGGCCATTTACGAAACGCCGGACATGGACGAGCAGGGCAAAATTCTCGACGCGGTGTCCGCCGCCGTAGACGATGGACGGATTCGATCGACCGCCACACAGAACCTCGGTGCGATCAACGCGGAGAACCTCAAAAAGGCGCATGCGCAGCTCGAAAGCGGATCGACCATCGGAAAGGTGGTGCTCGAAGGCTTCGCCTGATCGGAGGGCCAGAGGGCGGTCTGCTCACCGGCCGCAACTCCTTTGTTCAGGGATGTTTGAGTTTCCCAGCTGTGTAAGTGCCGCCGAGACCACCGGGGTCCATAGATTCGGTGTACCCGAAATTGTTCAGTGTGGTGCTGGTATTTTCAAGCGAAGGCGCGTTGACCCGTTACTGAAGTCTGAACCGTTGACGCCTTCAAGGCCACGATGACCGCTCCGGGCGCAAAGTGGTCGTCCAGGCCTCGGCAGATGTAAGCCGTCTTTTGGGTAAAACTCGGTCGTTCAGAGTAGTTGTGTTTTGACTCTAGGCCGCCTTCTTCCTCGCCAGCCTCGCCTTGATGCTGGCCACATCGGCGCGCGGCGTCGCTGCGAACAGCGTCCTGGTGTAGCTATGCTTGGGGTCTGAAAAGACCTCGTCGCGCGAGCCGTATTCGACCGCCTCGCCGAAATACATCACCATCACGTCGTCGGCGATGTAGCGCACCACGGAGAGATCGTGGCTGATGAAGACATAGGTCAGTTGGAATTCGTCCTGCAGGTCGGCGAGCAAATTGAGCACCTGCGCCTGCACCGAAAGATCGAGCGCCGAGACCGGCTCGTCCAGCACCAGCAGGCTGGGGTTCAACATCAATGCGCGGGCAATGGCGATGCGCTGGCGCTGGCCGCCCGAGAACATGTGCGGATAGCGGTTGTAGTGCTCGTGACCGAGGCCGACCTTCTTCAGCATCTTCATGGCGAGGTCGCGCCGCTCGGCGGCCGTCTTGTCGGTGTTGATCAGCAGCGGCTCGCCCAGCACATCGCCGATCTTCTGGCGCGGATTGAGCGACCCGTAGGGGTTCTGGAAAACGATCTGCACCTTGCGGCGCATCTCTTTCGACAGCGCGTTCCTGGCGATGTCGACCTTGTTGCCGTCGATGAACAGTTCGCCCGATGTCGCCGGGTCGATGAGCGTGATGATGCGGGCGAGCGTGGACTTGCCGCAGCCGCTTTCGCCGACGATGGCGAGCGTCTTGCCCTTGTCCACGGTGAACGAGACGCCCTTGACCGCGTGCACCGTGCGCGGCCCGCTGAACAGGCCGCCGCCGATGTGGTAGTCGCGAACGATGTTCTTGCCTTCGAGGACGGTGGTGCTCATGCGGAGGCTCCCGCGGCCGAGGGCGCCGGCTCGAACAGCATGTCGGAGACGGTCGGCAGCCGGTCGCCGACGGCATTCTCCGGCAGCGCTGACAGCAGCGCGCGCGTGTAGTTGCTTTTCGGGCTCTCGAACAGCGACAGCACGTCGGCCTCTTCCATCTTGCGGCCCTTGTACTGGACGATGACGCGATCCGCGGTCTCGGCCACCACGCCCATATTGTGGGTGATCATGATCAGGCCCATGCCGTATTTGGCCTGCAGCGAAACCAACAGGTCGAGGATCTGCTTCTGGATGGTGACGTCGAGCGCTGTGGTCGGCTCGTCCGCGATCAAGAGCTTGGGATTGCAGGCGATGGCGATGGCGATCATGACGCGCTGGCACTGGCCGCCCGACATCTGGTGCGGAAACGAGCTCAGCCGTTCTTCCGGATCGGCAATGCCGACGAGCTTCATCAATTCGATGGCGCGCGCGCGGCGCTGGGCGCGATCCATGCCCATGTGGAAGCGCAGCACTTCCTCGATCTGGAAGCCGACGGTGAAGCACGGGTTGAGGCTGGCGATCGGCTCCTGGAAGATCATGGAGATATCCTTGCCGACGATCTTGCGCCGCTCGGACGGGCTGAGCTTCAGAAGATCGACGCCGTCGAAGGCCATGCGGTCGGCCTTGACGGTCGCGGTGTTGGGCAGCAGCCCCATCACCGCCAGCATCGCCACCGACTTGCCGGAACCGGATTCGCCGACGATGGCCAGCACTTCGCGCGGCTCGATCGACAGGTCTATGCCTTGCACGGCCATGAACGGACCGGCGGCGGTGTCGAAGGAAACGGTGAGGTTCTTGATCTCGAGCAGGGACATGCTCACGACCTCTTCAGCTTGGGGTCGAGCGCGTCGCGCAGGCCGTCGCCGATCAGGTTGATGGCAAAGACGGTGATCAGGATGGCAAGGCCGGGGAAGGTCACCACCCACCAGGCGCGCAAGATGAACTCGCGCGCTTCGGCCAGCATCGTGCCCCATTCGGGCGTCGGCGGCTGCGCGCCCATGCCGAGGAAGCCCAGCGCCGCGGCCTCGAGAATGGCGTTGGAAAAGGACAGCGTCGCCTGCACGATCAGCGGCGCGATGCAATTGGGCAGGATGGTGACCAGCATCAGCCTGAGATGGCTGGCGCCCGCGACCTTGGCCGAGATGACATATTCGCGGTTCTTTTCCGCCATCACCGCAGCGCGGGTGAGCCGGGCGAAGTGCGGCTGCAGCACGAAGGCGATGGCGATCATGGCGTTGACCAGCCCTGGTCCGAGCACGGCGACCAGCACCAGCGCCAGCAGCAGCGACGGGAAGGCCAGGATGATGTCCATGATGCGCATGATGAGCGTATCCACCCAGCCGCGGCAGTAACCGGCAAGCAGGCCGAGGATGACGCCGGAGATCAGCGCCGTGGTGACGACGACGAAGCCGATGGCGAGCGAGAAGCGCGAGCCGTAGATCAGGCGCGAGAGGATGTCGCGGCCGACGGCGTCGGTGCCGAGCAGGAACTGGGCGTTGCCGCCCGCCTGCCAGGCCGGTGGTGTCAAGAAGAAGTCGCGGAACTGGTCGTCGGCCGAATGCGGCGCCAGCAGCGGCGCGAAGACGGCGATCAGGATCAGCAGCGCAAAGATGACGAGACCGATCACCGCGCCCTTGTTGATCGAGAAATAATGCCAGAACTCGGCGAACATCTGCAGCCGGGCATCCTGCGGCTTGACGACGGTGGCGGCTTCGATGGTGGCCGGTCCTTCGTTGGTCATGTCAGTTGGCCCGGATGCGTGGATTGATGACGGCATAGAGCACGTCGACGATGAGGTTCACCGACATGACGATGAGCGCGATCAAAAGCAAGCCGCCCTGCACGGTGAAATAGTCGCGCTTGGAAATAGCGTCGATCATCCATTTGCCGATGCCCGGCCACGAAAAAATGCTCTCGGTCAGGATGGCGCCGGTCAGGAGCGTGCCGACTTGCAGACCGATGGTGGTGACGACCGGAATCAGCGCGTTGCGAAAGGCGTGCAGACCGATGACGCGGCGCGGCGCCAGGCCCTTGGCGCGCGCGGTGCGCACATAATCCTCGCCGAGCACCTCGAGCATGGCCGAACGCGTCTGCCTGGCGATGACGGCGAGCGGGATGGTGCCGAGCACGATGGTGGGCAGGATGAGGTGCGACAGAGCCGAACGGAATGCGCCCTTCTGTCCGGAGATCAGGGAATCGATGGTCATGAAGCCGGTGACCGGCTTGAAGAAATAGAGAAGGTCGATGCGGCCGGAAACCGGCGTCCAGTGCAGCATGCCGGAAAAGACGATGATCAGCAGCAGCCCCCACCAGAAGATCGGCATGGAATAGCCCGCCAGCGCCGTTCCCATGGTCAGCTGGTCGAACCAGGAGCCACGGCGGATCGCGGCGAAGATGCCGAAGGCGACACCGAAGACGATGGCGAAGATCATGGCGAAGATGGCGAGTTCGACGGTTGCCGGGAACCGCACCAGGAAATCCTTGAGCACCGGCGTCTTGGTGGAGAACGAGGTGCCGAAATCACCGCTGAGGATGTTGGCCAGATAGGTGAGATATTGCTGCCAGATCGGCAGGTCGAAGCCGAACTGGTGCATCAGCGCGGCGTGACGTTCGGGCGACAGGCCGCGTTCGCCCGCGAGCACCAGCACCGGATCACCGGGCAGGATGCGCACGAAGCCGAAAGCGAGGATGGTTATCCCGATGAAGGTCGGGACGATGAGGGCGAGCTTGCCTAGGATATAACGCAGCATGGCGGGCGAGGTAGGGCGGCGCTGTGGCGCCGCCCCTTTTCGCGAACCTTATTCGGCGATATCGACGCCGTCGAAGCGATGGATGCCGAGCGGATCCATCGCAAAGCCGGAGACGGTCTTCTGCATGGGCATGAACACCTTGGAGTGGGCCAGCGTCGCCCACGGTGCCTGCTCCTTGAAGATGACCTGCGCCTGTTCGTAGAGCTTGGTGCGCTCGGCCTGGTCGGAAACCGTCTTGGCCTTGTTGATGAGCGCATCGAAGTCCTTGTTGCACCATTCCGCGCGGTTGTTCGAACCGACGGAAGCGCAGCTCAGGAGCACGCCGAGGAAGTTGTCCGGATCGCCATTGTCACCGGTCCAGCCGACGATGACGGCACCGTCGTGATCGACCGCCGAAGCGCGCTTGAGGTATTCACCCCAATCGTAGCTGACGATGTTGACGGTGACGCCGACCTTGGCGAAGTCGGCCTGGATCAGCTCGGCGGTGCGGCGTGCATTCGGCATGTAGGGGCGCGACACAGGCATGGCCCAGACATTCATCTTGAGGTCCTTGACGCCGGCCTCTTCGAGCATCTTCTTGGCCGCATCCGGATCGTACGGATCGTCCTTCACGTCCTTGTTGTAGGACCACATGGTCGGCGGGATCGGGTTGACGGCCACCTGGCCGGCGCCCTGGAAGACCGCGTCGATGATGGCCTTCTTGTTGATGGCCATGTTGAGCGCCTTGCGCACGCGCACGTCGTCGAACGGCTTCTGCTGGGTGTTGTACATCAGCGCGCCGACATTGAGGCCTTCCTGCTCGTCGACCTTCAGGTTCGGATCGGCCTGCAGGCCGGCGATGTCGGCCGGCGCCGGGTAGGACATGATGTTGCATTCGCCGGCCTTCAGCTTCTGCGCACGGACCGCCGGATCGGTGGTGATGGCGAAGACAAGGTCGTCGATCTTCTGCTTGCCGCCCCAATAGTCCGGGTTGGCCTTGTAGCGGATGGCGGCGTCGGTCTGGTAGTCGACGAAGATGAACGGGCCGGTGCCGATCGGCTTCTGGTTGAACAGTTCAGGCGTCTTGTCCGCCTGCAGCTTGTCGGCATATTCCTTGGAAACGATCGAGGCGAAGTCCATGCCCAGCGTCGGGATCAAAGTGATCGCCGGCTCCTTGAGGGTGAACTTCACCGTCAGGTCGTCGACCTTCTCGACCTTGGTGATGTTGTCGCCGAACTGGTCATTGTAATACTGGTAGGCAATGCCCGGTATGTACTGGAACCAGGGACCGTTCTTGTCGACCTGGCGCTCGAACGAGAACACCACGTCGTCGGCGTTGAAGTCGCGCGTCGGGGTGAAATAGTCGGTAGCGGCGAACTTCACGCCCTTGCGAAGCTTGAACGTATATTCCTTGCCATCGTCGGAAATGGACCAGCTTTCGGCCAGGCCCGGCGAGACCGTGGTCTTGCCATGATCGAATTCGACGAGGCGGTTGAAGACCGTACGTGAAGACGCATCGAACGTCTGTCCCGCGGTGTAGGGCGCCGGGTCAAAGCCTTCCGGCGAAGCTTCGGCGCAGTAGACCAAGGTTTTTGCGTTGGCCACGCCGCCCAGGACGCTTGCAGCCAGCAACGCGGCTGCAAAAGTCAGTTTCTTCCTCATTGAGCACTCCCTGATGTTTTTCCAAGCCCCTCTATCAGGCTCGCGAAGCGCGCATATAAGCACCGTTTCTCCGGCTTTGGAACACCCAGTTTGCCTACCCCATGGTAAGCGGGAAAAAAATCCTCCTCCCCGCGAAAAAACGGAAAAATTTAGTATTTTTTTCTATTCACAACATTGTTAACGACCGCATTTTTTTATTGATCACCAATCTCACGAGATCGACGTCGCGCCCGCTTTCATACGACCGGGATGCCGGACGATGCAGGGCCGCTGCGCCCGTGGCGAGAAAGATTTTCGGCGGCAAATCTTTCGACGGCTTGCCGCTGGGGCAAGACTTGCACGCCCGACGATAGAGGCCATACATAGACAAGGCACCGGCGGCAGCGGGGGACGCCTCTGTTACTCGGAGGCGAGCGCGGCAGGGACGAACAAAACAGGGAGGGACGGTTGGCAAAAGCATCGAACAGGACGGCTCCGCCAAAGGCGCCCAAGGCGGCCCTGAAGCCGGCCGCGGGCGGCGACAAGCAGCCAACGCCCTCCGC
The DNA here is from genome assembly GCF_020164675.1 of Mesorhizobium sp. ESP-6-2. Lineage (NCBI taxonomy): Bacteria > Pseudomonadati > Pseudomonadota > Alphaproteobacteria > Hyphomicrobiales > Phyllobacteriaceae > Mesorhizobium > Mesorhizobium sp. ESP-6-2. The sequence goes on from NZ_JAIUGT010000005.1 coordinate 262,067, forward strand.
CAAGAACGCAAAGGGAAGGGCCGCAGGGAAACCTTCCGCCGGCAAGGCGGACACTGTTGCCAAACCAGCCGCGAAGCCGGCGGCCAAAGCCGTCCCCGCAAAGACGTCGGCGAAGGCCGGAACTGCTAAAACCGGGGCGACAAAGACCAATTCGGCCAAGGCCGGGACGACGAAGGCTGGCGCGACCAAGACCGGGACGACCCGGACTAGCAAGACTGGGGCCGCACAAGCCGCATCCGTGGCCAAGCCGGCATCGGCGGCCTTGAGGCCGGCGGCCGCCAAGCGATTGCCGAAAGCGCTCACCGCCCTTGCCGCAGGCTTGCCGGAAAAACCTTGGCTGGAAAGCTATCCGAAGAACATGCCGGCCGAGATCGGCGCCCTGCCCTACAGCTCCATCGGCGATTTCCTCGTTGCCGCCTGCAAGCAATTTGCCGGCCAGCCGGCCTTCACCTGCATGGGCAAGTCGATCACCTATGCGGAACTCGAACGGCTTTCGGCGGCGTTCGGCGCCTACCTGCAATCGACCGGGTTGCCCAAAGGCGCACGCGTTGCCCTGATGATGCCGAACGTGCTGCAATATCCGGTGGCGATGATGGCGGTGGCGCGCGCCGGCTACACCGTGGTCAACGTCAACCCTCTCTACACGCCGCGCGAGCTAGAACACCAGCTCAAGGATTCCGGGGCACAAGCGATCGTCATCCTCGAGAATTTCGCCAGCACGTTGCAGGCGGTGATCGCCAGGACGTCGGTCAAGCACGTCGTCGTCGCGGCCATGGGCGACATGCTCGGCGGGCTCAAGGGAAGCATCGTCAATCTGGTGGTGCGCCGCGTCAAGAAGATGGTGCCGGCATGGTCATTGCCCGGCCATGTCAAGTTCAACGCGGCGCTGAAGGCGGGCAACGGCATGGGCTTCAAGCCGGCCAAGGTGGCGGCCGACGATATCGCGTTCCTGCAATATACCGGCGGCACCACGGGAATCTCGAAGGGTGCTACCCTGCTGCACAGCAACGTGCTGGCCAATGTCGCGCAGAATTCGTTGTGGCTGCAGGACGCCTATACGGTCAAGCCAAAACCCGCCCATCTCAACCTCATCTGCGCACTGCCGCTCTACCATATCTTCGCGCTGACCGTGAATGCGCTGATGGGCATGCAAATGGGCGGACAGAACATACTGATCCCCAATCCGCGCGACATCCCCGGCTTCGTCAAGGAAATGGGCAAGTATCCCATCCATATCTTTCCAGGCCTCAACACGCTGTTCAACGCGCTGCTCAACAATGAGGATTTCCGCAAGCTCGACTTCAGGCCGCTGCTCCTGACGCTGGGCGGCGGCATGGCGGTGCAAAAGGGCGTCGCCGAGCGCTGGAAGGCGCTGACGGGCTGCCCGGTCAGTGAAGGCTACGGCCTGTCGGAGACGTCGCCCGTGGCAACGGCCAACAAGTTCAGCTCCGGCGAATTCACCGGCACGATCGGCCTGCCGCTGCCGTCGACCGAGATCGCCATCCGCGACGAGGAGGACAACAATTTGCCGCTCGGCGAGGTCGGCGAAATCTGCATCAAGGGACCGCAGGTGATGGCGGGCTACTGGAACCGGCCCGACGAGACCGCCAAGGTGATGACCAAGGACGGCTTCTTCAAATCGGGCGACATGGGCTTCATGGACGAGCGCGGCTACACCAAGATCGTCGACCGCAAGAAGGACATGATCCTCGTTTCCGGCTTCAACGTCTATCCGACCGAGCTCGAGGAAGTCGTGGCGCTGCATCCCGGCGTGCTCGAAGTGGCGGCAATCGGCGTGCCGGACGAACATTCGGGCGAAGTGCCGAAACTGTTCATCGTCAAGAAGGACCAGGCGCTGACCGCCGAGGCCATCACCGCCTATTGCCGTGAGAACCTGACCGGCTACAAGCGGCCCAGATACATCGAATTCAGGACAGAACTGCCAAAGACGCCGGTCGGAAAGATCCTGCGGCGCGCATTGCGCGAATAGGAGCCGGCTTGGACCACGATCTTGCCGGCGACGATGCGCCGGACCGGTGCCAGCGCCTCGACCCGGCCGAGTTCATCAAGGCCAAGATGCGCCTGGTCCCTGTGCCTGCGCTTCCAGAAATCCGGTTTTACACGGCGCACCCCAGCAGCGGATTGAGACGGCTCGTCGAGCCCGAAGGCGACGCGGAAAATGCGCGGGAGCCACAACCGCCCTACTGGGCCTATGCATGGGCCGGCGGCACCGTGCTCGCGCGCTATGTCCTCGACCATCCGATGACCGTGGCGGGACGCCGCGTGCTCGATCTTGGTGCCGGCTCCGGCATTGTCGGCATCGCTGCCGCGAAGGCCGGGGCCCGCGAAGTGATCGCCGCCGAGATCGACCGCAACGGCGTCGCCGCGCTCGGTCTCAATGCAAAAGACAACGGCGTCACGATCTCGGTGATCTGCAAAGACATTACCACCGGTCCGCCACCGGCGGTCGACCTTGTGCTAGCCGGCGACGTGTTCTACGGACCCGATGTCACCCAACGTATGATCCCCTTTCTCGACCGCTGCCTTGCCGCCGGCGTCGAGGTCCTGATCGGCGACCCGCGCCGCGCCGATCTACCATTGTCGCGGCTCAGGCTGCTTGCCGAATATCAGGTGCCGGATTTCGGCGACGCAAAGGGTGCGGCAAGCAGGCCGAGCGGCGTCTTTTCCTTCGAAGCGAAGACCCGCTAGCGACGAGATCAGATCGTCTCCTTGACCCGCGCTGAAAGGAAATCCGGCAGGTCGACAACCGAATCCAGGATCACGTCGGCAATTCCGGCCAGAGATTCACGCGTGCCGGTGCCCGAGAGCACGCCGACCGCCAGGCCGCAGCCGCCGGCACGCGCCATTTCGAGATCGTGGCGGTTATCGCCGATCATGGCGACCTGCGTCGGCTTCAGGCCGGTGAGATCGCAGAAGGCCTGGATCGTATCCGGCGCCGGCTTGGGATTGGCCACCGCGTCATAGCCGTAGGCGGCGTCGAACAGCTGCGCGACGCCGAGCGTCACCAGCGTTTTTTCCGCGCCGCTGGTTGAATCGTTGGTGGCGACGCCGAGCCGATAGGACCTTGCGTGCAAGGTGCCGAGCGTTTCGACGATGCCCGGCAGAGCCACCGCCATCGCCGAGCCCTGCACCGAGGTAATCTGGTTGAAGCGGGCGACGGCCAGCATCTGGTCTTCGTCGGACAGGCGCGGAAACCACAGTTCGACGACGTCGAGATTGGTGCCGGAGGCAAAGATGGAGTCGGGCTTGAAGCGCCTATTGGCGAAATCGAAGCCAGCGGCCGCAAGCAGCCTGTCGGCCTTCCAGCGATCGCCTTCGGAGGCGTCCATGGCCATGAAGTCGGCAACCCCGAGCCAGGTCGCATTGAAGTCGACAAGCGTTCCGTCCTTGTCGAACAATATTCCCTTGATGTCTGCCAACTCAGTCACTCCGAACCACGCAATTGGTGGATGTGTTCCACCAGGCCGGCGGTCGAGGCATCCCGCTTTGCGGCACTTTCCTTGCCTTCCACGACTGGCAGAAGGCCGGTGGCCAGTTCCTTGCCGAGCTCGACGCCCCATTGGTCGAAGGAGTTGATGTCGAACAGCGTTCCCTCGACGAAGACGCGGTGTTCGTAGAGAGCGATCAGGCGGCCGAGCGTGCGCGGGTCAAGCTTGCGATAAAGAATGGTCACCGAGGGCCGGTTGCCGGAAAAGACGCGGTGCGGGGCAATGCGATCGACATCGGCCGGCTTCATGCCCTTGGCCAACATTTGGGCGCGCGCTTCCTCCAACGTGCGACCCTTCATGAAGGCTTCCGACTGCGCCAGGCAGTTGGCGAGCAGCAGGTCGTGATGGTGCTTCAGCTCCGGCTCGTGGCCGTTCGCCGCGGCGAGGAATTCGACCGGAATAAAATCGGTTCCCTGGTGCAGGAGCTGGAAGAACGCATGCTGGCCGTTGGTGCCGGGCTCGCCCCAGACCAGCGGCCCGGTCGGCGTCGCCACGGGGCCGCCGTCCAGGGTGACGCTCTTGCCATTCGATTCCATGTCGAGCTGCTGGAGATAGGCCGGCAGCCTGGACAGGCGCTGGTCGTAGGGGATGACCGCGCGGGCCGGGTATTTGCAAATCACCCGATGCCACCAGCCGACAAGGCCAAGCAGCACCGGCAGGTTTTTGGCCAGCGGCGCAGCGCGGAAGTGTTCGTCCATTTCGTGCGCACCATCGAGAAAGGCGCGGAAATCACGTGGACCAATGGCGATCATCACAGGAAGGCCGATCGCGCCCCACACCGAATAGCGGCCGCCGACCCAATCCCAGAAGCCGAAGACGCGGTCCGGCTCGATGCCGAACTTCGCCACCAGGTCGAGTGCCGTCGAGACAGCGGCGAAATGCTTGCCGACCGCTTCCTTGCCGAGCGCCTTCTGGACCCAGTCGCGCGCGGTCTGCGCATTGGTCATCGTTTCGACTGTCGTGAAGGTCTTGGAGGCGATGATAAAAAGCGTGGTCTCGGCGGAAAGGCCCTTCAGCGTGTCGTGGATATGGGCGCCGTCGATGTTGGAGACATAGTGCGCGCGCGGCCCGTCATGATAGGGCGCCAGCGCCAACGTCGCCATGGCCGGGCCGAGATCGGAGCCGCCGATGCCGATATTGACGATGTCGGTGATCTTCTTGCCGGTGGCGCCTGTCGCCTTGCCGGAACGCACCGCGTCGGCGAAGGCGCCCATCGCGTCCAATACGGCGGTGACCTCCGCCTTCACATCCTGTCCGTCCAGCATGATGCCCTTGCCGGTCAGGTTGCGCAGGGCGGTGTGCAGAACAGCGCGGTCCTCTGTAACGTTGATCTTCTTGCCGGCGAACATGGCGGCGCGGCGGCCTTCGAGATCGGCGGCGTCAGCCAGCTTCTCCAGCAGGTCCATCGTGCGCGCATCGACGGCGCATTTCGACCAGTCGAGCAACAGGTCGCGGTCGCTGGCGGAGAACGTCTTGAACCGCTGCGGATCGGCGGCGAAGGCCTGGCGCATATCGCCGGCTGCCGCGGCGCGATGGTCGCGCAAGGCGGCAAGCTGTTTTTGGAAGGCTGACTGATCCACCGGCGGGCTCCTGGGACTTTTGGATTATCTTAGCAGACCGGATGTTTCCGGCGCGTGTCGTCGCGCCAGACTATTGAGCCGAATTCCGTCCGGTCAATACGCGGCGATGACGCACTGCGTCACGCGGCGATGACGCACTGCGTTACACGGGATGCGCAGGACGAAAGATCACTGGCATAAATCCCAAAGATCAGAAAAATTGATTGGCGCAACCCCTTGTGCCACGGTTACATTCGACTGGTCCAGCCAAACGAAAAAGGCTGGCCATCGAGGAACATTTCCCATGCCACAGCGCAACGACACGGCCATATGGTCCGGCCTGTTCCGGATTTCGGCCGAATCCGGCCAGACCTTGCAGGCACAGATCCGCCAGGCAATCGTGGCCGCCATTCTCGACCGCCAGATCGCCGCTTCGATGCCGCTTCCGTCATGCCGGATATTGGCCGAAAAACTCGGCGTGGCGCGCGGAACCGTGGTGCTGGCCTTCCAGCAACTGGTCGACCAGGGCTTCCTGGTGGCGCGCGAGCGGCGCGGCCATTTCGTCAATCCCGACGTTTTGGCGACGCCGGCCAAGCCGCACCAGAAGGCGCCCGACCAGGCCAACGAGATCGACTGGAAGGCACGCCGGCAGATCGCGGCCAGCGACATGCCGCCGCCGGCCAAGCACGAGAACTGGATCAAGTCGTCCTACCCCTTCGTCTATGGCCAGTTCGATCCGGCGCTGTTCCCGACCGCCGAATGGCGCGAGTGCAACCGCATGGCGCTTGCCGTGCTGGAGATCCGCAACTGGGCCTCCGACATGGTCGATCGCGACGATCCGCTGCTGATCGAGCAGATCCAGGCGCGGCTGCTGCCCAGGCGCGGCATCTTCGCCAACCCCGACGAGATCATCGTCACGCTGGGCGCCCAGAACGCGCTCTACATGCTGGCGACGCTTCTGATGACAAAGGGCTCGAAGGTGGCGATGGAAGATCCGGGCTACCCCGACGCACGCTCGATCTTCCGGCTTGCGGGCGCCGACATCCAGCCGGTGCCGGTCGACCAGTCCGGCATCGTGACCTCTTCCATTCCCAATGATTCCGGCTTTGTCTTCGTCACGCCCAGCCATCATTGCCCGACCATGGTGCCGCTGTCGGCGGAACGCCGGCAGGATCTTCTGGCGCGCGCCAACCGCTATAACCAGATCATCATCGAGGACGGCTATGACAGCCAGCTTCTCGACGAGGCGCCGCAGCAGGCCTTGAAGAGCCTCGACCGCTCCGGCCGCGTCATCTATGTCGGCTCGATGTCGAAGACGCTGGCTCCGGGCCTGCGGCTTGGCTACATCGTCGCCTCGGCTGGACTAATCGCCGAACTCAGGGCGCTGCGCCGCTTCATGCTGCGCCATCCGCCGGCCAACAATCAGCGTGCGGTCGCGCTGTTCCTGTCGCTCGGCCACCACGAGGCGCTGGTGCGGCGGCTGTCGAGCGCCTTCGACGAGCGGCGCAAGCGCTTGGTCCATGCGATTTCCGCCTTCCTGCCCGAGTGGCGTTCGACCGACTCGGCCGGCGGCACGTCGCTGTGGCTGGAGGGACCGCGCGGCACCGATTCCCGCGGACTGGCCGAGGCCGCCGCCTCGCGCAGCGTCATCATCGAACCGGGCGACCGCTTCTTCGACCGCACCGAAAAGCCTTCGCGTTTCATGCGCCTGGGCATCTCCTCGATCGCGCTGCAGCATATCGAGCCAGGCATTCGTGAACTTGCAACCGCCGCAGGCCGCAGGCCGGCCGCCGCTTGATCACCTCGGCCTGACCACTTTCCAGGAGTCGCGCAACAGCGGCTCCTGCTTCTTTAGCTCTGGCATATGCAACCGGACCGGCTGGCTCATAGGCTGTGCCAATGCCGGCGGCATAGTCGGGGCCTAAAGGGGACGAAGCAGCCGATGGTGGACCAACCGCCGCCCTGCTTCCGAGAAAGGTGGAGTGCTTCCATGTCAGTGGCTGTCGAAAAGCAGGAAGCGGCCGACCAGCGTTCGCGCCGCTCCGGCGGACGCGAAGCGCGTCGCGCCATGCGGGCGGCGCCGCTCGCCGACGACATCAGACCGGTTCGCGCCGGCCTCGAAGGGGGCAGCTACGGACCGCTCAGCAGCAATGATTGCGAGCGCATCCACGAAGCGGTGCTGACCCTGCTGGAGACGGTCGGCTTCGCAAACGCAATCCCTTCCTGCATCGAGGCGCTGACCAAGGCCGGCGCCAGCTATGGCGATGACGGCCGTATCCGTTTCCCGCGCGCACTGGTGCTCGACACGATCAAGCGGGCGGCGCGGCATTTCACGTTGCACGGCCAGGACCCGAAGCACGACATGGTGATCCAGGGCAAACGCGTGCATTACGGCACGGCGGGCGCTGCCGTGCATCTTGTCGACGTCGAGAAGCGGGAGTACCGCGAATCCTTGCTGCAGGACATCTATGACGCCGCGCGCATCGTCGACGGGCTCGATAACATCCATTTCTTCCAGCGGCCCATGGTGCCGCGCGACATTCCCGATCCGCTCGAAATGGACTTCAACACGCTTTACGCCTGCGTGATGGGCACGTCCAAGCATGTCGGCACGTCCTTCACGGTGCGCGAGAACGTGCAGCCGGCGCTCGAAATGCTCTACGCGATCGCCGGCGGCGAGGAGAATTTCCGAGCCCGGCCGTTCGTGTCGAACTCCAACTGTTTCGTCGTGCCGCCGATGAAATTCGCCGAGGACGCCTGCGGCGTGCTCGAGGCCTGCGTCGAAGGCGGCATCCCGATCCTGCTGCTTTCGGCCGGACAGGCCGGCGCCACCGCTCCGGCGGCGATCGCGGGTGCGGTGGTGCAGGCCGTGGCCGAAGTGCTGGCCGGCCTTGTCTATGTCAACACCATCAAGCCGGGGCATCCGGCGATCTTCGGTACCTGGCCGTTCGTGTCGGACCTGCGCACCGGCGCCATGTCGGGCGGCTCGGCCGAACAGGCGGTGCTGACCGCGGCCTGCGCGCAGATGGCGCAGTTCTACGACCTACCGGGCGGTTCGGCCGCAGGCATGACGGATTCGAAACTGCCTGACATCCAGTCCGGCTATGAAAAAGGCATTACCAATGTGATGGCCGGCCTTTCCGGCCTCAACCTGGTCTACGAATCGGCCGGCATGCACGCTTCCCTGCTCGGCTTCTGCCTGGAAAGCCTGATCATCGACAACGACATGCTGGGCCATTGCCTACGCTGCGTGCGCGGCATCGAGGTGACGGACGACGCGCTGTCGATCGACACCATTGCCGATGTCTGCCTGAAAGGTCCGGGCCACTATCTCGGCAACGAGCAGACGCTGAAGCTGATGCAGACCGAATATTTCTACCCGGCCGTCGGCGACCGGTTTTCGCCGAAGGAATGGAACGAGAAGGGCCGACCCGACATATTGCAGCGGGCGATCGTCGAGAAGAAGCGCATCCTGGCCGAACGCTTCCCACGCCATGTGCCGAAGCCGCTTGACGACAGGCTGCGCGCCCGCTTCGGCGACATGATCAAGCTGCCGCGCAACGGCATGGGCGGCTGAGAACGCTTCCCCGTCAGTCGGTGCCCAGCCCGTAACGCTCGACGACCTCGGCGTTGATCAGCTTTGCATGCATGGTTATCAGCACGATCTGCGCATCGAGGCTGTCGCCGGTCTCCAGTGCGGCCTCGATCCGGCGCTCCGCATCCAACCGCTGCTCATGTCCATTGGACCGTTCGAACGCTTCGGGCCCGGCGACGCAATAGCCGAACAGCCGCGCCACAGCCGCATAGGCCCCCGCCGACGGCTCGTCAGACCAGTGATCCTTCATCAGGTTGACCATGGTGAGCTTTACGCCCTCTGGCACAAGGGCGGGATGAAGGTCGGCGCCGCGCAGGGCAGCGTCAAGTTGCCTGAGGTCGCCTGAGCGGCCGAACAGTCCGAGGAAGCCGAGGGAAGAGCGCCGTCCCGCCATGGTGATCCAATCTGTTTCCCAGCAAATTGGGTGGTCTGCCGATGGAATGCAAATGCCGTGCAGGTGGGTTCTGCCGGTGTCGCCCGGCTGTCGTGTCGATGCGGCGTTACCCGCGCCCCGGTTCGAACAGTTCCACCAGATTGCCGGCCGGATCCAGCAGCAGTATCTGGCTGCCGCCCATGCCCTTGACGACATCGTTCCTGAAAGTCTGGCCGGCGTTCTTCAGCTCGCGAACCAGTTCTTCCAGATCCTCGACCTGGATCTGGATGCGGTTCCAGCCGCCAGGTTCGGGCACACTACCGTCGGGCATCGGCTGCGACGCCCCACCAGGCCCGCCCGCCGCATTGAGTAGAAGCCGCAGATTGCCCTTGGCAAGTATGGCGAACGATGGCGCCGGGTGCATGGCGACCGTAAAGCCAAGATGGTCGCGGTAGAAGCCGATCGCCTTCTCGACGTCATTGACGATATAACGAACGCTGACAGTTTCCATGGTCTCCTCCGTGGGTCGGATCGTCGCCGACGTCATCCGCTCGCCGCAAGCAGCAAGACGCCGGCCAGGGCCGATCCGGCAAGCGTCGGCAGCATGCCGGTTTTCAGTTTGAGAATGGCAATCATGGTGGCGCAGGACAACAGCGCGGCGCGCCAGTCGATCGAGGAGAGCACCGGCACCTCCGTTCCGAACCCCGTCTCACGCACTTCGCGGAAGATGACGTGCAAGGCGAACCACAAAGCGAGGTTCATGATGACGCCAACGACCGCCGCGGTGATCGCGCCCAATGCCGCCGACAACGCCTTGTTGCCGCGCAAGGCCTCGATATAGGGCGCGCCGAGGAATATCCAGAAGAAGCACGGGGTAAAGGTAACCCACAGCGTGAGCAACGCGCCAAGCGATCCGGCAAGCAGCGGATGCGACAATCCGGAATGGCGGAAGCCGGCAAGGAAGCCGACGAACTGCAAGACCAGGATAAGCGGTCCCGGCGTGGTTTCAGCGAGGCCCAGGCCATCGACCATTTCGCCAGGCGCAAGCCAGCCCAAAGAGCCGACGGCCGCCTGCGCGACATAGGCAAGGACCGCATAGGCGCCGCCGAAGGTGACGACCGCCATGAGGCTGAAGAAGCCGCCGATCTGCGTCCAGACGCTGTTTGCCGATGTGAACGCCCAGATCAGCAGAACCGGCCCAAGCCAGATCGGCAGCCAGATCGCGATGGTCCGCGGCGCGTGCCATCGCGTCGGCCTGGTGTGGGCCAGTTCGCCGCGCTCGAACATCAGATCGACCGCGCCCCTGACGTCGGGAGCCTCGTCCTTGCCATGCACGGTGCCAGAAAACAGGGCCGGCGCAATGCTGTTCCCGACCCATCCCACCAGTCCTGCCAAAAGGATGAGGAGAGGGAACGGAATATTAAGCGCATAGATGCCGACAAAGGCGCAAAGAGCGATCGCCACCATCACCGGATTTTTCAACGCCCGCCGGCCGATGCGGATCACCGCCTCGACCACGATCGCCAGCACCGCCGCCTTCACCCCGAAAAACAGGGCCTCGACCAGCGGCACATTGCCATAGAGCGCGTAAAGGATGCTCAAACCCAGCATGACGAGCGCGCCCGGCACGACGAACAGGATGCCGGCGACAAGACCGCCGACCGTCTTGTGAAGCAGCCAGCCGATGTAGATAGCGAGTTGCTGGGCCTCGGGGCCAGGCAGCAGCATGCAGTAGTTCAGCGCATGCAGGAAACGCTGCTCGCCGATCCAGCGCTTTTGCTCGACCAACTCCCTGTGCATGAGTGCGATCTGCCCAGCCGGTCCGCCGAAACTGAGCAACCCGATCTTCGCCCAGAGTTTCGTGGCCTCGCGGAAACTCGGGACCGCGGGCGCCTCGATGAGGTCGGCACTTTCTTCGGAAAGGAGGGAGTTCATGACACCTTCGCTCCCGCCGGCCAATTGTGCGTCTCGTCGGTGGCGTCGCGGCACCAGCGGAAGAACGCGTCGTAAAGCAGCATGCCGGCATCCAATTGTTGCAGGTCATCGCGAAACATGCGCGACAAGCCAAGCGAGGCGGCGAGAAATCCCGCCGCCTGCGGAACCAGGTCGAGGCTCGCCGTGTCGGCTGCGCGCACGATGACGGCGAGGCGGTCGAGCGCTTCGGATTCGAGCCCGAACTCCTCGAGCATCGTGTCGAAGGTGCAGCGCTCGCCGCGATGGCTCCAGAACGCATTGTCGATGTCGAAAGGCGCGGCCTGAAAACGATCGGCGACATCGGGCACTTCCGCCGCGTCGACGAACAGGAAGATCGCTTGAGGATCCACGAAACGGCGGATCAGCCAGGGGCAGGCGATGCGATCGACTTTGGGCCGGGCCCGCGTCACCCAGACGGTGCGGCCCTTGTCGTCACGAGGCGGCATCCTGTCGGCACGGACCAGAAGGCCGTGGGCGTCCCGCCAGGCTTCGAAGCCGCCTTCGAGCGATTCGGCGACGATCCCTTCATGGCGCAGCCATGCGGCGACGCCTTGCGAGAGCTTTTTTCCCTGCTGGCAGACGACCGCCACGCGGCTACCGGCGAAGTCGGCTGCCCAAGTCCGGACGGTTCTGAAATCGCGCCGGTACGACCCCGGCAGCAAACGTGGATCGGCGTTGTAGTCGTCCTCGGTACGGATATCGAGGATTGCAGGCGCGCCCGGCAAACCGACCATACGGATCAGTTGCGGCACGGTGACAGCGGTTGTTGACGGCATGGCGTCCACCTCCTGAAAGAGAAGCCTGGACGCGAACGTTGGGCTGACGCCTCACGGGGTCGTCGCGATAAACCCCTTGCAGCGATGGTGGATTTGTTGGGCAGGCTTGTCAAGGACGCAATGTCCTCGGTTCATAGCGGGCCGCGAAACGAAAAACGACCGGCGGCCGATCAGGCCGCCGGTCGTCGATCGCTATCCGTCAATTGTCGCTTGAAACAATCGATGGTTGTCCCGGGAATAATCAGTGATTGTCCCGGGGCACGCCCTTCGTATGAGCGACGTCCTGGTATTTCACCGCCGGTTTCAGCACCATACCGCCCGAGAACTGGTCGACCATACCGCGCTGGATTTCCTGCCACGGTGTCTGGTGCTCGGGATAATGGTAGCCGCCATTGTTCTGCAGCTCGGCGCGGCGGCGGGTGATCTCGTCATCGGTGACGAGAATGTTGGCCGTGCCCTTCTTCAGGTCGATGCGAACGCGGTCGCCCGTCTTGAGCAATGCAAGCCCGCCGCCGATCGCGGCCTCCGGCGAGGCGTTGAGGATGGAGGGCGAGCCTGAGGTGCCGGACTGGCGGCCGTCGCCGATGCAGGCCAGCGCGTGGATGCCCTTCTTGATGAGATAGGCCGGCGGCTGCATGTTGACGACTTCTGCGCCGCCCGGATAGCCGACCGGACCGGCGCCACGCATGAACAGGATGGTGTGCTCGTCGATCCCTTGCGCCGGGTCGTCGATGCGGGCGTGGTAATCCTCCGGACCGTCGAAGACCATTGCGTTGCCCTCGAAGGCCTCAGGGTCCTTCGGATTGGAGAGATACCGCTCGCGGAATTCGGGCGAGATGCCGCTGGTCTTCATGATCGCCGAATCGAACAGATTGCCCTTGAGATTGATGAAGCCGGCATTGGCTTTCAGCGGCTCGGCGACAGTGCGGATGACTTCGCGGTTCTCGTTGACGGCATCGCGGCAATTGTCGCCCATTGTCTTGCCGTTGGCGGTCAGAGCATCCGGATGCGGCAGCAGCCCGGCTTTCATGAGCTCCGCCACCACGGCCGGCACGCCGCCTGCGTGATGGTAGTCCTCACCCAGATATTCGCCCGTCGGCTGGAGATTGACGATGAGCGGCACGTCGAGGCCGATCTTCTGCCAGTCGTCATTGTCGAGCGGCACGCCGAGATGTCGGGCGATGGCGTTGAGATGGATCGGCGCGTTGGTGGAGCCGCCGATCGCCGAATTGACGACGATGGCGTTCTCGAAGGCCTTGCGCGTCATGATGTCGGACGGCTTCAAATCCTCGTGCACCATGTCGACGATGCGTTTTCCCGTCTCGTAGGCGATCTGGCCGCGCTCGCGATAAGGAGCCGGAATCGCCGCCGAGCCCGGCAGCTGCATGCCGAGCGCCTCGGCCAGCGAGTTCATGGTGGTGGCGGTGCCCATGGTGTTGCAATAACCGGTGGACGGCGCCGAGGAGGCGACGATGTCCATGAACTCGTCATAGTTGATCTCGCCGGCCGACAGGCGCTGGCGCGATTCCCAGACGATGGTGCCCGAACCGGTGCGCTTGCCCTTGTGCCAGCCATTGAGCATGGGGCCGACCGACAGCGCGATGGCCGGAATGTTGACGGTCGCCGCCGCCATCAACAGCGCCGGCGTCGTCTTGTCGCAGCCGATGGTGAGAACGACGCCGTCAAGCGGGTAGCCATAGAGCACTTCTACCAGGCTCAGATAGGCAAGGTTGCGGTCGAGAGCTGCGGTCGGGCGCTTGCCGGTCTCCTGGATCGGGTGGCACGGGAACTCGAAAGGAATGCCGCCCATCGAGACGATGCCTTCGCGCACGCGTTTGGCGAGCTCGATGTGGTGGCGATTGCAAGGCGACAGGTCGGAACCGGTCTGGGCGATGCCGATCAGCGGCTTGCCCGACATCAGTTCGGCGCGCGTCAGCCCGTAATTCAGGTAACGCTCCAGATAGAGTGCCGTCATGCCCGGATTGTCGGGGTTGTCGAACCACTCCTGCGAGCGAAACTTTTTCTTTCCTGCGGGGGCGCCAGCCATCATGGTCTCCGTATTTGTATGACAAATCGATATGACAACGCGCGGGTGCAGGCAAGGGGCACGCGTGATCTGAATCCGGACTTTGGTGCGATAGACATCAATCGGGCCGCACGCTACCAACAATCCGACATTGGTCGTCCGGGAGGTTCTGATGGCTTTGGTGATCGAGGGCGAGGAGCGCATTGCCGCACCCCTCCGGAAAGTTTGGGAAGCGCTGAACGATCCGGCGGTGCTGAGAGAAAGCATCCCCGGCTGCCAGAGCCTGGAAATGAAGTCGCCGACCGAGATGGCAGCGACGGTGGTGCTGAAGATCGGCCCGATCAAGGCGACCTTCAACGGCGAAGTGACGTTGAGAAATCTCAATCCCCCGCATGCCTACACGATCCAGGGCGAAGGCAAGGGCGGCATAGCCGGCTTCGCCAAGGGCGGCGCCGACGTGACGCTGACCGAGGACGGGGCGGACGCAACGGTGCTCAAATACGCCGCCAAGGCCGAAGTCGGCGGCAAGATCGCCCAGCTCGGCAGCCGGCTGATCGAATCGACCTCGAAGAAATTGGCGGGACAGTTCTTTTCGAGCTTCGGCGAGAAGGTGGGTGCTGCTTAGGCTGGTCTATCCAGCGTTAGCACCGCTTGGACGAAAATTACTCGAAGACGATGCTCGGCACGGCGTCCGCGGCCGCGCCTCGCTCTTCGTTGACCCTGTCCCAGACCTTCGAAGCGATATCGCGATAGATCCTCGCTTCGGCACTGTCAGGCTTCGATGCCACCACCGGCGCACCTTCATCCGAGCTTTCGCGAATGCCCATCTCCAGCGGCACCTCGCCAAGGAAGGTGACGCCGAGGCGCTCGGCCTCGCGGCGTGCGCCGCCATGGCCGAAGATGTCGTAGCGCTTGCCGGTGTCGGGGGCGAGGAAATAGCTCATGTTCTCGACGATGCCGAGCAGCGGCACGTCGACCTTCCTGAACATGTTGAGACCCTTGCGAGCATCGATCAGGGCCAGATCCTGCGGTGTCGAGACGATGACCGCGCCAGCCAACGGCACCTGCTGGGCCATGGTGAGCTGGGCGTCACCGGTGCCAGGGGGCATATCAACGACGAGCACGTCGAGTGGCCCCCATTCGACTTCGCGCAGCATCTGCGTCAGCGCCGACATCACCATCGGCCCGCGCCAGATCATCGGCGTTTCCTCGTCGACGAGGAAGCCCATCGACATCACCTTGAGACCGTAATTCTGCATCGGTTTCAGGATCTTGCCGTCGACGGTCTGCGGCCGGCCGCGGATGTTGAGCAGCCTTGGCATGGACGGGCCGTAGATGTCGGCGTCGAGCACGCCCACCTTCAGCCCGTTGGCGGCGAGGCCGAGCGCCAGATTGACGGCCGTGGTCGACTTGCCGACGCCGCCCTTGCCGGACGCAACCGCGATGATCGCCTCGATGCCGGGCACGCCGCGCTTGCCCTGGCTGTGCGAGGCAGGCGCATGGGGCGCCGGGCGCGGCGCGGCAGCGGGCGGGGCGGGGCGGGGCGCCGGGCGCGCTGCGACAGGCGCCTCCATGCCGCCGCCCTTCTTCTCCGCCGTCAAGGCGACGACGGCGCCGGCGACCCCTGGAATAGCCTTCACGACACGCTCGGCCGCGGTGCGCAGCGGCTCCATCTCCTGCGCCCTGGCGGCCGGAACGGTGATCGAGAAGAACACTTTCGCATCGGCGATGAAAATCTCGGAAACCATGCCGAGGTCGACGATGTTGCCGGTGAAATCGGGGCCATTGACCGTTTTCAGGCGCTCGATGACGGTTTCCTTGGTAACGGACATGGCTGATGTTTCCCTGACGTTCGGCTGCTGTTCACATAGTGCAGATCGCCGGCGGCTCCAAGCGCCAGGCCGCGACGTCAGCCTGCCAGGCGAACCGCCAGATAGGTCAGTGCCGAAATCGCCGCCGTCGCCGGCAAGGTGACGACCCATGCGATGACGATGTTGCCGGCTATGCCCCAGCGAACCGCCGAGACACGGCGGGCGGCGCCGACGCCTATGATGGCGCCGGTGATGGTGTGCGTGGTCGAAACCGGAACACCGAGCCATGTCGCGGCGAAGAGGGTGATGGCGCCGCCGGTCTCGGCGCAGAATCCCTGCATCGGGTTGAGCCTGGTGATCTTGGAACCCATCGTGTGGACGATGCGCCAACCGCCGAACAGCGTGCCCAGCGCCAATGCCGACTGGCAAGTCAGGACCACCCAGAGCGGCACGTAGAAATCCGTTCCGAGCATGCCTTGGGAATAGAGCAGCACGGCGATGATGCCCATGGTCTTTTGCGCATCGTTGCCGCCATGACCGAGCGAATAGAGGGATGCGGAAAAGAACTGCATGACACGGAAGGTGCTGTCGACGGCGAACGGCGTCTGGCGCACGAAAAGCCAGGAAACCACCAGGATCAGGAGAAGCGCCAGGACAAAGCCCGTCGCCGGCGACAGAACGATGGCGGCGACCGTCTTGCCGAGCCCCGCCCAGACGATGGCACCCGTCCCGGCCTTTGCGACGCCTGCTCCCACCAATCCGCCGATCAACGCATGCGAACTGCTCGACGGGATGCCGGCGATCCAGGTGACGATGTTCCAGACGATGGCGCCGACCAGGGCGGCGAAGATCACCGCCGGGGTGACGATGCTTGCATCGATGATACCCTTGCCCACGGTTTCGGCGACATGAAGGCCAAAGAACATGAAGGCGATGAAATTGAAGAAGGCCGCCCAGAACACCGCGTAATGCGGTCTCAGCACCCGGGTCGAGACAATGGTGGCGATCGAGTTGGCGGCGTCGTGCAGGCCGTTGAGGAAATCGAAGAACAGCGCGACGGCGACGAGGCCGACCAGCAAGGGAAAGGCGATCGCGACTTCCATCGCCTAGACGTTCTCGATGACGATGCCGCTGATCTCGTTGGCGACGTCCTCGAAGCGGTCGACCACCTTCTCCAATTGGCCATAGATCTCCGAGCCGATCAGATAGGCCATCGCGTCGCTGCGGCCGTGCCGCCTGAAGAGATCCTTCAGGCCCTGCTCATGCAGATCGTCGGCCCGGCCTTCGGCACGCATGACTTCCTCGGCGAGTTCATTCAGGCGCGCGCTGTTGGCGCTGACCTTGGCCAGCAGCGGGATCGCCTCGGCGACGAGCCTGGCGGCATCGACAATGACGGCGCCCATTTCCTGCATCAGCGGATCGAATTCCCTCTTCTCGAACAGCCGCACCGTCTTGACGGTCTTGTGCATCATGTCGATGGCGTCATCCATCGACTGGATCAGGTCCTTGATATCGCCGCGGTCGAAAGGCGTGATGAATGAGCGCCGCACGGCAAGCAGGACTTCGGCGGTGATATGGTCGGCCTCGTCCTCGAGATCGACGATCTTCTGGCACCAATGCTCGATGTCCTTGCCCAGGAGGAGCTCCTGCAGGGCCTCCGCGCCGCCGACCACCGTGCGGGAATGCCGCTCGAACAGGTCGAAGAAGCGATCTTCGCGCGGCAACAGCTTGCGGAACCAGCCCAGCATGTTCGTCCCTCCCGGCGCACCAGTTCCATCCACATAGCGCCGCATGCGCCCAGGGGGAACAGTAAGCCGGCTGAAAGATGTGGATGCAGCCAATTGCAGGCACCGCTCGCAATTGGCTGGCCGCCGGCAAAGCGGGGCTCGTCAAGCGACCGGCTCGACCTATTTCCAAGGAGACGCCGGGGACGACAAGCAGCGAAGGAGAAACGATCATGCTTGCAAACAGCAACGCAACGGCCAACCTCGCGGTGAAAGACCTGGCGAAGGCAAAGGCTTTCTATGAGGGGACGCTCGGCCTGAAACAGGTGCATGACGAGGGTGGCGAACTGATCGTGTACAAAAGCGGCGACACCACGATCAATGTCTATCGCTCTCAGTTCGCCGGAACCAACAAGGCGACGGCGGTGACGTGGACGGTCGGCGATGAGATCGACACCGTCGTCAGCGGGCTGAAATCGAAGGGCGTTGCCTTCGAGCACTACGAGATGCCCGGCCTGAGCCTGGAAGGCGACATCCATGTCGGCCAGGGCATGAAGGTCGCCTGGTTCAAGGATCCGGATGGCAACATCCTCAATCTCGTCGACCGATAGGTTTCTGCGATCAAGCATCGGCTTGGGGCGATCGACATCGCAGTTGGCGGCAGCCCTCTGGCGCGGTGCGGCGGGGGCGGTTAGCTTCAGACATGATCGACAAGCTGGAATTTTTCATCGCGCTTGCCAAGGAAGAGCATTTCGGCCGGGCGGCGGAAGTGTGCGGCGTCACCCAGCCCACCTTGTCGGCCGGCATCAAGCAACTTGAAGGTCAGCTGGGTGTAATGCTGGTCCTGCGCGGCTCGCGCTTCCTGGGCCTGACCCCGGAGGGCAAGCAGGTGCTGGTGTGGGCACGCCGTATCGTCGGCGATACCAGGACCATGCGCGAGGAGATGCGGGCGGCGCGGCACGGCTTGTCGGGACGTATCCGCATCGCCGCCATTCCCACCGCGCTCGCCATGGTGGCGCGGCTGACGACGCCATTCCGCGAAAAACACCCCGGCGTCACCTTCTCGGTATTGTCCCGGACCTCGATCGAAGTGCTGTCGCTGCTCGGCAATTTCGATATAGATGCCGGCATCACCTATCTCGACAACGAGCCGCTCGGACGAGTGACCAGCGTACCACTCTACGATGAGCGCTATCAGCTGATCACCGCCATCGGAAACCCCTATTCCGACCGCGACAAAGTGACATGGGCCGAGATCAGCCACCTGCCGCTCTGCCTGCTGACCCCAGACATGCAGAACCGCCGCATCATCGACCAGCACCTGGCCGAGGCCGGCGTCGAGGTGCGGCCGACGCTGGAATCCAATTCGATGATCGTGCTGTTCTCGCATATCCGCACCGGCAAATGGTCCTCGATCATGCCTCTCAACCTCACGGAAACGTTCGGCTTTTCCGAGCCTATCCGGGCCATCCCGATCGTCGAGCCGGACGCCAGCCACACGGTCGGGCTGGTGGCCGCGCTGCGCGAACCGCACACGCCGCTGGTTTCGGCGCTGCTGGACGAGGCGATGGCGCTCGCAGACGATTTCCGCACCCACCGCTAGGTTAGGAAATGCAGGTGCTGGAGCTCGATAGAAAATTTCTATCGAGCGACGGATCAGCTTTATTGATTTCGGGGGTTTCTCCTGATTTTGTAAAGACTTAGCGATAAAGCCACCGACCAGGGAGGGCGCTGCGTGACGATGCAGCCTGCAAGTACCGAGATCGCATCGCGCACGGCCGCGATCATCCAGGATCTGAAAGACCTCGAAGGTCCGCTGCTGCCGATCCTCCACGGCATCCAGGAAGAGTTCGGCCATGTGCCGCAGGCAGCACTCCCGGTCATTGCCGACGGGCTGAACCTTTCCAGAGCAGAGGTGCACGGCGTCGTCACCTTCTATCACGATTTCCGTGCCCGCCCGGCAGGCCGGCATGTGCTCAAGCTCTGCCAGGCCGAAGCTTGCCAGTCGATGGGTTCCGATGCGGTAGCCGCCAGGATCAAGCAATTGCTCGGCATTGATTTCCACGAGACGGCGAAAGACGGTTCGGTGACCCTGGAGCCGGTTTATTGCTTGGGACTGTGCGCCTGTTCGCCCTCGGCGATGCTCGATGGCGAGGTGATCGGGCGGCTCGACAACGAGAAGATCGAAGAGATCGTCGCGGAGGTGCGCTCATGATCCCGCGCATCTACATTCCCGGCGATTCCGGCGCGCTGGCGCTCGGTGCCGAAAGGGTCGCCAAGGCTGTTCGCGCTGAACTCGCCGAGCGCGGCGTTGAGGCCAAGATCGTCCGCAATGGTTCGCGCGGCGCCTATTTCCTAGAGCCTATGGTCGAGGTCGCCACAGCAAACGGCCGCGTCGCCTACGGGCCGGTGAAGCCGTCCGACGTCAGGAGCTTGTTCGACAGCGGCTTTCTCACCGGCGGCCATCACAAGCGCTGGTTGGGCGCGCCGGACAAGATCCCGTTCCTGGCCAAGCAGACCCGTCTGACCTTCGCGCGCTGCGGCATCAACGACCCGCTGTCACTCGACGCCTATAAGTCGCTTGGCGGGCTGAAGGGCCTACAGAACGCGGTGGCCATGGCGCCGGCCGAGATTGTCAGCCAGGTTACGGAGTCCGGCCTGCGCGGCCGCGGCGGCGCCGGCTTCCCGACCGGCATCAAATGGAAGACCGTGCTCGATACGACATCCGAGCGCAAATACATCGTCTGCAACGCCGACGAGGGCGACAGCGCCACCTTCGCCGACCGCATGATCATGGAGGGCGATCCCTTCGTGCTGATCGAAGGCATGGCGATCGCCGGCATCGCCACCGGCGCGACCAAGGGGTTCGTCTACATCCGCTCGGAATATCCGCATGCGGTGGCGGTCATGAACAAGGCCGTCGAGGTCGCCCGCAAGGCCGGCGTGCTCGGCGTCAACGTGCTCAGTTCGCCCAATGCCTTCGACATGGAGATCCGCCTCGGCGCGGGCGCCTATGTCTGCGGCGAGGAGACCTCGCTTCTGAACAGTCTGGAAGGCAAACGCGGCGTGGTGCGCGCCAAGCCGCCGCTGCCGGCAATCCAGGGCCTTTTTGGCAAGCCGACAGTGATCAACAACGTCATCTCGCTGGCTTCGGTGCCTGTCATCATGGACAAGGGTGCCGCCTACTACAAGAATTTCGGCATGGGCCGCTCGCGCGGCACGATCCCGATCCAGATCGCCGGCAACGTCAAGCGTGGCGGCCTGTTCGAGGCGGCGTTCGGCATGACACTGGGCGAAATCGTCGACGATATCGGCGGCGGCACGGCCACCGGCCGGCCGGTGAAGGCGGTGCAGGTCGGCGGTCCGCTCGGCGCCTATTTTCCGCGCGCTTTGTTCGACACGCCGTTCGATTATGAGGAATTCGCCAAACGCGATGGACTGATCGGCCATGCCGGCATCACCGTGTTCGACGACACCGCCGACATGCTGAAGCAGGCGCGCTTCGCCATGGAGTTCTGCGCCATCGAAAGCTGCGGCAAGTGCACGCCCTGCCGCATCGGCTCGACGCGCGGGGTGGAGACCATCGACAGGCTCGCCGCCGGCATCGAGCCGGAGAAGAACCTCGCCCTGGTCACCGATCTCTGCAACACGATGAAGTTCGGATCGCTCTGCGCGCTGGGCGGCTTCACGCCTTACCCGGTGATGAGCTCGATCACGCATTTCCCCGAGGATTTCAAGCCCGCACCGGCGCGCGTGGCTGCTGAATAGGAGCTGGCAGATGAACATCAAGGCCGACTTCCCGACGCTCATCGAAGAGATCGACTACGGAACTCCGCAATCGAAGGCTGAGAAGCGGATCACGCTGACCGTCGACGGCCGCAGCATCACCGTGCCGGAAGGCACGTCGATCATGCGCGCCGCGATGGAGGGCGGCGTCGAGATCCCGAAGCTGTGCGCTACGGACATGCTGGACTCCTTCGGCTCCTGCCGCGTCTGCCTGGTCGAGATCGATGGCCGCGGCGGCACGCCGGCGTCCTGCACGACCCCCGTCGGCGAAGGCATGGTGGTGCGCACGCATTCGGAACGGCTCGACGCCATTCGCCGCGGCGTCATGGAGCTCTATGTCTCCGACCATCCGGTGGGCTGGGACCAGAAGGCCGGCACCGGCGCCAGCGAGTTCGACGCGGTGGCGAAGTCGGTCGGCCTGACCGAGAACCGCTACGGCGTCGAAGGCCGCAACCACGTCAAGGAGGATGGCGTCGCGCCCGGCCACGGCTCGCTGGCCGTCGACTACATCGCGCGTGACGAATCCAACCCGTATTTCACCTATGATCCGGCGCAATGCATCGTCTGTTCGCGTTGCGTGCGGGCATGCGAAGAGGTGCAGGGTACGTTTGCGCTGACGATCGAGGGCCGCGGCTTCGAATCGCGCATGGTCGCCGGCATGCATGAGGATTTCATCGCTTCCGAATGCGTGTCCTGCGGCGCCTGCGTGCAGGCCTGCCCGACCGATGCGCTGCGCGAGAAGACAGTGCTCGCCAAGGGCCTGCCGGAACGCTCGGCCGTGACCACCTGCGCCTATTGCGGCGTCGGCTGCTCGTTCAAGGCCGAAGTGAAGGACGACGAGGTCCTCCGCATGATGCCCTACAAGGAGGGCAAGGCCAATCACGGCCATTCGTGCGTGAAGGGCCGCTTCGCTTATGGCTACGCCACCCACAAGGACCGCATCCTGTCGCCGATGATCCGCGAGAAGGTCAGCGATCCGTGGCGCGAGGTGAGCTGGGAAGAGGCGATCGCCCACACGGCCAAGGAGTTCCGCCGCATCCAGTACCAGTACGGACGCACCGCGATCGGCGGCATCACCTCGTCGCGCTGCACCAATGAGGAGACCTATCTCGTCCAGAAGCTGGTGCGCCAGGGCTTCCGCAACAACAATGTCGACACCTGCGCGCGCGTCTGCCATTCGCCGACCGGCTACGGGCTCGGCCAGACCTATGGCACCTCGGCCGGCACGCAGGATTTCGATTCCGTCGAATTCACCGACGTCGCCGTCATCATCGGCGCCAATCCGGCTTCCGCACACCCGGTTTTCGCCTCGCGGCTGAAGAAGCGGCTGCGCGAAGGCGCCAAGCTGATCGTGCTCGACCCGCGCCGCACCGAGATGGTCAAGTCGGCGCATATCGAAGCCGACTACCACCTGCCGCTGAAGCCCGGCACCAATGTCGCCGTGCTGACGGCGCTGGCACATGTCATCGTCACCGAAGGCCTGTTCGACGAGGCCTTCATCCGCGAGCGCTGCGACTGGACGGAATTCCAGGACTGGGCGTCCTTCGTCGCCCTGCCGGAGAACAGCCCCGAAACCGTCGGCAAGCTGTCGGGCGTCGATCCCGAACTGATCCGCGGTGCGGCACGTCTCTACTCCAAGGGCGGCAACGGCGCGATCTACTATGGCCTCGGCGTCACCGAGCACAGCCAGGGCTCGACCACGGTGATGGCGATTGCCAATCTCGCCATGGCCACCGGCAATATCGGCCGCCCGGGCGTCGGGGTGAACCCGCTGCGCGGCCAGAACAATGTGCAGGGCTCGTGCGACATGGGCTCCTTCCCGCACGAACTGCCGGGCTATCGCCATATTTCGGGCGACGCGGTGCGCGACATCTATGAAAGCCTGTGGGGCGTGAAGCTGGACGACGAACCGGGGCTGCGCATCCCCAACATGCTGGATGCAGCCGTCGACGGCTCCTTCAAGGGCATCTACATCCAGGGCGAGGACATCCTGCAGTCCGATCCCGACACCAAGCATGTCGCCGCCGGTCTGGCCGCGATGGAATGCGTGGTCGTGCACGATCTCTTCCTCAACGAGACGGCGAACTACGCGCATGTGTTCCTGCCGGGCTCGACCTTCCTCGAGAAGGACGGCACCTTCACCAATGCCGAGCGCCGTATCAACATGGTGCGCAAGGTGCTGGAACCGAAGGCGCGCTACGCCGACTGGGAAGCGACGCAGGAGCTTGCCCGCGCCATCGGGCTCGACTGGAACTATACGCACCCCTCCGAGATCATGGACGAGATCGCCAAGACGACGCCGAGCTTCGCCGGCGTCTCGTTCGAGTTGCTCGACCGCGTCGGGTCGGTGCAATGGCCCTGCAATGAGAAGGCGCCGCTCGGCACCCCGATCATGCATGTAGACGGCTTCGTGCGCGGCAAGGGCAAGTTCATCCGCACCGAATATGTGGCGACGGACGAGCGAACCGGGCCGCGCTTCCCGCTGCTTTTGACCACCGGCCGGATCCTGTCGCAGTACAATGTCGGCGCGCAAACGCGGCGCACTGATAATATCATGTGGCACTCCGAGGACCGGCTGGAGATCCATCCGCACGACGCCGAGAACCGTGGCCTGCGCGACGGCGACTGGGTGCGGCTGACCAGCCGCTCCGGCGAGACGACGCTGCGCGCGCAGGTCACCGACAGGGTGTCACCGGGCGTGGTCTACACGACCTTCCACCATCCCGACACGCAGGCCAACGTCATCACCACGGACTTTTCGGACTGGGCGACCAACTGTCCGGAATATAAGGTGACGGCGGTGCAGGTCGGTGCCTCCAACGGGCCGTCGGAATGGCAGCGCGACTATGACGAGCAGGCTCGCCAGAGCCGTCGCATCGCTCCGCTGGAAGCGGCGGAGTAGGAGGCAAGGTCGCAATGTATGCCTTGCCTGCCTATCTGCTCGCTGTCCTTACCGCTTCAGTGGTAATTCCGTTGGAGTTTTTGGCGGTTTCGATATCGAAAGACCTGATCGCTGGAAAAGGTTTCTCGTTGGATCCATTTCGGGACGGACTGCTCGCCGGCGTGTTCCTGTTGCCGTTCATCGTCTTCTTTTTCGCGATTGTGATATCGGTGGTGCCGTTCGCGTATTTCCAGAGCGCCTATAAGCAATTGAATGGAACTGCTGCCAAATACGCGGCTATTTTGTTTGGTGTCGCAGTTGCCTTCTTCGGATTTGAAGTGATGGGCCAGCTGTTGCCGCCGTTCCCCCGACATGATCATTTAGCAGCAGCACTATTGAGCATTGCGCCGGGAACCGTGAGCGGTTGGGTCTTTCACAGGACGAAGAAGCTTTCTTCCGAAGAGCTTACCGCGAAGGAGGATAGCTGATGTTGCCTCGTCCGCCTGCCACTACGCCGGCCAGCCGTATTGCCAGACGCGCGTCCGGCACAATTTCGGCAACCCGTATGGTACCGGAGGAGACGCCGGTGGCGTTCTCCTTTGCCGGCACGACGCACGCGGTGATGATGGCGAGCCCGGCCGATTTGAAGGATTTCGCGCTCGGTTTCTCGCTGACCGAAGGCATCATCGCTTCACCCGACGAAATCGAGGCGATCGAGGTCGAGGATCTCGGCGCCGGCATCGACATCCAGATTCGACTGAAGGACCAGGCCAACACGCGCTTCGAGGCGCGGCGGCGCAGGCTCGCCGGACCGGTCGGCTGCGGGCTCTGCGGCATCGAATCCATCGAGGAAGCGATGCGCTCGGTCGATACGGTTGGTGCGCCTAAGCTTACGCTTGATGCCGGCGACATCGTCCGTTCCGTCAAGCTTCTCGCCAAGATGCAGCCGCTGCACAGCGAGACGGGCGCGGTGCACGCCGCCGGCTTCTATATTCCCGGCAAGGGCACCGTCATTGCGCGCGAGGATGTCGGCCGTCACAACGCACTGGACAAGCTGGCCGGCGCATTGGCCAAGGCCGGCATCGACGGCGCGACCGGCGCGGTGGTGGTGACGTCGCGCGTCTCCGTCGAGATGGTGCAGAAGACGGCGGCGATCGGCTCGGCCTTCATCATCGCCGTGTCGGCGCCGACCGCGCTTGCCATCCGCACCGCCGAAGAGGCCGGCATGACGCTGGTGGCGTTGGTTCGCGGCGACGATTTCGATATTTTCACCCACCCCGACCGGGTGGCTACCGGAGCTGCCAAGCATGTCGCATGACGAAGACCATATCATGAGCACCGGCGAGAAGCTGGTGCGGATGGCCAACCAGATCGCGGCCTTTTTCCACTCCAGGCCGCGCGAAGAAGGCGTGGCCGGCGTGGCCGAGCATATCAACAAATTCTGGGAACCGAGGATGCGGCGTCAGTTCTTCGAGATGTTGGACAGCGGCGGCGATGGCTTCGATGAACTCGTCGTGGCTGCCTCGACCAGGATCAAGCGGCCGGTCACGCCCGCCGAAGCTGATCTGAAGCTCGGGCTCAAGCTTCCCCCAGGCGACGTAGCCGCCTCGCAAAAATAGCCATTGGTTCGCGTCCGCTTATATTTCCTTCCGCTAAAGTTTAAGCTGCCGCAAGCGACGCAGCTCTGCTATGGTCGGCGATCCGAAATCGTCAGGCCGGGCGGAACAACTCGTGAGGCCGATCGAGACCCGATATGCCCGTAGCGGCGACGTGCGGATCGCCTATCAGGTGGTCGGCCAGGGCGCGTTCGATCTCGTCTTCGTGCCGGGCTTCATCTCCAACCTCGATCTGCATTGGGAAGATGAAGGCTATAGCAGGCTGCTGAAACGGCTTTCCGCCTTCTCAAGGCTGATCCTGTTCGACAAGCGCGGCACCGGCCTGTCCGACCGCGTCGATGCCAACCACCTCCCCAGCCTCGAAACGCGCATGGACGACGTGCGTGCGGTGATGGACGCCGCCGGCAGCGGCCGCGCGGCCCTGCTCGGCGCCTCGGAAGGCGCTCCGATGGCCATGCTGTTCGCGGCTACCTATCCGGAGCGGACGCGCGCCCTGGTGCTCTATGGCGGCTATGCCCATTTCCACCGATGGGTGATGCCGCCGGAACGGCTGGACGCATTCATCGCGACGACGGAAACCGCCTGGGGCACTGGCGCCACCTTGCCGCATTTTGCGCCCGGGCGCGTGGAGGACAGTCACTTTGCCGCCTGGTGGTCGCGGTTCGAACGGTTGTCGGCAAGCCCGACGGCGGCGGCGGCACTGGCGCGCATGAACGCCGGCATAGACGTGCGCGGCATACTCTCGGCGATCAGCGCGCCAACGCTGCTGATCCACCGCCGCAACGACGCGCGCGTCGATCCCGATGCCAGCCGCTTCCTCGCCCGGAAGATCCCGAACGCCCGGCTTGTCGAAATCCCCGGGCGCGACCACCCGGTATGGACCGGTGACGTCGACCGGGTCGCCGACCTGATCGAGGAATTCCTGACCGGCGAGCCGGCCGTGGCCGACAGCGAACGCGTGCTCGCCGCATTGCTGGTGACGCGTATCTACGACACGGCGCGCCTCGGCGACCGCATGTGGAGCGAGCGCAGCCAGCGCTTCCAGGAGACCTGGCGACTGCTGGTTGGGCGCCATGGCGGACGGCCCGCGGGCACGCATGGCGAACTGATGGTCTCGCGCTTCGACGGTCCGGCGCGCGCCATACGTTGCGCGGCCGCATTGCGCGAAGCGGCGCAGGAGATCGGCGTGGCCAGCGCGCAGGGCGTGCATGTCGGCGAGATCGAGATGCGCGGACCGCCGGTCGGCCTGACCGCACGCGTCGCCATACAACTTGCCGCCCATGCCAGCCGCGGCGACATCCTGGCGTCGCGGCTGGTTGCCGACCTGGCGACCGGCTCAGGCCTCCATTTCATCGATGGCGGACGCATCGCGCTGGACGAATTGGACGAGCCGCTGGCACTTGTCCTTGCGACGTCCGAGCAGCATCTGGAACCCGCCTGCCGATCCAAGCCCAGGCCTGCCGAACCGGCTGTGCTGACGGCGCGCGAAAGCGAGGTGGTGAGCCTGATCGCCGACGGCAAAAGCAATGCCGCGATCGCTGCCGAGCTCAACCTCAGCGAGCATACGGTCAAGCGTCACGTCGCCAACATATTGCTCAAGCTCGACCTGCCATCGCGGGCGGCGGCGGCCGCGTTTTCGGCACGGAACCCTGGCCCGCACGGGCCATGAAGGCCATGGCGCTTTCGGGCGAAGCGGCCGAAGGCGTCGGGGACTATCAATTCTTCCGCATGCAGGCCAGGCGATATCGCCATGACGGCACTGCGAAGGGAGGATGAAATGGTGGAATCAAGTCGCAAGACCAGATTGCTCGTCATCGCGGCGGGCGCCGGCGCCTTGCTGGCCCTGGCTCCGGCGCGGGCCGAGGATGCCTCCGCGACGGCAGCATACAAGGACATAGAGGCCACGCTCGGCTCCGTACCGGACATGTTCAAGACTTTGCCTGACGTGGCGGTCGCCGGCGCCTGGGCCGAGATAAAGTCGATGCAGCTCAACCCCAAGACCGCACTCGACGGCAAGACCAAGGAACTCATGGGACTTGCCGTCGCCTCGCAGATCCCTTGCCAATACTGCGTCTACTTCCACACCGAGGCCGCCAAGCTCAACGGCGCGACCGACGAGGAGATCAAGGAAGCGGTGGCGATGGCGGCGATCGTTCGCCACTGGTCGACGATGCTCAACGGCAGCCAGGTCGACCTCGCAGCCTTCAAGAAGCAGACCGACGACGTGTTCGCGGCCGTGAAGGCCAAGTCGCAGTGACACTATCGCTGCACGGCGATGACCGCCGGGCAGCACTTTGCTCATCAACCGCCCGATCGGGAAGACAGGCCCATGGAGGATAAAAATGCTGACCAAGACACAGACCGTTGACGGCGCGGCAATCAAGAAAGCCATCGAAGGGCGCGACGGACAGATGCTGTCGAGCTTTTACGCCGACGATGCGGTGTTGCGGGTCGTCGACCGCAACAATCCGCCGAGCAAGCCGCGCGAGATCCGCGGCCGAGCGGCGATCAGCACGTTCTGGGACGACATCTGCAGCCGGGCAATGACCCACAAGGTCGACACCACCATCGCCGATGGCGACAACCTCGCCTTCACCCAGGCCTGCGCCTACCCGGACGGGACCAAGGTGTTCTGCGCGGCGATGCTGGAACTCAAGGGCGGGCGGATTGCACGGCAGACCGTCGTTCAGGCCTGGGACGAGTAATCAATCGCGGCATCAGCCGCACCTTCGGAGGAGGAAAAAATGTTCAGCGCCAGATGGCAGATCGATGCCAGGTTCGGACACAAGCAGACCGTGCTCGACCTCATGCGGAAATGGGAATCCGAGATCGGTTCGCAGGTCGGCGTCGCCGACCTGAAGTTCCAGATCATGACGGGTTCGGTCGGCGCGCGGGAGGGGACGGTCGAATCTCACCACCAGGTCGAAAGCCTGGCCCAGTTGGAAGAGTTCTTCGCCAGGATCGGCAAGATCGACGCGCACGCCAAATGGGGCAAGGAGATCGAGCCTTACGTCGTGTCGGGCACCAGCCTCTGGCAGATTTTCCGCATCGTGGAATAATGCATGTCGCCCAAAGGTGCCCATAGAACGACGATCTGAAGCGCGCCGCATCGGTCCCTTTCGGCGCGACGCGCTTCGCTACCATGACGGCTTCCGCCTGCCCACTATGGCTCTCCTGGGCCATTTCCCCACTGGCCCTTTCGGGCGAAGCAGCGAGGAGCCGGATCGGTGCAATGTGCTCTCCTGCACCATCCTGCGCACCCGACGGATGGACGGCACAAGCAAAGCAACAAGATCAATCGTCGCGTCGAGCCATATGGCGCAGGCGCGATCAGGGAGGAAACCGATGACCGACGAAACCTATGCAAAACTGCGTGAAGGCTTGCGCGGAGAGCTGATCCTTCGCGGCGAAGCCGGCTATGAGGAGGCTCGCAAGGTCTACAACGGCATGATCGACAAGAGCCCGGCGCTGATTGCACGCTGCGTCGATGTCGCCGACGTGATCACCGCCGTAAGGTTCGCGCGCATAAACGACCTCCTCATCGCCGTGCGCAGCGGCGGCCACAACGGCGCGGGATTGGGGATTTGCGACAACGGTCTCGTCATCGACCTGTCGATGATGAAAGGCGTCCATGTCGACCCGAAAACCCGGACCGTGAGGGTCGCGCCCGGCTGCACTTCGGGCGACGTGGACCACGCCACCCATCCTTTCGCGCTCGCCGTTCCGTTCGGCATCGTTTCGACCACGGGCGTCGCAGGTCTAACCCTTGGTGGAGGAACGGGCTATCTCACGCGCAAATACGGTCTCACCATCGATAATCTGATCGAGGCCGATCTTGTGCTGGCCGATGGCAGCATGGCGAAGGCCAGCAAAAGCGAGAATCCCGATCTGTTCTGGGCACTCCGGGGCGGCGGCGGCAATTTCGGCGTGGTGACCAGCTTCCTGTTCCAGGCTCATCCGGTGAACATGGTCTTCGGCGGTCCGGTATTCTGGGACGCCAGGCACGCACCGGCGGTGATGCGTACCTATCGCGACTACCTGCCGAAAGCGCCGGAAGACCTCGGCGCTTTCGTCGGCCTGAAATCCGTCCCTTCGACCGATCCGTTCCCGCGCGAGCATTGGGGCAAGCGCGCCTGTGCCATCATCTCGTGCTACAACGGCACGGAGGAGGATGGGCGCAAGGCCATGGCGCCGCTGCTGGACACCTTGCCGCCGCCAATGTTCAACTGGATGGGCGTAATGCCGTTCCCGGCGATGCAGTCGCTGTTCGACCCGCTCCTTCCGAAAGGCCTGCAATGGTACTGGAAGGGCGATTTCGTCAAGGCGCTTCCCGACGAAGCGATCGCGACCCATATCGCACAGGCCGCCCAGGCGCCCAGCGAATTGTCGCTTATGCATCTATACCCGATTGACGGCGCCGTCCGCCGCGTCGGCAAGGACGAGACCGCCTGGAACGCGCGTGACGCAAGCTGGTCGATGGTCATCGCCGCCATCGATCCCGACCCGGGCAAAGCCGCCGACCTGACCGCGTGGGCCCGGAACTACTGGGCGAACGTCCATCCCCATAATGGCGAGGGCGGCTACGTGAACTTCATGATGGACGATGAAGGGGACGCGCGCTTGCAGGCGAGCTATGGCGCGAATTACGAGCGGCTGAGCCAGGTTAAGCGAACCTACGACCCATCCAATGTCTTCCGGGTCAACCTGAACATCAAGCCCGCGACATCGGCGATGCAGGGCCGGACGGCCGCGTAGTGCGGGGGTCTCGCCACTGATGCCGTTCGGCGGCCGTGCCTGTCAGATGCAGTGCAATCGCGAAGTGGAATGACGCTGACGACCCTCTCAAGCGGGGTCGCCGGCGCCGGCCACAGCCATATAAGATCCGCCTTTGCCGGAAGCAGACAGATTATCCGTGCGCCACCATCACATGGCGCACGGCTGTATAATCCTCCAGCGCGTAGAGCGACATGTCCTTGCCGTAACCGGATTGCTTCAGCCCGCCATGCGGCATCTCGTTGGTCAGCATGAAGTGGGTGTTGATCCAGGTGCAGCCATATTGCAGGCGAGCGGCGGTCGCCATGGCGCGCGAGACGTCCCTGGTCCACACCGACGATGCCAGGCCATAATCGCTGTCATTGGCCCAGTTCACCGCCTCATCGACATCCGAGAAACGGGTCACCGAGACGACCGGACCAAACACTTCGCGGCGCACGATCTCGTCCTCCTGCAAGGCGCCGGCGACGACGGTCGGCTGGTAGTAGAAGCCGGTGCCCTCGCCCGGCTTGCCGCCGGTGGTGATCTCGATGTGCTTCAATTCCGAGGCGCGCTCGACGAAACTCGAGACACGGTCGCGCTGGCGGCGCGAGATCAATGGTCCGATCTCGTTTTCGGTATCGTCGGGACGGTTGTATTTGATGGTCGAGACCGCCGAGGAGAGGTCCGCGACAAGCTTATCGTAGACCTTCTTGCCGGCATAGATGCGGCAGGCGGCGGTGCAGTCCTGGCCGGCATTGTAGTAGCCGAAGGCGCGCAGGCCATTGACCACGGCGCCGAGGTCGGCATCGTCGAAGACGATGACCGGGGCCTTGCCGCCGAGTTCCAGATGCGTGCGCTTGACCGACTTGGCGGCCGCCTGGAGCACCTTCTTGCCGGTGGCGACATCGCCGGTGATCGAGATCATGTTGACCTTGGGATGGTTGATCAGCGTGTTGCCGACGCTGTCCCCGCGTCCGAGCACGACATTGACGACCCCTTCGGGCAGGATTTCGGCCAGGATCTTCGCCAGTTTCAGCGCCGTCAGCGGCGTCTGCTCCGACGGCTTGAAGACGACCGTGTTGCCGCCGCCGATCGCCGGCGCCAGCTTCCAGGCCATCATCATCAAGGGGTAATTCCACGGCGCGATGGAGGCGACGATGCCGATCGGATCGCGTCTGACCATCGAGGTGTGGCCCGGCAGGTACTCGCCGGCCACCTGGCCCGGCATGGAGCGGACGGCGCCGGCGAAGAAACGGTAGCAATCGACGATCGCCGGGATTTCGTCCTTGAGCACGGCATTGATCGGCTTGCCACAGTTCAGCGCCTCGAGCGCCGCGAATTCATTGGCTTCCGCCTCTATGCGGTCGGCGATCTTAAGAAGATAGCCCGAGCGCTGCGCGGGCGTGGTTCGCGACCAAGCCGCGAACGCCTTGCCGGCCGCCGTCACCGCCGCCTCGATCTGCGCCGGGCTTGCCTCGGGGAGATTGAGAATGGTCGCCCCGGTCTTCGGATTGAGGACCGGCTCCTCGGTCTCGGTGCCTTTCTCGAACTTCGAGCCGATCAGCATCTGGGCGTCCATTGGTTTCTCCTTGAAGAGGAGCGAGTAGCGAATAGGGTTTGGCTAACGATTTCCCTATTCGCTACTCGCTATTCGCTGTTTTCATTTCCCGCTGCCGGCGATCTGGTCGCCGTCGCGGGTCAGGTAATAGGCGGCGAGGATCGGCAGCAGCGTCACCAGCACCACCACCATGGCCACGACATTGGTGACCGGGCGCTGGCGCGGGCGGATCAGTTCTTCAAGCATCCAGATCGGCAGCGTCTGCTGCTGGCCGGCGGTGAAGGTGGTGACGATGACCTCGTCGAACGACAGCGCAAAGGCCAGCATGCCGCCGGCCAGCAGCGCCGTGGCGATGTTGGGCAACACGATATGCCGGAAGGTCTGAAAACCATCCGCGCCGAGATCCATCGAGGCCTCGATCATCGAGCCGGAGGTGCGACGGAAGCGGGCAACGGCATTGTTGTAGACGACAACCACGCAGAAGGTGGCGTGGCCGAGCACGACCGTCCAGAACGAGAACGGAATGTCGGCCAGCGCGAAAGCCGAACGCAGCGCAATGCCGGTGATGATGCCGGGCAGCGCGATCGGCAGGATGACCAGAAGCGAAATGGTTTCACGGCCGAAGAATTTCGTCCGTGACACCGCGGCGGCGCACAGCGTGCCGAGAACCAGCGCGATGGCCGTCGAGATGGCGGCGACGCGCACCGAGAGCGACAGCGCTTCCCACACGTCCGGCCGGTTCCAGGTGACGGCGAACCACTGCGTGGTGAGCCCCGGCGGCGGCCAGACGAAGCTCTTCTCCTCCGTCGTGAAGGCATAGACGAAGATCAGCAGAATCGGCAGATGCAGGAACAGCAGCCCACAGGCGGCGGCGACTTTGAGGCCAAGCGGAGCCGATTGGGCACGGTCAGAGCGCATCGAAAGCCCCCATGCGTTTGGCGCCCCAGAGGTAGAAGCCCATGATGACGATCGGCACCACTGTGAAGGCGGCGGCGAGCGGGATGTTGCCGGCGGTGCCTTGCTGCGAATAGACGGCCTGGCCGATGAACAGGCGCGACGTGCCGATGATCTGCGGGATGATGTAGTCACCAAGCGTCAGCGAAAAGGTGAAGATCGAACCGGCGACAATGCCGGGCAGCGCCAGCGGGAACAGCACATTGCGAAAAGTCTGGCCTGGCGAGGCGCCGAGGTCGGAAGAGGCCTCGACCAGGTTGCCGGGCACGCGCTCGAGGGCAGCCTGCACCGGCAGGATCATGAAGGGCAGCCAGACATAGACGAAAACGATGAAGGTGCCGGTGAACGACACCGACAGCGAGTTGCCGCCGACGACCGGCAGCGACAGCCACGCATCGAGCAACCACAACAGGTTCAGCTTGGCGAGCAGCCAGGTGAGAATGCCTTCCTTGGCCAGGATCAATTTCCAGGCGTAGATCTTGACCAGGTAGCTTGACCACAGCGGCAGCATGACGCCGAGATAGAACAGCGCCTTCCAGCGGCCGCGCGCATAGCGCGCCGCGTAATAGGCGATGGGGAACGCAACGACGGCCGCGGCCAGCGTCACCAGGGCCGCCATCGTCACCGTGCGCAGAATGATGTCGAGATTGGCGGCCTGCAACAGGTCGCCATAGGTCTTCAACGTGAACTCACGGTTGATGAGGCCGGAGAACTCGTCGATCGAGAAAAAGCTCTGCGCCAGAAGCGCGAACAACGAACCGATATAGACGATGCCGAGCCACAGGACCGGCGGCAAAAGCATGAGCAGAAGGAGCAGTTGCGGCCTGCGCCAGAAGAGGTCCGACAGCGCACCACGCAGGCCGCCGCTGCCGGGCAGGATGGCAGGGGCTGGATTGGGGTTGAGCGCGGCAATGGTCATGACGCGCCTACGTTCTCACCGGATCAAGGCCAGCAAGGCCGCGCTCTACGGCGCCCCCCTCTGGACTGCCGGCCATCTCCCCCACAAGGGGGGAGATCGGCAGCTTGGCCCGCGGCGCCTGTTCTGCGACGTTGGTGATTGGCGAAAGCCGAGGTGAAATCCAATCTCCCCCCTCGTGGGGGAGATGTCCGGCAGGACAGAGGAGGGCCCCGTAGAGCACCTCGGTAAGCCTATTAGCCATCACACCGCTTCGTCCATCAAATGCAGGCTCTCCCGGTTGAAGGTGAGCACCACCGCCTCGCCTTCCCCGGGCAGGGCGGTGCCGGCCGGTACGATGGCGTGCAGCTTCAGCCCGTCGGCGTCGAGCGCCAGCCTGGTCGTGGCTCCAAGATAGTTCGTGCCGACCAGGCGCGCGGCCACGCCGTCGCCTTTCGCGGCGCGGCCGACGCGGATCGATTCGGGTCGCAGGCTGCCCCAGCGGCGCTGGCCGCAATAGCGCTGGACGAAATCCGGCGGCAGCACGTTGGAGGAACCGACGAAATCGGCGACGAAGCGGGTGCTCGGCCGCTGGTAGATATCTTCCGGCGTGCCGATCTGCATGATCCTGCCGTCGTTGAAGACGGCGACGCGATCGGCCATCGACAGCGCCTCGCCTTGATCGTGGGTGACGAAGATGAAGGTTATGCCGAGCGCCTTTTGCAGCGACTTCAGCTCTTCCTGCATGTTCTCGCGCAATTTGAGGTCGAGCGCGCCGAGGGGCTCGTCGAGCAGCAGCACCTTGGGCTGGTTGACCAGTGCGCGGGCCAGCGCGACGCGCTGGCGCTGGCCGCCGGAAAGCTGGCCAGGGCGGCGAGCGCCGTAGCCGGGCAGCCTGACCAAAGACAGCGCCTCTTCCGCTGCCTTGTGCCGCCCGGCCTTGCCGATGCCCTTGACCATCAACCCATAGGCGACATTGTCGAGCACATCGAGATGCGGGAACAGCGCATAGTCCTGGAAGACGGTGTTGACGTTGCGGCGATAGGGCGGAACACCCTCGGCGCGCTCGCCGAAGATCGAGATCGAACCCGTCGTCGGCTGCTCGAAGCCGGCAATGAGACGCAGGCAGGTCGTTTTGCCGGAGCCCGACGGCCCGAGCATGGCGAAGAACTCGCCAGGCACGATTTCGAGGTCGACCGTGTCGACGGCGCGCACGCTGCCGAAATGGCGCGAGACTTTCTGAAAGGAAACGGCTGAGGTCATGGGGTGTCAGTCTCTTGCCGATTGGGTTCTGTTCGGTCGCCCGCAATCGTGGCTGGACGGCGAACGCGCGCGCCACTTACCTCCCCCTCGATGCGGGAGGTCGCGGCGAAGTCGCGGGTGGGGGTGCTCTGGCATGGACCGCCGCGCCGCCCCCACCCCGACGCTGCGCGTCGACCCTCCCCACAAGGGGGAGGGTAAAGAAAATCACCGCCCGCCGATGACGCCGATATAATCCGACACCCAGCGGTAATAGGGCACGCACTGGTCGTTCTGGGTGGCGCATTTGGTCACCGGCGTCTTCCAGAACTTGATCTTGTCGAAATTTTCGTAGCCGTTGGTCTTGCAGCCTTCGTCGGTCAGCAGCTCGTTGCCCTTGCAGGCGGCGGGGACGACCGGCAGCGAGCCGAACCAGGCCGAGACGTCGCCCTGCACCTTGGGCGAAAGTGAGTGTTCGAGCCACATATAGGCGCAGTTCGGATGTGCCGCGTCGGCCTCCATCATGGTGGTGTCGGCCCAGCCGGTGACGCCTTCCTCCGGCACGGTCGAGGCGACGGGCTTCTTGGCCGCGATCAGCGTGTTGACCTGGTATGGCCACGAGCCGGAAGCAACCACGCCTTCGTTCTGGAAATCGTCGACCTGGATGGCGGCGTCGTGCCAGTAGCGGCCGACCAGCGTGCGCTGGACGCGCAGCAACTCAAGCGCGGCCTTGTACTGGTCCTCGTTCAATTCATAGGGGTCCTTGATGCCGAGCTCCGGCTTGTGGAACATCAGGTAGTTGGCGGCATCGGCAATGTGGATCGGACCATCATAGGCCTGGACACGGCCCTTGTTGGACTTGCCGTCCGGCAGCTTCATCTCCTCGAAGACGACGTTCCAGCTCTTGGGCGCTTCCTTGAAGACATCGGTATTGTACATCAGCACGTTCGGCCCCCACTGGTAGGGAATGCCGTAATGCACCTTGTCGACGGTGAACCAGGGGGCGTCCTTGATGCGGTCGTCGACCGTCTTCCAGCTCGGGATGAGATCGGTGTTGATCGGCTGCACGCGCTTGCCGGCGACGAGGCGCAGCGACGCGTCGCCCGAAGCGGTGACGAGGTCGAAGCCGCCCTCGTTCATCAGCGAGACCATCTCGTCCGACGTGTTGGCGGTCTTGACGTTGACCTTGCAGCCGCTTTCCTTCTCGAATGCGGTGACCCAGTCATAGCCCTTGTCGGTTTCGCCACGCTCGATATAGCCCGGCCAGGCGACGATGTTGACCTCGCCTTCACCCTTGCCGAGCTCAGTGACCTGAGCGACGGCCTGGCCGGCGAAGGTCAGCGCGACCGTCAGTGCAGTGCATGACTTCAGGAATGAATTCATCGTCTATCTCCCATTGATAGGGCCCGCGCTTCGGCGGCTTTGTTCCCTGAAACGAAGTTGCTGTGAAAATCCCGGTTTCGCAAATTCATTTATCAGAAGGGGGATATCGGTTTTTCCGATAGATCAGCGGCCGTTCTTGTCGGGGCGCTGGCGAACCATGCGCTGCGACTGCGCGAGGCCGATGAAATCGCGCGCGGCCTGCGGCAGGCCGGAGCCGCGGCGCCAGACCATGCCGACCTGGACGACAGGCAAGGCGCCGGAGACGTCGCGCGACTCGATACGGTCGCCTTCGAGCGACCACGGCCGGTAGACGAGGTCGGGCAGCAGCGCCACGCCCGCGCCGGTGGCGACAAGGCTGCGCACCGCTTCGACCGAACGGGTGCGGAAGGCGACATGCGGTTTGGCGCCGATTGCCGTCAGCAGCTTGCCGGTATTCTCCTCGATCTCGTCGACGGTCAGCATGATCAGCGGCTCCGAAGCGATGTCGCCGATGCCGATGATGTCGGCGCCGGCGAGCGGATGCCCGAGCGGCAGCCACAGGCGGTAGGCCGAGACTTCGAGGATTTCGGATTGCAGCGCGGTTCGGTCGCGCAGATTGGAGGTGACCATCACGGCGATGTCCAGCTTGCCGCCGATCAGCAGATGCTCGAGATAGTCACCATTGTCCTCGATGGCGGAGACCTCCACGCCGGGATAGGCACGACGGTAGCGGGCAAGCAGGTCCGACAGCACGTAGCCGGCGACCAGCGAGGTGACGCCGAGCTGCAGCCGGCCGCCCGCTGTCGCCTGCTCGCCGAGGAAGGCGCGGCGCGCATCGGACACATCGGCCAGGATCTTGGTGGCATGACGCAGGAACTGGTGGCCCTTGTGGGTGATGTTGAGGCCGCGAGGATGGCGGTCGAACAATTCGACGCCGAGATCGCCTTCGAGCTCCTTGATCGCTTCGGTGACCGAGGATTGCGAAATGGAGAGGTTCTGCGCGGCACCCGACACCGTGCCCTGCTCGGCGACGGCGATGAAGAACTGCAACTGGCGGATGGTGAAAGCCATGGCCCGACTAAACACGGCGGAGACGGCGCTGGGAAGTGGAAACGGATCGGCAACTTGACGGCTTCCGAACTCGTAACTAAATAAGTTACATGAAACGCAACAGCCGGCTGTCGTCCACCTTGCACATTCTGGTCCACATGGCCGAGAAGCCCGAGCAGGCGCTGACTTCGGAGCAGCTTGCCACCTTCATCCACACCAATCCGGTCGTGGTGCGCCGCACCATCGCAGGGTTGCGGGACGCCGGCATCGTCACCTCTTCACGCGGCCATGGCGGCGGTTGGCTGCTCGGGCGCCGGCCCGACAAGATCTCGCTGGCCGAAATCAGCGCCGCGCTTGGCGAGACGCTGCTGCCGTTCGGCACCGAGCCGGAGAGCCCCGGCTGCCTTGTCGAGCAGGCCGTGATCGCCGTCCTCGACGATTTTCGCATCGCGGCGGAGAAGCTGCTGGCGGAGAAGCTCAGCCGCATCACGCTGGCCGACCTGACCGCCGACTTCCGCCGCCGTTACGACCTCATCGGAGTCTCCAGCCATGCAGTATGATCTTGCCGTCGTCGGCGGCAGCTTTGCCGGCCTGTCCGCCGCCATCCAGGCGGCCCGGGC
This sequence comes from Mesorhizobium sp. ESP-6-2, assembly GCF_020164675.1. Lineage (NCBI taxonomy): Bacteria > Pseudomonadati > Pseudomonadota > Alphaproteobacteria > Hyphomicrobiales > Phyllobacteriaceae > Mesorhizobium > Mesorhizobium sp. ESP-6-2. The sequence goes on from NZ_JAIUGT010000005.1 coordinate 300,130, forward strand.
CCGGCGCAACGTCCTGGTGATCGACGCCGGCCAGCCCCGAAATCGGTTTGCCACGCATTCGCACGGTTTCCTCGGCCAGGACGGGCGCACGCCCGGCGCCATCCTGGAAGAGGCAAGACGGCAATTGCTGGCCTATCCGACAGCCCGGCTTGTCAAGGGACGTGCGGACAAGGCAGTCGCCAATAGCAGCAGCGACTTCGAAATCAGCACAGAGGGCGGCGAGACCTTCGGCGCCGCGCGGGTGGTTCTGGCCACCGGCGTGCGCGACATCCTGCCGGAGGTTCCCGGGCTTGCCGAGCAGTGGGGCAAGACCGTGCTGCACTGCCCCTATTGCCACGGCTACGAAGTTTCCGGCAGACCGCTTGGCGTGCTCGCGACCGGGCCCATGTCCCTGCATCAGGCGCAGTTGATCGCCGACTGGGGCGACGTCACGCTGTTCGGCAACGGCCTGATCGAGCCCGATGCTGAACAGATGTCTCTCCTGGAAGGCAAGAATGTGAAGTTCGAACCCGCTGCGGTCGCCGAACTGCGGGAGGATGGCGCGGGCGGCTTGACGGTGATCCTCGACGGCGGCCGAAAGGCCGGGGTTCGCGCGATATTCACCGCGCCGCGCAATAGCATGGCGAGCCCGGTGGCCGAACAGCTCGGTTGCGGCTTCACGGACGGTCCCCTCGGCCCGGTGATATCAGTCGATGACAGGCAGCAGACGACGGTTCCCGGCGTCTACGCCGCGGGGGACGCGTCACGCGCGATGCACAACATCGCCTTCGCCGTGGCGGGCGGCGCCTTCGCCGGCATATGCGCCCACCAGTCGCTGGTATTCGGTTAGGTCAGGCTGCGTCGCCCGCGATGCTGAGCCGCGCGCCGGCCTGCGCCAGGCCAGCAGCGATGTCGCGCGGCGGCGGCCGGTCGGTGGCCAGTTCAGAAAAGCCGTCGAAGCCGCAGACCTGCACCAGGCCCTGGCGCCCGAACTTGGAATGATCGGTGACGACGAGCGAACGCTGGCCGCGCGACAGCACCATGCGGGCGAACTCGGCCTCGTCGAGGTCGTAATCCATGACACCCGTCACCGCATCGACCGCGCCCGTCGAGATCACCGCATGGCTGACCGAGAAGCGGCTGACGAAGTCGATGGCCGAGGCGCCAAAGGCGGCGCCGGAATCGCTACGCAGCTCGCCGCCGGCCATGTAGACCTTGTTGCCGTTGACGGTGGCCAGCGTGCGGGCGATGTCTGATGAGTTGGTGACGACCGTCAGCCGCCGATGGCCGAGCAGTTCACGCGCCAGGAACGAGGTGGTCGTTCCCGTGTCGAGCATGATCGATTCGCCGTCGCGGATGGTGGCGGCGACCATGCGGGCGATGAGACGCTTGGCCTCGGCGTTCTCGCGCATGCGCCGTTCGAACGGCGCTTCGCCGATCGTCGACGGCAGCCCCACGGCGCCATGCATCTTCAGGAGCGAGCCGTCGCTGGTGAGGGGCTTGACGTCGCGGCGCACGGTTTCCAGCGAAACGCCCAGGCGGTCGGCCAGACTCGCGATGGTGACGGTGCCTTCCTCCTGCAGAAACCGCAGGATTTCGCCGTGTCGCTTGGAATGGCTCATCGGGTCATTTCCGGTCGCGCCATGATGCAGTGACCGCTTCTATGGCAAATCTGCCGCATATTACACGGAATCTCGAAAGAATACGGGCAGGAAAGCAGAAAAAGCCACAGAATCTCGTTGACAACATGGCTTACCCGGCGTGACACTGATGCCGTGTCAGGCTCGCACTGCCACGGAAGAGCGATAGCGGAGCCTGATCTGAATTTGTGTGCCCCAAGGTCTGGAAACTGCCTGACGCGAGGGCGACTGGAAGAATTTTCTCATCCGCGGGGGCGGATGCCGGCCTCGAAGAGCCCGGCACGTGGGGCTCGTCGGTGCGGCGCGGGATACCGATCCCGAATGCCGCGCCGGCGAGGTCTTTGCCAGAACGAGCGTCCGGACAAACGGCGGGCCGCCGCGGCGGCGCCGCTCCGTCGGCGCCTTGCCGGACGAAGGGCGAATTCATGACGGCCGAGGACCGCATCCGTGCCCTGCCTTGCTGGACAGGCAGCGTCGAGATCGAGCCGCTGCCCGGCGGACTGAGCAATGCCAACTACTTGGTCAAGGACGCGGCCGGGAGACATGTCGTGCGCTTTGGCAGGGACTATCCCTTCCACCACGTCTTTCGCGAGCGTGAGGTGATGACCGCACGCGCCGCGCATGCCGCCGGTTTCGCGCCTGCGGTCCGCCATGCCGAACCTGGCATTCTGGTGACGGAGTATCTCGGCGCCAAGACCTGTCTGGCTGAGGACGTGCGCGCCAATCTCGGCCGTGTCGCCGCCCTGATGCGGGGCTTCCACCGCGAGATGCCCAACCACGTCTCCGGTGCCGGCTTCATGTTCTGGGTGTTCCACGTCATCCGCGACTATGCGCGCACGCTGGAGGACGCCGGCAGCCGCAAGGCGGGCGACCTGCCGCGCCTGCTGGTGCTGGCCGACGAACTCGAACGCGCCCAGAAACTGCTGCCTATCGTGTTCGGCCACAATGATCTTTTGCCGGCGAATATTCTCGACGACGGCAGCAGGCTATGGCTGATCGACTTCGAATATGCCGGCTTCAACACCGCGATGTTCGACCTTGCCGGCGTCGCCTCGAACGCCGGCATGAGCGACGAGGAATCCTTCGCCTTCCTGACTGCCTATTTCATGAAGGAGCCAGATGAGGCGATCCGCCGCTCGCATGCGGCCATGCAATGCGCCTCCCTGCTGCGCGAGGCGATGTGGAGCATGGTTTCGGAACTCTACCTCGACGTGCCCGGCATCGACTACGTCGCCTACACGGAAGAAAACCTGACCCGGCTCGACGCCGCGCTGGAAAACTACCGGACAAAATACGGGACCTGAACCCATGACTTTGCCAACCCAGGCAGCGATCGTCGTCATCGGCGGCGGTATTATCGGCTGCTCGACGGCCTACCATCTGGCGCGCGACCACAAGGCAGATGTGGTGCTGCTCGAACAGGGCAAGCTGACCTCGGGTTCGACCTGGCACGCCGCCGGGCTGGTCGGGCAGCTGCGCTCGTCGGCCTCGATCACGCGCGTGCTGAAATATTCGGTCGACCTCTACAAGGGGCTGGAGGCCGAGACCGGCCTTGCCACCGGCTGGAAGATGAGCGGGTGCCTGCGCCTTGCCACCAATGCCGACCGCTGGACCGAGTACGAGAGGCTGGCGACGACGGCGAAGAGTTTCGGCATGGACATGCAATTGCTGTCACCGGCGGAGGTCAAGACCATGTGGCCGCTGATGGAAACCGGCGATCTCGTCGGCGCCTCCTGGTTGCCGACCGACGGTCAGGCGAGCCCATCCGACGTCACCCAGTCGCTGGCCAAGGGAGCGCGCATGCATGGTGCAAGGCTTTACGAGGATGTGCGCGTCACCGGCTTCGAGATCAAGGACGGCCGCATCCTTGCGGTGAAAACCAGCAAGGGTGACATCGCCTGCGACAAGGTGGTGAACTGCGCCGGACAATGGGCGCGGCAGGTTGGCGCCATGGCCGGCATCAACGTGCCGCTGCAACCGGTGAAGCACCAGTTTATCGTCACTGAGAAGATCGACGGGCTGGCGACCGATGTCCCCACCATCCGCGACCCGGACCGGCGCACCTATTTCAAGGAAGAGGTCGGCGGGTTGGTAATGGGCGGCTATGAGCCGAACCCGCAGGCCTGGACGACTGATCTCCCCGGGGGCGACGTGCCCAACGACTGGGAGTTCAGGCTGTTCGACGACGATTATGATCATTTCGAACAGCATATGAGCCAAGCGATCGCGCGCGTCCCGGCGCTGGAAACCGTCGGCGTCAAGCAGATGATCAACGGGGCCGAGAGTTTCACGCCGGACGGCAATTTCATCCTCGGCGTGGCGCCCGAATGCGCCAACATGTTCGTCGGCGCCGGCTTCAACGCCTTCGGCATCGCTTCGGGCGGCGGCGCGGGCTGGGTGCTGGCGCAATGGGTAGTCGATGGCGAGGCGCCGTTCGATCTGTGGGTCGTCGACATCAGGCGTTTTTCCAGCCTGCATCGCGACCGGCACTGGGTCCGCGAGCGCACGCTGGAAGCCTATGGCAAGCACTACACGATCGGCTTTCCGCATGAGGAGTATCTTTCCGGCCGGCCGCGCATCGTTTCGCCGCTGTACAACAGGCTGAAGCAGCACCGCGCCGTGTTCGGCTCGAAGCTCGGCTGGGAGCGGCCGAACTGGTTCGCCCCCGAAGGCGTCGAGCCGCGTGACATCTATTCCATGGGCCGGCAGAACTGGTTTTCGGCCGTCGGCGACGAACATCGCCATGTGCGCGAGCATGTCGGCATCTTCGACCAGTCGTCCTTCGCCAAATACGAACTGAGCGGGCCCGACGCGCTGAAGGCGCTGGACTGGATCTGCGCCAATGACGTCAACAAGCCGGCCGGCCGGCTGACCTATACGCAGCTTCTCAACACGCGCGGCGGCATAGAGGCCGACCTCACCGTATCGCGGTTCGGCGAGGAAAGGTTCTACATCGTCACCGGCACCGGTTTCCGCACCCATGACCTGTCCTGGATCGGCGACCACGTCGAAAAGGAGCTCGACGTCACGCTCACCGACGTCACCGAGGATTTCGGCACGCTGTCGCTGATGGGACCGCGCGCCCGCGAGGTGCTCGCCGGCGTGACCGATGCCGACGTTTCCAACAGCGGCTTCCCATTCGGCCATGCCCGCGAGATTGTCATTGCCGGCCACACCGTGCGGGCGTTGCGCGTCACCTATGTCGGGGAACTCGGCTGGGAGCTGCATGTGCCGATCTCGGCAACCGGCGAGATCTTCGACGCGTTGATGGCGGCAGGCAAGCAACATGACATCCGCCCGGTCGGCTACCGGGCGCTGGAATCGCTGCGGCTGGAAAAGGGCTATCGCGCCTGGGGATCCGACATCACCCCCAACGACACGCCGCTGGAGGCCGGCCTCGGCTGGGCGGTGAAGCTTCGCAAGAATACGGATTTCATCGGGCGACGCGCCTTGGAGAAAATCACTGGCGGTGCACTGAAGAAGCGTTTCGTCGGCTTCACGGTCGACGATCCTGAAATCGTGCTCGTCGGGCGCGAGACGATCCTGCGCAATGGCGAGCCGGTCGGCTATCTCAGCAGCGGCGGCTATGGCTACTCCGTGGAGAAGAACATCGGCTACGGCTATGTGCGCAATGCCGACGGCGTGAGCGACGATTTTCTCGCCTCGGGCCGCTATGAGCTGGTCGTGGCGATGCAGCGCACGCCGGCAGAAATCCATCTCAAGCCGATGTATGATCCGGCGGGGATCAGGATCAAAGCGTAATCAGGTCACACGCAAGGCTAGGCAGCGGCTGGGCACCGTATCGGCCTCGCCCGGCATCGAGACGTACGGGCGCGTTTCCTCGATGCGGGTGACCAGCCCCTGCGCCTCCAGCTCCGCGACACGCGCGGCAAAGCCCAGATCCCAGAGCGTGTTCTTGACCGTCAGCACGATCACGCCGCCCGGCCGGCAGATGCGGATCAGTTCGTCCAGTCCTTCGGCACCGACATGGCCCGAGGTAAAGACGCCGGCCGAGATCACCCCGGCATAGGCGTTGTCGGCAAAGGGTAGCGGCCCGCCAAGCGCCAGACAATGCAGGGCCGAATAGACGCCCTTGCGCGCGGCCTGATCCAGCATGCCTTGCGAGATGTCGAGCGCCTCGACCTCGGGGTAGCCGGCAATGTCAAGCCATTCGCCGATGAGCCCCGTGCCGGCCCCCGCATCGAGCAGCGGGGCCGAACCGCGCGGCAGATGGCGGGCCAGCAAGGCCAGGCAGATGGTGGGATGGCGATAGCCGGCGGCCGACATGTCGCTGTCGTAGGTCTGCGACCAACGGTCATAGAGCGCCGCCACTTCTTCCGGGCGCTTGGCCGCGTAGGCAGCGCCAAGCGCGCCCTTATGCTTGCTGTCGGTCACTTCTGTCCTGTCCGCCATGCCCTAAATTGGTCTCGTACGGATAATAGCCAAAGCACGAATTTTGTGGAACCGTCGCTGCGACAAATAACAGCGGGGGAGCAGGCATGACAATGGACGAGGCACGGACAGAACTTGCCGCTATTCCCATGCTGGCCGGCTATAGCGGGCCGCTGGAGCGGCTTGGCGGCCTCACCAACCTGGTTTTCAAGGCCGGGGACTTCTGCCTGCGCATTCCAGGCAAAGGGACCGAGGAATACATCAACCGCGCGAATGAGGCGGTGGCAGCGCGCGAGGCGGCTAAGGCAGGCGTCAGCCCCGAGGTGCTGCATGTCGATCCGGGTACGGGGGTGATGGTGACGCGCTTCATCGCCGGAGCGGTGACGATGTCGCCGGAAAAATTCAGGGTTCGGCCGGGCAGCCCGGCGCGTGCCGGAGAGGCCTTCCGCAAGCTGCATTCGTCCGGTGCTGTGTTTCCGTTCCGTTTCGAACTGTTCGCGATGATCGACGACTATCTCAAGGTGCTGTCGACCAAGGAGGTCGCCCTGCCCGCCGGCTATCACGACGTGGTGCGCGAGGCCGGTGGCGTGCGCGCGGCGCTGTCGGCCCACCCGCTGCCCGTCGTTGCCTGTCATTGCGACCCGCTGTGCGAGAATTTCCTCGATGCGGGTGACAGGATGTGGATCGTCGACTGGGAATATTCAGGAATGAACGATCCGCTCTGGGATCTTGGCGACCTTTCCGTCGAAGGCAGGTTCGATGCCGCGCAGGACGAGGAGATGATGCGCGCCTATTTCGGCGGCGAGGCGAAACCGGCGGAGCGCGGCCGCATCGTCATCTACAAGGCGATGTGCGACCTGTTGTGGACGCTGTGGGGACTGATCCAGCTCGCCAACGACAACCCCGTCGACGATTTCCGGGCCTATGCCGACGGCCGCTTCGCGCGCTGCAGGGCGCTGATGGAGACGCCGGAATTTTCGCGCCACCTGGCAGCGATCCGCGAGGGCTAATTCACACCCTTCGGCACGTTTTCAGGCGGCACCGTCGTGTCGACCACCTTCTGGCGGTGGAAGATGAACAGGCCAGCCAGTACGACGATGCCCGAGCCGATGAGGATGCGCGGGCCGGGAACGTCGCCGAAGAACACCAGCCCGAAGACCACCGCCCATAGAAGCAGCGTGTAGTGCAGCGGCGCCAGCGTCGAGGCCGGCGCCAGCTTGAGCGCCCGCGTGATCATCAGATGGGCGCCGCAGGAGACGATGCCGAGCAGCAGCATGGCGCCGAAATCGAGCGCCGACGGCGTCTGCCAGGCGCCGATGGTCAGGGCGCCGCCGACCAGCAGCGTGCCGACGGTCTGCCATGTCACCAGATTGGTGTCGCTGGTGCCGCGCAAACGCCGGTTGAGGATGATGGCGAAGGCGAAGGCAATGCTGCCCGCCAGCGCGAAGCCCGACGACAGCGAGAAAGCCGCCGAGGAGGGCTGGAGCATGATCAGCACGCCGCAGAAGCCGAGCAGGATCGCCATCCAGCGGCGCCAGCCGACCTTCTCGCCAAGCAGGAGATGCGAGAGTGCCGCCACATAGATCGGCCCGGCCATGTAGAAGCTCATCACATCCGCAAGCGGCAGATAGACAACGGCGGCATAGAAGAGCCCGGTATCGAGCGTGGTCATGATGACGCGTAGGACCTGCAATTCGGGCCGTTCCATGCGGAACAGCTTGGTGGCGCCCTGGTGGGCGATCATCGGACCGAGCACGAAAAACGCGCCGATCGACCTGATCAGCACCACCTGGCCGACGGAAAAGCTGGCGACCAGCCATTTGCCCATGGCGTCGTTCAGCGCAAACAGGAAGTCGCCGGCCAGCATCAAAAGAATGCCGGCCAGAAGCACGTTCCTGATTGTGGAATTCTGCGCCACGGGTTGCGTCATGCCGATCCCGATTCCTTGCCTGTCTAGGGCGGTTCACCGTTTTACGAAAACGGCGAACCGCTCTATCTCTTTATTTCGCGCAATTCCGGACGGAAAACCGTACACACTTTCCTGAAATTGCTCCAGGCCGCGTCGTAGACGGAAGCGGCCGTTTTGACGAGGAGAAATCCGGGAATCGGCAAGGCCAGTGCCGGGAATCGGCTGGGTCTAGGGCGATACGTGCCGCCGGTTCACCAATGCCGGCCTGCCGGGGATGGCAAGCCGGGTGTCCTGCCTGGTTCGTTCCGCCACAACCTTGCCCCTGGCGATGACGCAAATGCGTTCGGGGCGCAGGCGAATGGCCTCGACCGGATTGCCGGCGTCGAGGACCACGAGGCTTGCGCGCTTGCCGACGGCGAGGCCCAGATGATCGAGCCCCATGATGGCGGCATTGACGTTGGTGACCATGTCGAAACAGCGCGCCATGTCGGCCGGGCTCGACATCTGGGCGACGTGAAGCCCCATGAAGGCGACGTCGAGCATGTCGGCGGTGCCCAGCGAATACCAGGGATCGAGCACGCAATCCTGGCCCCAGCCGACGCGGATGCCCAGCGCCAGCATCTCCTTGACCCGAGTCATGCCGCGGCGCTTGGGAAACGTGTCGTGGCGCCCCTGCAGCATGATGTTGATCAAAGGATTGGGGATGGCGGAGACGCCGGCCTCGGCGATCAGCGGCAGAAGCTTCGAGACGTAGTAATTGTCCATCGAATGCATCGAGGTGAGATGCGAGCCGGCCACCTTGCCCTGAAGGCCGAGGCGCTGCGTCTCATAGGCCAGTTGCTCGATGTGACGCGACAGCGGGTCGTCGGTCTCGTCGCAATGCAGGTCGACCATCAGGCCGCGTTTTGCCGCGATTTCGCAAAGCTCGGTCACCGAGCGGGTGCCGTCGGCCATGGTGCGCTCGAAATGCGGAATGCCGCCGACGACATCGACGCCCAGATCCAGCGCGCGAATGGTGTTTTCCCGTGCCCCGGGCGAGCGGTAGAGCCCATCCTGCGGAAAGGCGACCAACTGCAGGTCGATATAGGGCGCCACCGTCTTCTTGACGTCGAGCAGGGCTTCGACCGCCAGCAGCCTGTCGTCGCAAACGTCGACATGGGTGCGGATGGCGAGCAATCCCATCGACGCCGCCCAGTCGCAATAGGCGAGCGCGCGATCACGCACCGCCTCATGCGTCAGAAGCGGCTTCAGTTCGCCCCAAAGAGCGATGCCTTCGAGCAGCGTGCCCGAGGCGTTTATCCGCGGAATGCCGTAGGAGAGCGTCGCATCCATATGGAAGTGCGGGTCGACGAAGGGCGCAGAGACCAGATTGCCCCGCGCGTCGATCGTCGTGCCGGCGTTGCCATCGAGCTTCGGCTCGATCGTCGCGATCGTCTCGCCGACGATGCCGATGTCGGCAACCCTGCCGTCAGGCAATGTGCCGCCGCGCACAATGAGGTCGAAGTCCATCTGTGTCATCCCCGAAGAATCAGCGCCTGTCGGCTGCCGCAGTGATCGCGGCGGGCGAAAAATCTTGCCACGTGGCGCCGCCCCTCATCCGCCTGCCGGCACCTTCTCCCCGTATAGAGACAGGGAGAAGGGAGATGCTGCGACCTCGCCGCCATTTTTGCAACGTCTACAATTGGCGAAATCTTTGGTTATAGCCCTTTCTCCCCGTCACTTACGGGGAGAAATGTCCGGCAGGACAATGAGGGGCAGCACGAACCTGGCCGATTCGAGCCCTACTCCGGAACGTGCCTCACCGCACCTTTGTCAGCGCTGGTGGCGAAGGCGGCGTAGGCACGCAATGCGGTCGTCACCTTGCGCTTGCGCTTCTCTTCGGGCTTCCAGGCCAGAGCGCCCTTGGCCGCCATTGCCGCCCGGCGGCTGGCGAGCTCCTCATCGCTGACGGCGAGGCGGATCGAGCGGTTAGGGATGTCGATCTCGATCGTGTCGCCTTCCCGCACCAGCCCGATCGTGCCGCCTTCGGCGGCTTCCGGCGAGACATGGCCGATCGAGAGCCCCGACGTGCCGCCGGAGAAGCGCCCGTCGGTGATCAGCGCGCAAGCCTTGCCCAGGCCCTTCGATTTCAGATAGCTGGTCGGATAGAGCATTTCCTGCATGCCGGGGCCGCCGCGCGGTCCTTCATAGCGGATGACCACGACGTCGCCGGCCTTGATCTCGTTCGAGAGAATCGCCTTGACCGAGGCATCCTGGCTTTCGAACACCCGCGCCGGGCCGGTGAATTTCAGGATCGACTCGTCGACGCCGGCCGTCTTCACGATGCAGCCGTCGAGCGCCAGGTTGCCCTTGAGCACGGCAAGGCCGCCGTCTTTGGAAAAAGGCGTCTTCGCCGAGCGGATAACGCCCGTCTCGCGGTCTAGATCGAGCTCGTCCCATCGACGGTCCTGGCTGAAGGCGACCTGCGTCGGCACGCCGCCGGGCGCGGCGAGGAAGAAATCGCGCACGTTCTGGCTGGAGGTGCGGGAAATATCCCAATGATCGAGCGCTTCGCCCAGGCTTGATGTGTGCACGGTCGGCAGGTCGCGGTTGATCAGTCCGGCTTGGTCGAGCTGGCCGAGAATCGCCATGATGCCGCCGGCGCGGTGGACGTCCTCCATGTGCACGTCGGACTTGGCCGGCGCCACCTTGCACAGCACGGGCACCCGCCGCGACAGCCGGTCGATGTCCTCCATGGTAAAGTCGACCTCGCCCTCATGCGCCGCGGCCAGGATGTGCAGCACGGTGTTGGTCGACCCGCCCATTGCGATGTCGAGCGTCATGGCGTTCTCGAACGCGCCTTTTGAAGCGATGCTGCGCGGCAGCGCCTTTTCGTCGTCCTGCTCGTAATAGCGCTGGGCGAGATCGACGATCAAGTGTCCGGCCTCGACGAACAGCCGCTTGCGGTCGGCGTGTGTCGCCAGTGTCGAACCGTTGCCCGGCAGCGACAAGCCGAGCGCTTCGGTCAGGCAGTTCATCGAATTGGCGGTGAACATGCCCGAGCAGGAACCGCAGGTCGGGCAGGCGGAGCGCTCGATGACCTTGACGTCCTCGTCGGAGATCTTGTCGTCGGCGGCGGCGACCATGGCGTCGACCAGGTCGAGCGCCTGCGCCTTTCCGGCGAGCACCACTTTGCCCGCTTCCATCGGCCCGCCGGAGACGAAGACGGTCGGGATGTTGAGGCGCAGCGAGGCCATCAGCATGCCGGGCGTGATCTTGTCGCAATTGGAGATGCAGACCATGGCGTCGGCGCAGTGGGCGTTGACCATGTACTCGACGGAATCGGCGATCAGCTCGCGCGACGGCAGCGAATAGAGCATGCCGTCATGGCCCATGGCGATGCCGTCATCGACGGCGATGGTGTTGAATTCCTTGGCGACGCCGCCGGCCTTCTCGATCTCGCGCGCGACCAGCTGGCCGAGATCCTTCAGGTGGACGTGGCCCGGCACGAACTGGGTAAAGGAGTTGACCACGGCGATGATCGGCTTGCCGAAATCCGAGTCCTTCATGCCGGTGGCGCGCCAGAGGCCGCGGGCGCCGGCCATGTTGCGGCCATGGGTGGTGGTGCGGGAGCGATAGGCAGGCATGAACTTTCCTTAGCTGGCTGGCTGCGCCCGATGCGGAGCGTCGCGGCCCTGAATATGGATCGCAGGCGTTATAGACCGGCAAATATGGTCTGGCCACATTTTTGCTATGCGCCAGATTCTCCAGAAAAATTCAGAGTTTGCGAAAAAGATCGCCTCCCGTGTCGGATCGCCTGCCGGACGCCCGTCCTTGGATCAACGGCAAGGGAGTGGGACCATTTTCTCAGACAGCCGTTCCATTGTAGCAGCAAGAAGCAACCGAGGAGCACGACATGCAAAAGATCACCACCTGCCTGTGGTTCGATGGACAGGCCGAAGAGGCGATGAACCACTATGTCTCCATCTTCAAGAATTCGAAGGTGCTGAGCGTCATGCGTTGGCCCAAGGGCCACGCCGATGAAGGCAAAGTGCTGCTGACCACGTTCGAGCTCGACGGCGTGCCGTTCCAGGCGCTCAACGGCGGACCGCAATTCAAGTTCAACGAGGCGATGTCGCAGTCGATCGACTGCAAGACGCAGGAAGAGGTCGACTATTTCTGGGAGAGGCTCACCGAGGGCGGCGAGCCCGGCCCGTGCAGCTGGCTAAAGGACAAGTTCGGCGTCTCCTGGCAAGTGGTGCCGGAACAGCTGCCGCGCCTGCTACAGGATCCGGACCGGGAAAAGGCCGGCCGGGTGATGAGTGCGATGATGAAGATGGGCAAGATCGACATCGCCAAGATCGAAGAGGCAGCGAAGGGGTGAGAAGTGGTCCGCGTAGCGGACGGAAAGCCAATTCCTTGGCTTTCCGAGCTTCGAACGCCCTGAGCCCGCGAAGGGCAGGGCTGTCCATTGATTTTTTGAGGCCGGCGCTGCCCCTCATCCGCCTCTCGGGCACCTTCTCCCCGTGAACGGGGAGAAGGGAAGACCGCGCCTCAAGCCGCCTTGTCGCGGACTTGATAGTCCTTGATCGTGGCGAAGCGGATCGCCTTCCAGCGCTCGGCTTCGTAGTTCAGCGAAAAGGCGTGCTGGGCGAGGAACACCGGGTCGTTATCGAGATCGCGGGCAATGTCGCCGCGGTGGGCTTCGATGAAGCGCTGCACTTCCGTCTTGTCGTCGGCCGATATCCAGCGGCAGACCGAAAAACGCGACATCTCGAATTCGACCGGCAGCGTGTATTCGAAGTTCAGCCGCTCCTTCAGCACGTCGAGCTGCAGCGCACCGACGACGCCGACGATGGCTGGCGAGCCGTCTTCGGGCGAAAACAGCTGCACGACGCCCTCCTCGGCCATCTGGTGCAGCGCCTCCTTCAGCTTCTTGGCCTTCATCGCATCACCGAGGCGCACACGACGCAGGATTTCCGGGGCGAAGTTCGGCACGCCGCGGAACAGGATTTCCTCGCCCTCGGTCAGCGTGTCGCCGATGCGCAACGTGCCGTGGTTGGGGATGCCGACGACGTCGCCGGCAAAGGCCTCGTCGGCGGTGACGCGGGTGCGGGCGAAGAAGAATTGCGGCGCAGACAGGCTCATCGGCTTGCCGGTGCGCACCAGCTTGGCCTTCATGCCGCGCTCGAGCTTGCCCGAGCAGACGCGCACGAAGGCGATGCGGTCGCGGTGGTTGGGATCCATGTTGGCCTGGATCTTGAAAACGAAGGAGGTCATCTTCTCCTCGGTCGCCTCCACCATCCGGGTGTCGGCATCCTGCGCGCGCGGCGGCGGCCCGAAAGCGCCGAGCGCCTCGATCAGGTCGCGCACGCCGTAATTGCGCAGCGCCGAGCCGAAATAGACCGGCGTCAGATGGCCCTCACGGAAAGCGTCGATATCAAGGGGCCTGCAGGCTTCTCGCGCGAGCTCCAGCTCCTCGATGAAGGCCTCACGCTCGTTTTCCGGCAACAGGCCGGCGACGCGGTTGGAATCGGGACCGTTGACCGGCGTGCGCTCCTTCTCGTCGTCACCCTTGCGCACGGCGTTCAGCGCCAGGTGGTAAGTGCCTGAAAACGTCCTGCCACGGCCGATGGGCCAGGTGATGGGCGCGGTATCGAGCGCCAGCTTCTGCTCGATTTCGTCGAGGATCTCGAAGGGGTCGCGGCTCTCGCGGTCCATCTTGTTGACGAAGGTGATGATCGGGATGTCGCGCAAGCGGCAGACCTCGAACAGCTTCAGCGTGCGCGGCTCGATGCCCTTGGCGGCGTCGATGACCATGACCGCCGAGTCGACCGCCGACAGCGTGCGGTAGGTGTCGTCGGCGAAATCCTCGTGGCCGGGCGTATCGAGCAGATTGAAGACATTGTCCTCATACTCGAACGTCATCACCGAGGTGACGACCGAAATGCCGCGTTCGCGCTCGATCTTCATCCAGTCCGACCGGGTCTGGATGCGGTCCTTCTTGGCCTTGACCTCGCCGGCAAGCTGGATGGCGCCACCGAACAGCAGCAGCTTTTCGGTGAGCGTCGTCTTGCCGGCGTCCGGGTGGGCGATGATCGCGAAAGTACGGCGGCGCGATACCGCCTGTTCGATGTCTTCAGCCAATTTATGAAATCCTGTCTGTGGCGCGGGCTTCTAGCAGCGCTTTCCCGGCCTGTCGACGGTTTTGGACCGACGGCGACTGGCGTCCCTGTCGCCGAACCAGGTGATGACTGGATTTCGGAGCGGTTGATGCCGATGTCGCGCAGCAGGTAATCCGGCAATTCCCAGAGCCGTGCACGGTCGCGCCGAATTCGGATGATGCGAGCGATGGCGCGCAGGACGGAAAGACACAATTCGGTGGCGGCTGTGACGAGCCGCGAGCTGATGGGATGATCGACGATGAGATCCGGTTTTATATGTCCTGTTGTCATGGCTGTATTTCCTCCGTTCAAGTGATGGGATAAGCGCACGCTGCGTTGGCGCGGCGACGGGTCGCTGTAGGCATGAGCTGTTTGCAAGGACCGCGAGCGGTGGTCGCATGGCGTTTGTTGGCGAATGCCCGCTGCTCAGGCCGACTTGCGCCAGGGGATGAGCATCGAGACACGCTCGCGGTAACGCCGATATTCGTCGCCAAACATTTCGATCAGGTCGCGCTCTTCGAGAAAGATGCCGACCAAGATGTAGGTCGTGGTCACGGCGGCAAAGAAGAGGTGGCCGAAAGTCATGATCGGCGCCATCCAGAACGCGATGATAAAACCCAGATAGATCGGATGGCGGACAAATTTGTAGAGCACCGGCGTCTTGAAACGCACCGAGGGCATGTCGCGACCGATGAGGTTGTTGGCGACCTGATGCAGGCCGAACAGCTCGAAATGGTTGATCAGAAAGGTGCTGGTGAAGACCAGCACCCAACCGACGAATGACATGCCAAGGATCACCGTGGCGACGGTCGGATCGGTGACCTGCCACGCCACGGCCGGTATCGGGCGCCACTGCCAGAACAACAGGTCGAGCGCGAGGCTCGCGAGCAGTACGTAGGTGCTGCGCTCGATCGGCTTCGGAATCCAGCGCACCCACCAGTTCTTGAACGGCTTGCGGGCCATCACGCTGTGCTGGACGGCGAAGAGAACCATCAACAGGAGGTTGACGGTGAGAGCCTCGGCAAGCGGAGCAACCGCTCCGGTATCGATGGCCTTGGGAACGACCAGGCCGCTTACGAAGCCGATGGCGTAGACAATCGTACCGAAGAAGACGAGATATGCGGCCAAGCCGTAGGTGAATGCGAAAATGCGACCCATGGTCGATCTCCCTCCAAGTTGATGGTTGTTGGCCGCGTCGGTCGGACGACGAGCCCCTCGACGAGAGCAACGAACCCTCCGGCGACCATCCAGATCGCCGCGAGATACCTGGGAGGGCCACGCAATGCCCCTCCCAGGCGCTGCCTGATGCCCCTCAAGACATGTCGTGTTTGCAGCTCACATAAGGGTTCCAGTCGGCGAACATGCCGGCCGGGTTATGCCGCCAATGCCAGACGTGAAGCTCGTAGTAGGGGTCCACCGGGTGGACACCCACCGTGGTCTTGCGCTGGAGGGTGCGGCCGAGGAACTCGGGAACGCCCTTCCCCTTCCAGTCCTTCTCGAAGACGATGTATTCCATGCCGACAAGCTGCATGGATCCATCCTGTTCCGGCTCGTAGGTCAGCACGTCCGGCTCGCCCAGCACCAGCTTGCCGTCTCCTGCCCGCGCGGGGTTGATGAAATGAACGCCCATCGTGCCGTGCTCGTCATGGGTGGTGCATTCGAACAGCTGCTGGTAACCCTCGGCCTTGGCGACCTCGATATTGACGTACCTGGACGCCATTTCCCGGGACCGGTTAAGCGCCGGATCTGGCGTATCGTGGGCATCCGCGGTGCCGCAGGCGAGCGCGGACGCCCATATGCCTGCGGACAAAGCGGTGCCGAGGATCAGATTTGCGAGGAGTTTCACGACAGCTCCCTCCCCGTCAGGCGCCGGCATGTGCCGTCGTCGGATCGAACAGGCGCTTGACCTGCGTGATCTTCGTGGCCGGGAAGCCGCTCATCTTCGCGTGGCGCTGGATGATCTCTTCATCCTTGGCGAGATAGACGCAGAACGTCTTGTCGTCGGCGACGAAGGATTCGACCCACTGAATTTCCGGGCCGAGTTCGGCGAGAACGGTGTTCGAGGCCCTGGATGCTTCGCGAAGCTGCTCGCGCTCGAAAGTACCGACCTTGGGAATTTCGCGTTCGATGATATACTTTTGCATGTCCGTAGTTCTCCTTGTCTGGGTTCAAATGCCGCCGGACGGGCGATCGTGTCGCTACCGGTGACATTCCTGGGATCACTGCGCTAAAGTGCAGCTTGGCTCACCAGGCACACGGAGAATTACGGGAGGGGCGGCCAACAGTCCTTACGGCGCCCTTACCTTGTTCTGATCCTTTGCCTATTGTCGCAGGAGGAAATGCTGTCGATGGGGGTCTATAGTTTCGGCGATTTCGAGCTGAACGAGGAATCGCGCACCCTTCGTCTCACAGGCAGAGAAATCGAGGTGCAGCCGCTGGTGTTCGATTTCCTGGCTGTTCTGCTGCGGTATCAGGACCGTGCCTTGAGCAAGGACGAATTGCTCGAAACACTGTGGCCGGGAGTCACGGTAACCGAAGCCTCGTTGCAGCGCGTTGCCAGCCTCGCTCGCACCATCCTGCGCCAAGGCGGCATGGAAACGGCGATGCGCAACCTGCCACGGTTCGGCTACCGGATTTGCCTCGACAGACCGGCCTCTTCCAATCCAAACTCGAGCCCGGCCGACCCAGTTGCCGCGATCGCCGGGTCGCAGATCTTGCGTGCACGCGCGGCAGCCACGGCCAGGAAATGGCAAGAGGCCGTGGCCTGTTTCGTCGAAGCGGATGCCCAACAGGAGGTTCTCACCGCCGACCTTGAGGAATGGGCGCTGGCCCTGGAGTGCATGGGGCGGCCATCCGAAGCCATTCCGCAGTTGACGCGTGCGGTGGCGGCCCATAGCGTCGCCGGAGACCGACTGCGGGCGGCTTCCCCGGCGATCACCCTTGCGCGGATACACCTTGAAAGAGGCGAACTCCCAGTGGCGAAGGGCTGGCACAAGCGTGCTGCACAGTTGATCGATGCGGCCACCGACAGCCGGGAGCATGGCCTGTGGTGCTGGATGGGCGCGCGCATCATGGGCGCGGAAGCCCAGCCCGAACAGGCGCTGGCGTTGGCCGAACAGGCGTTCGAAGTCGGCAAGCATCTCGAAGATCCGGTCGTGGAATCGCTCGGGCTGATCTATCGCGGCTTCTTCAAGCTCTGCCTTGGGGAAACCAAGGCCGGAGAGGAAGACCAGGACTTCGCGGCTGCTCTTGGTCTGTCGAGCGACATTGATCCCATCGTCGGCGGCATTCTCTATTGCAATATACTGTGGGCCTGCCGGAGTTTCGGCGACTGGACGAGAGCCAATCAATGGACGCTCGGCTACGAAAGCTGGTGCAAGGGACACGGGCTCGACGACCTGTCGGGCTCGTGCCGGCTGCACCGCGCAGAAGTGCTCGGAGTGCACGGAACGCTGAAGGAGGCCGAGGCGCTGGTGCGCGCGGCTATCGACCAGCTTGCGCTTGACGCGCCTTGGGCAACGGGCGATGCATTGCGTGTTCTCGGCGATATTCATCTGGCTGCCGGTGATCTCACCGAGGCGGAGGTGGCCTATCGTGCGTCCCATGCCGCAGGCTGGGATCCGCAGCCGGGCCTTGCCCTGTTGCAACTGGAACTGGGACAGGCCGAGGCCGCTTTCGCCGCTCTCGAGCGTTCCCTTGTCGGCAGCAGCTGGCCGACCCTGCAGCGCAAGGGGCTGGTTCTCGCCACGCTTGCCAAGGTGGCGGCAAGGACAGACCGGCCGGAGCGGGCGAAGGAAGTCATCGCCGAGTTGGAGAGTCAGCCACAGCGTTGGCCCATGGCATCGATCCGGGCGCTGACGGCGGAAGCCAAGGCCGAGCTGTTTTCACGCGAAAACCGTTTGGCCGATGCAGCCCGCGAACTGCAGATCGCTTGCTCGCGCTGGAGCGAGATCGGTTCGCCGATCGGTGCCGCCGATGCCCGCCTGTCGCTGGCGGCGCTGCTTATCCAGCTTGGGGATCGCACAGGCGCCGAGCTGGAACTCGGCACCGCGCTGGCCGCTGCAAGGAAAGTAGACTCCTCACGGCTCATGCGGCGTCATGACGAGTTGAAGCGACTGCTCGCCGACGTGCAGGAAGAACGGCTGGACAGCGCGTAGCTCTCGCAAAGCGGATCGTCATATCCGCAACCGGTGCCAGTCCTGACCTTACCCTTGAGATCGAACCGATGCGATGGCATGACGGGACAACTCCCATCAAGAGCCAGAGCATGAGCAGCGCGAAGGAAGTCATCGTCATCGGCGCCGGTATCATCGGCGCTTCCATCGCCCGGCACCTGGCCAAGGCCGGGGCACGGGTCACCGTCGTTTCCGAGAGCGGCGCCGGCGGGATCGCCACGCCGAATTCCTTCGCCTGGATCAATGCCAGCTGGGGCAATCCGGAAGTCTATTTCCGGCTGCGCACCCGCGCCATGGCGGAGTGGAAACGGCTGGCAAACGAGCTGCCCGGCCTTCCGCTCGCCTGGTGCGGCGGGCTGTGCTGGGACTTGCCGGCGGACAAATTGGAGGCCTATGCGGCGGAGCATTCGTCCTGGGGTTATGGCATCAGGCGCGTCGACGGTGCCGGCGCGGCTGGCATCGAGCCCAATCTCGCCGAGCTTCCCGACTTTGCCTTGCATGTCGCCGAGGAGGGCGTCGCCGAGCCGGTCGCGGCAACAAAAGCGCTGCTGGCCGACGCCGAACAGCGCGGTGCGCGCATCGTCTCCAGCACGGTTACAGCGCTTGTTCAGACCGGGGGCAGGACGACGGGCGTGGACACCGCCCATGGCCTGCTCGCCGCCGATGAGGTGGTGATCGCGGCCGGCGTCGGCTCGCCGGAGATTGCCGCGACGGCCGGCATAAAGCTACCGATCGAAATGCCGCCCGGCCTGATCGTCCATTCGCGGCCTTACAGAAAATTGCTAAACGGGCTGGTGCTGGCCGAGCGGCTGCACATGCGCCAGACGGCGCAAGGCCGCATCATCGCCGGGTCGGATTTTGGCGGTGCCGATCCGGGGGTGGATGCGGCGGCGACGGCGCGCGAGCTGTTTGCGGCGCTGCAAGCGATGCTGCGCGGCGGCGACGGCCTGGAGCTCGATTTCCATACGGTCGGTTACCGGCCGACGCCGATCGACGGCTTCCCGATCATCGGCCGCGCCGAGGGCATGGACGGCCTCTATATCGCGGTCACGCATTCCGGCATCACGCTGGCGCCGGCGGTCGGCTTGTTCGCCGCGCGCGAAATCCTCGACGGCGAGCGCGATCCGCTGCTGGCGCCCTACGGGTTGGATCGGTTCGCTCAATAGTTTGGTGGACGGCTGAAGCCGCCGGTCAACGGCGCCATAGCCCCGGCAATAGCGAGCAGCCGTGATTCCGACCAGCGTTTGCCGACCAGTTGCAGACCGATCGGCAGGCGGTCTCGGTCCTGTCCGTACGGCATCGAAAGTGCCGGATGGCCACTGTAATTGAACACCGCGCCATAGGCCGGGAGCATCCAGTAGTCTTGGTCCTTGCCATCGACCTTGACCGGTGCGCCGGGCTCGCAATGAGGAAACGCGCTAGTCATGGCCACCGGGCAGAGCAGCGCGTCGCAACTGTCGAAGAAGGCGTCCCAGGCGAGGATGGATTTGTCGCGACGGGCGAGCGCTTCGAACCAGCGCGAGACGGGGGTCGGCTGTTCCGGCGGCCCGGGTTGCGTCGCCTCCATCATCATGCCAATCAGAGCTCCGCCGTGCCTTAGATCATCACGCAGATCGAGCTTGGGCAGTTTCGCTTCCTCGACAATGGCACCAGCCGATTGCAACTGCCCTGCAAGGTTGTCGACCGCTGCACTGATGTCGCCAGCCACCGGGAAGCCGGGAAACGACGACGCGAAGGCGATGCGTAGTGTCTTGAGGTCGAGCTTCGGCATGTCTTCGACCGGCACCGGGGCGACATCGGTGTCGCGCCCGTCCGCTCCGGCGATGATTTGATAGATCAAGGACAAATCGTCCACGCTGCGCGCCAGCGGCCCGAGACAGGACATCAACCGGACGCTGCGCGCGGCGTCGCCCGGGTCCGGAAAAGCGCCGGCCAGCGAGACGCGATGCTCCGTTGGTTTCAGGCCATAAACACCGCAAAACGCGGCGGGGAGACGGATCGAATCCTGCATGTCGGTGCCGACATCGAACGGTGTCATCCCGGCGCAAATCGCGGCCGCAGCGCCGCCGCTGGAACCGCCTGCGGTGCGCTCAAGATTCCAGGGGTTGCTGGTCCGGCCGAACAGCGGATTTTTCGATTGCCAGTCGGACAGCATGCTGGCGACATTGGTCTTGGCCATCAGCACGCCGCCGGCCGCCTTCAGCCTGGCAACGACCGGGCTGTCTTCTTTCGCCGCATAATCGGCGAAAGGCGGGAAGCCGACCGTGGTCGTCATGCCTGATGTCTGGTGCATGTCCTTCAGGGCGAACGGGATGCCGTGCAGCGGTCCGAGCGCAGCGCCGCTTGCGAGTGTCGCATCGGATTGGTTGGCGCGTTCGCGCGCACCTTCCCTGTCGAGCGAGACGACCGCGTTGACTGCTTCGTTATGACTGTCGATCTGCGCCAGATGGGCATCGAGCGCTTCAACGGCGGAGATTTCGCGCGCGGCGATGGCGGCGGCGAGGTCGACGGTTGAGGAGAAGACGAGTTCCATGGTGAATGCTCCGACTTGGCCGCGCTTGTCCGTCAAGATGGCGGACAACGGCACGGTTTCAAGCGGAGTTGAGCGTTTGAGGATCGGCTGTGCCTGATCGGAATTGTGCAGGCTGCACTATCGAGGTCAGCGCTTTACGGCGAGCCCTTTTGTCCCGCGACGTTGCAGTTTGACGAAGACTACCCGGCCAGCGCCAACTTCGCCGGGGCCGGCGCAAACGGCTGAATACTCACGCCGCGCCTGGTCATGGTGACGAAGCTCGATGGCGGGATCGCCTGCCAGTCGCCGCCTTCACGGTCGAAGGGTTCGGAGACGATGCAGCGGCCGCCGCCCTTGGCGGCGGTATAGAGGGTGGGCGCGTGGTCATCCGTGGCGTAGCGGACCGCGTGGAGCGCCTGCCCGTCGGAAAAGGCGGCCGTCAGCTTCAGCGCCGGCTCGATGCCGGCACGCCGCGAAGTCTCCAGCACGCGGCTGGTGGCACGGGCGACGGCGCCTTGCGGATCGGCGGCCAACCCTTCGTCGATCATCAGGAGAAAAAACAGCTCGGAATCGGTAGTGCCCTCGCGCTGGTCGAAGACGGCGTCGGACAGCGAATTTTCCAGCGCGCGGCGGATCTTCTCGAAGCCGCCGATCTGGCCGTTGTGCATGAACGACCAAGGGCCTGAGATGAAGGGATGGCAGTTCATGCGGCTGGTGGCGCCGCCGGTCGAGGCGCGCACATGGGCGAGGAACAATCCGGATTTGATCTGCCGGCACAGGCTCTTCAGGTTGGGATCGGACCAGGCCGGCAGGATGTCGCGGTAGAGGCCGGGCTCGGACCGGTCGCCATACCAGGCAAGGCCGAAACCATCGCCATTGGTCGGCGACTTGGCTTCCTCGGCGCAATGGCTCTGGGCGATCAGCGAGTGGCAGGGCGCCGTGAGGATGTCTTCGAGGAAGACCGCTTCACCGAGATAGGCCGCCCACCGGCACATCGCTTCTTCCGTTCCTAAGCGCGATCGAGAAGGGCCTTGGGCTCCGTGACCGCGTGCGAACCTCTGTTGTGCGTCCGCTCGTAAAGCTCGCGGACGATTCGGCTGGCGGTAGTCTCGAACAGAAATGGCAAGAAAGCGTGAACGAGGGCGGCCCCGGCGGCCGTCAGCAGGCGCGAGGAAAACCAGGCGGCAAAGGCCATGTGACCGAAATAGGTTTCGCCGACCTTGGCCGGATGGGAGGTGAAAATCCTTGCAAACGACATGCTGCTTCCCCTTCAGCGCTTAAAGTTCCTGATATCGGGTATCCTGGCACGGTTCGTTGGTTCATCGGTCTCAAAATATCCTTGTATTTTGCTTGTTCATGGGACAAACATCCCACATGGCTATCGAGATCGACGAAATTGATCGGAAATTGCTCGCCGAATTGCAACGCGACGGCACGTTGTCGGTCGATCAGCTGTCCGAACGGGTGGCCTTGTCGCGCAACGCCTGCTGGCGGCGCGTCAAGCGGCTGGAGGAGGATGGCGTCATCACCGGCCGGGTGGCGTTGGTCGATGCCGAGAAGCTCGGGCTCGGCCTCTCCGTGTTCATCCTGGTCCGAACTTCAAATCATGATCCCGAGTGGTTGCAGAAATTCCGGGCGGCGGTGACGGGGTTTTCCGAGATCACCGGAGTCTACCGCATGTCCGGCGACCTCGACTATGTCCTGCGCGCCCGCGTCGCCGACGTGAAGGCGTATGACCGGCTCTACCAGCGGCTGATCGCCAAGGTGGCGCTGTCGGACGTTTCGGCATCCTTCGTGATGGAGGAGATCAAGGAGACGACGGTGGTGCCGATGGAAGTGCGCTAAGGGTTGGCTCCGGCCATAGTGATGCCCGAAAGAAAGCCGTTGATAGGGTTGCGGGCGAATTGACCGAATCGGCAATCGCGCCGATAGGATCGATTTTATGCGCGCAGCCATCCAAAATTCCTCCGTCATCGGTCCGACTGTCGGCTTCGTCAGGTTGCCGCATGCGGAAGGACTCCCCCTTCCTGCCTATGAAAGCACCGGCGCGGCCGGCATGGATCTGCGCGCGGCGGTGCCCGACGATCGGCCGCTGCTGATCCTGCCGGGAAAACGCGCTCTGGTGCCGACCGGACTGATCCTGGAAATCCCCGAAGGGATGGAAGGCCAGGTGCGGCCGCGCTCCGGCCTTGCCTTCAAACACGGGCTGACCGTCCTCAACACGCCGGGCACGATCGACAGCGACTATCGCGGCGAGGTGAAGGTGCTGCTGGTCAATCTCGGCGACGAGGATTTTGCGGTGACGCGCGGCATGCGCATTGCCCAGATCGTGTTCGCCGCAGTGACGCAGGCGGGCGTTGAAGAGCGCGCCCTGGCAGGCGGCACGGCGCGCGGTTCGGGCGGGTTCGGCTCGACCGGCACGGCCTGATGAACATACCGAAACTTGTCATCTTCGACTGCGACGGAATTCTGGTCGATACCGAGAACCTGGCCAACCGGCGTCTCGCCGAATGGCTGAGCGAAGCCGGGTATCCCACCAGCTTTGAATATTGCCGCAAGAACTTCTCCGGCCGCAGCATGGTCTCGGTGCAGAAGCAGATCGAAGAAGAGACCGGCGTCAGGCTCGGCGCCGATTTCGTCGAGCGCTGGAACGCAGGGCTGCCGGACCTGTTCGCCCATGGGGTCGAGGCGATTCCCTATGTCCGGGAGTTCGTCGAGGCTGTCCGCGCGGCCGGCATCGCCTATTGCGTCGCCACCTCGGCCAGGGTGTCGAAAATGCACATCACGCTTGGCCAGACCGGCCTGCTGCCGCTGTTCGAACATGCGATGTTTTCCTCGACCATGGTCGCGCGCGGCAAGCCGTTCCCGGACCTGTTCCTGCATGCGGCCAAGACGATGGGCTTTGCGCCTGCCGACTGTATCGTCATCGAGGACAGCGTCGCCGGCACACAGGCCGGCATCGCCGCCGGCATGCGGGTATTTTCCTATCATGGCGATCCCTACAGCGACCGTGACGGCTTGGTGCGAGCCGGCGGCATCCTGTTCGACGACATGCGCACACTGGCCGGACTGGTGCCGATCCACTGATCGGCGCCGATTTTGACGGGGTTGCATGGACGCGCCGGACGAATTGTCAGCAGAGAAGGCGAAACGCTTCTGAGCCAACTGCATTCGTTTGCCCGGGCAAGGCGGGCAAGCTAAAATCCGCGCCATCGCACTCAACATGATGGGGGAACTTCCATGGACAAGGGCAAGATCTTTCGCGACCTGCATGCCTCGACCTTCGTCATGCCCAACCCTTGGGATGTCGGCACGACGAAGCTGCTTGGATCCTTCGGTTTCAAGGCGCTGGCGACGACCAGCGCCGGTTTCGCCTTCTCGCGCGGCCTGCCGGACGGCGCGGTGACCTTCGACCAGATGATCCATCATTGCCGCGAGGTGACGGCGGCAACCGAACTGCCGGTTTCGGCCGACCTCGAACGCGGCAAGGGCGACAGCGCCGAGCAGGCCGCCGAAACCATCTTCGCGGCTGAAGCCGCCGGCCTTGCCGGCTGCTCGATCGAGGACCACACCGGCGACCCGAACAAGCCGATCTATGATTTTTCGCACGCGGTGGAGCGCGTCGCGGCGGCGGCGGAAGCGGCCCGCGCGCTGAAACGCGATTTCGTCTTCACCGCGCGAGCGGAGAACTTCCTCTGGGGCAAGTCCGACCTCGACGACACGATCAAGCGGCTGCAGGCATTCGAGAAGGCGGGCGCCGACGTGCTCTACGCGCCGGGCATCGGCGACGTCGAGATGGTGCGCAAGCTCTGCTCGGCAGTGAGCAAGCCGGTCAACGTCATGGCAAGGCCCGACTTCACCATCGCCGATCTGACCAAGGCCGGGGCAAAGCGCGTTTCGCTTGGGCCTTGGTTGACCAATTTCGCCTATGGCATGCTGGAAACGGCGGCGCGCGAGATCCAGCAGGACGGCACGTTCGGCTTCACCCGCGCCGCCATGCCCTTCGGCAAGTTGCAGGCGCTGTTTGGCAAATCGGGATAAGCGGGCCGAACACATGACGCTGACCGTCGTCGACATGCACACCGGCGGCGAGCCGCTGAGGATCGTCACCGGGGGTTATCCCGATATCCCGAAGGGCACGATCCTGGAAAAGCGCGCCTATGTGCGCGACCATCTCGATCATCTCCGGAAAATCCTGATGTTCGAGCCACGCGGCCATTACGATATGTATGGCGCGCTGCTGGTCGAGCCCGATTTGCCGGGCGCCGACCTTGCCGTGCTGTTCATGCACAATGAGGGCTATTCGACCATGTGCGGCCACGCCATCGTCGCGCTCGGCCGCTATGCCGTCGACGAAGGGCTGGTGGCCAAGCAGGAACCGGTGACGATGGTCAACATCGAGGCGCCCTGCGGCATGGTCGTCGCCTCGGTCGAGGTGCGCGACGGCAAGGCCGGTGCTGTGTCGTTCGAAAGCGTGCCGGCTTTCTTGTTCGCACGCGACCGCAGGATCGAGCTACCGGGCTACGGCGCGATCGGCTTCGACATCGCTTATGGCGGGGCTTTCTACGCGCTGGCCGACTGCCGCCAGTTCGGGCTCGAATTCGGCCGCGACCGCGTACGCGATTTCGTCGATGCGGCGACGGCGCTGACCGAAAGGCTGAAGAGCGGGTTCCCCTTGTCGCATCCCGACCATGCCGACCTCGCCTTCCTCTACGGCACCATTTTGACGGATGGGCGGGACGCGTTTTCGGATGAGCCGACGAAAAACGTCTGTGTCTTCGCCGAGGCGCAGGTCGACCGCTCGCCGACCGGTTCCGGCGTCAGCGCCCGGCTGGCGGCGATGCATGCCAAGGGCGGGATCGCACCAGGCCGGACACGCACTTTCGAGAGCATCGCCGGCTCGCGCTTTTCCGGCGCGGTGGCGCGGACGGCGAAAGCCGGACCGCATGAAGCGGTCATCGCCCAGGTGGGTGGCCGCGCCTACTATTGCGGCCGCGCGGAATTCATCGTCGAGCCCGACGACGAACTGGGGCGCGGCTTTCTGCTGCGGTAGGGATTGACGCATCAACGGGACGGCTTGCTCCGCCGATCGGGCCGGGCCGAGATCGCCTTGTGCAGATGCACCATCATGGCTGCGGCGAAGAGCGGCGTCACCAGGTTGAGCACCGGCACGGCAAGGAAGGCCGCGATGACCAGGCCGGCGAGAAAGACCGTCCCGGCATGGTGCCGGCGCAAGGCCCTGGCCTCTTCTTCCGGACGGAAACGCATCGCGGCGAATTCGAAGAATTCGCGCCCGAGCAGGTAGCCGTTGACGATGAAAAAGGCGGCGATGTTGACGCCCGGCACCAGCAGGAGCAGCAGGGCGACGATGTTGCCCAGAACGACGACGCCGAAGAACTTTATCGCCAACACCAGCGAGCGCAGCGCCGGCATGGCGCGGCCGGGCGGATCGCCGGGATAATCGGTACGCTCCACCACGTCGGCGACATCGTCGAGGAACAGCCCGGCGACGACAGCCGTGACCGGCGCGACGAGCAGCGCCATGCCGAAGGCAAGCGCGATGGCCGCGATGATGCCGCCCAGCCAACCGGCCCAGGACGGCAGACCGGGAAACAGCGTGTGCAGCCACGGCAGCGCCAGCCACTCGACGAGGCTGGTCAGCCCGAACCACAAGGCGACCAGCGCAAGCACAGTCAGGCCCAGCGTCTTAAGGAAGACGGCGCGGAATTCGGGCGACAACAACTGGCCGGCGGCGGCACGGGCGGCGCTGGAGATCACGGTGCTTCCAACCTCACTTCGAACGCCGTGAGGATAGGCAGCAGGTCCACCCGTCACAAGCGTCTGTTGCCATGGCAATCGCTTGAGGCTCGAATTCTCCGCATCCACCCTCTTGCGAGCGTCGGCGCCATTTGGTCTGAAGCGATTGCCTGGCTGCCTATTGTGCGAGCGCCGGCTTGCGGGTGGGAATGGTCATGGCCGCGACACCGGCGACGACGAACGCCATGCCGAGCCAGGCCGTCGAACCCAGGCTTTCGCCGAGGAAGACTGCGCCGATGCCGACGCCGATCGGCACGCGCAGATAGGCCTGTGACGTCGTGCCGACCGAGCCCAGCGTGTGGATCAGGCGGAAATAGATGACGAAGGCCAGCGCGGTCGAAAACACCGACAGGCCGAGCAGGGCCAGGATCGAGGCCGTCGACGGCGCGAGCGTCCAGGGCTGGTCGACGGCGAGGCTGAGCGGCACCAGGATGACGGCGCCGCAGAGCATCGAGCCGGCCGCGGGCAGCATCGGGTCGAGGCCCTTGAAGCCTCGGCCGAAGATCGCCGCCCCCGCATAGCAGACCGTTGCAAGGACGATGGCAAGCTGCGCCCAAAGTTCATGGCCGAGACCGCCCAGCGCCTGTGTGCCCACGATGAGGCAGATCCCGGCAATGCCGGCGCCGACGCCGATCAGTTTGCGCAGCGTCACCGGTTCATGGCGGGTGATGAGCGCGGTCAACAGAAAGGTGAAGATCGGCGACGTCGCGTTGAGAATAGTGGCGAGGCCGGCATCCACCGAGCGCTCGGCGGCGGCGATCAGGGTGAACGGGATGACGCTGTTGAGGCACGCCTGGAAGGCGAACCGGCGCCAGCTCGCCGCATCGCCCGGCATGGCAAGCCCGCGCCAGCGGATGACGGCGAACAGGATGCCGCCGGCGATCAAGGTGCGGGCGGCGATGAACGTCACCGGCGGGATCGTCTCGACGCCGATCTTGATGAAGGTGTAGGAGGCGCCCCAAAGCACCGCCAGGACGCCGAGCAGCGCCAGATCGGTGTTCATGTCGTTTCTTGCAGGCATGGGCTTGCCGCCTTCGGGCCGGGATCGAAAGGCCCTTCTTAGGCAAAGCCGAGGTGAAATGCTTCGGCCACGACCGAATTGTCGTAGCGCCTAGGCATCACGCGGTATGAACATGGCCTAGGCAAACCGGTTGCAAATCGCTAGACCCGCGCCCGGCCGGCATGGCAAGAAGCCGGCGCGGATTTTGGCGGAGACATTGATGCCGGACTATGACGTGCTTTGCATCGGCAACGCGATTGTCGACATCATCGCCCAGTGCGAAGAGGAATTCCTCAAGACCAACGGCATCATCAAGGGCGCGATGAACCTCATCGACACGCACCGCGCCGAACT
This sequence comes from Mesorhizobium sp. ESP-6-2, assembly GCF_020164675.1. Lineage (NCBI taxonomy): Bacteria > Pseudomonadati > Pseudomonadota > Alphaproteobacteria > Hyphomicrobiales > Phyllobacteriaceae > Mesorhizobium > Mesorhizobium sp. ESP-6-2. The sequence goes on from NZ_JAIUGT010000005.1 coordinate 328,051, forward strand.
GCTCTACAGCCGCATGGGCCCGGCGATCGAGGCGTCCGGTGGCAGCGCGGGCAACACGGCGGCCGGCGTTGCCTCCTTCGGTGGCCGCGCCGCCTTCTTCGGCAAGGTCTCCAACGATGCTTTGGGCGAAATCTATGCCCACGACATCCACGCACAGGGCGTCGCCTTCGACACCAAGCCGCTTCAGGGCGAGCCGCCGACGGCGCGCTCGATGATCTTCGTTACCCCCGACGGCGAGCGCTCGATGAACACCTATCTCGGCGCCTGCGTCGAGCTCGGACCGGAGGATGTCGAGGCCGACAAGGCGTCGGGCGCCAAGGTCACCTATTTCGAGGGGTATTTGTGGGACCCGCCCCGCGCCAAGGAGGCGATCCGGCAGACGGCCAAGCTGGCGCACGCGGCGGGCCGCGAAGTGTCGATGACCTTGTCGGATTCGTTTTGCGTCGACCGCTACCGTGACGAATTCCTCGACCTGATGCGCTCGGGCACCGTCGACATCGTCTTCGCCAACAGCCATGAGATCAAGTCGCTCTACCAGACCTCGTCCTTCGACGAGGCGCTTGCCCAGATCCGCAAGGACTGCAAGATCGCAGCCGTGACGCGCTCGGAAAAAGGCTCGGTCATCGTGCGCGGCGACGAGACCGTGGTCATCCAGGCGACCGCCATCAAGGAGCTGGTCGACACGACGGGCGCCGGCGATCTCTACGCTGCCGGTTTCCTGCATGGCTACACGCAAGGCCGCGCCCTCAAGACCTGCGGCGATCTCGGCTCACTGGCCGCCGGCCTGGTGATCCAGCAGATCGGCCCCAGGCCAAGGCAGAATCTGCGCAAAGAAGCCGAATTGGCGGGGTTGCTGTAGAGGGCGGTGCCTCGTACCTCTCCCCTTGTGGGAGAGGTCGGATTGCCCCGATTTGTCCTTAGCAAATCGGAAGGCAATCCGGGTGAGGGGTAACTTAGCGCCAAGCTGGAACACCCCTCATCCGACCGAGCTTCGCTCGGCCACCTTCTCCCACAAGGGGAGAAGGTAAAAGCGCCCGCCGTTCACCGTCGCGCGGCTGTCACACATCGCACCTACACGCAATCTGGGCGTCCTTGACTGACATTTGGGCGCCCTCAGCCAGTTGGGGTGCCAAGATGCAAGACAGCAAGCTGTCGGGCGGCCGGATTTGTTGCCGCCGCGATTTCCGCTTTCTACATTAGAAATTCAGCAACGGGCCGCGATCGGGGAGGAGCGCTCGCGGCCAGAAGACAGATGCATGAACAGATTTCACATAACCGGTCCTAAACAAGACGACTTCGCGGACATGGTCGCGGAGAAGGTCGAGCGGGCGCTCGCCCACTATGACGAGGCCATCAACAAACCCACCATGGTCTCGGTTGGCAAGATCGCGGGCAGCATAGCGTCCGCCGTCACCTTGCTGTCGCCGAAGCACCAGCGCGCCATCGATGCCCTCCATGCCGACCTTCCGGGGCTGGCGTCGAAATTCGTGCGTGCGCTGGCCGCGGAAGCCGCGCGCCGCAGCGAAACCGGTACTGCGGGCGCCACAAATCCGTCGGCGGATTTCGACGGCCCCGCCTCCCCGCTTCCGCGCACCCAGTCCGACGACCTCGAATCGATGCTGATCGAGGACTGGGCCGGCCGCGTCGCCGGCTCGACCTATCTGGAAGAAAACTTCCGCATTGCGCGCTCGACCCTGCACCGCTGGCAGAGGCGCGGCGAGGTGGTCGCCTTGCGTAAGGGCGGCCGCAAGCACGTCTTCCCGCTGGCGCAGTTCGTCGATGGCAGACCGGTGGCGGGTATTCGAGACGTGCTGTCGTTGATCGGCAATCCGAGGCTGGCGTGGCTGTGGCTGACCCGCCCCTCCGCGCTGCTCGACGAGCGCATTCCCATCGACCTGCTGAGGCAAGATCAGGTTAAGGAGGTCGTTGAGGCGGCGCGGGTTTTTTCCGCGGGTTAAGCGCGATCAGATCCGCCGCTGCTTCGCGTCCGACGCGCGAACCCCTTCCTCAGGTCCCCGCCGTGTAGGCCGCGATCGCCGCCATGTTGACGATATCGCTGTCCTTGGCGTTCAGCGAGACGATCTGCACCGGCTTGTTCAGCCCGACCAGCAGCGGGCCGATGACCGTCGAGCCGCCGAGTTCCTGGAGCATCTTGGTCGAGATCGAGGCAGAGTGGAAGGCCGGCATGATCAGCACATTGGCCGGGCCGGTCAGCCTCATGAACGGGTATTGCGCCATGGCGCGGGCGTTGAGCGCGACGTCGGCGGCCATCTCGCCGTCATACTCGAAATCGACGCGGCGCTTGTCGAGGATGCGCACGGCTTCCTGGATGCGCTCGGAGCGCTCGCCGTGGGGATGGCCGAAGGTGGAATAGGCGAGCATGGCGAGCCTCGGCTCATAGCCCATGCGGCGGGCAAAGCCTGCCGCCTCCTCGGCGATGTCGGCGATCTGCTCGGCGTTCGGCATGTCGTGCACGGCTGTGTCGGCGACGATCACGGTGCGGCCGCGCGCCAAAACGATCGACACGCCGATGACGCGGTGGCCGGGCTTGGCGTCGATAACGCGCCTGACATCGTCGAGCGCGGTGGAATAGTTGCGGGTGACGCCGGTGACGATGCCGTCGGCATCGCCCAGCGCCACCATGCAGGCGGCAAAATGGTTGCGGTCGTTGTTGATCAGGCGCTGGCAGTCGCGGAACAGGAAGCCTTTGCGCTGCATGCGCTCGTAGAGATAATCGGTATAGACCGAATTGCGGCGCGACAGGCGCGCATTGATGATCTCCAGGCCCTGCTTGTCGAGATCAATGCCGGCGTGCCTGGCGTTCTCCTTGATGACGTCGTCACGGCCGAGCAGGATGGCGGTGCCGAGCCGCTGGTTCACATAGGAGACGGCGGCGCGCATCACCTGCTCCTCCTCGCCCTCGGCGAAGACGATGCGCTTGGGCTGGCGGCGCACGCGGTCGTAGATGCGCTGCAAGGTCGAGGCGATCGGGTCGCGGCGGGCCGACAGCTCCTGCGCGTAGCGGTCGAGATCGAGGATCGGCTTGCGGGCGACGCCAGAATCCATCGCCGCCCTGGCGACGGCCAGCGGAATGGCCGAGATCAGGCGCGGATCGAACGGCACCGGGATGATGTAGTTGGGGCCGAATTTCGGCCGGTTGCCCTGGTAGGCTGCCGCGACGTCGTCGGGCACGTCCTTGCGTGCCAGGTCGGCAAGCGCACGCGCGGCGGCGATCTTCATGTCGTCATTGATGGTGGTGGCCCGCACATCCAGCGCACCGCGAAAGATATAGGGAAAGCCGAGCACGTTGTTGACCTGATTGGGATAGTCAGAACGCCCGGTCGCCATGATGGCGTCGGTGCGGATCTCCGCCACTTCCTCGGGCGTGATCTCGGGATCGGGGTTGGCCATGGCGAAGATGATCGGGTTCTTGGCCATGGAACGCACCATGGCGGTGGTCAGCGCGCCCTTGGCGGAAAGGCCGAGGAAGACGTCGGCGCCATCCAGCGCTTCGGCCAGCGACCGCGCGTCGGTCTTGACCGCATGCGCCGACTTCCACTGGTTCATGCCTTCCGTGCGGCCCTGGAAGACCACGCCCTTGGTGTCGCACAGGATGATGTTCTCGGGCGCAAAGCCCATCGCCTTCATCAGCTCGATACAGGCGATGCCGGCCGCACCGGCGCCGTTGCAGACCATCCTGGTGGTCTTCATGTCGCGGCCGGTGATCTCCAGCGCGTTGATCAGGCCGGCGGCCGAGATGATGGCGGTGCCGTGCTGGTCATCGTGGAAGACCGGGATGTCCATCAGTTCGCGCAGCCGCTGCTCGATGATGAAGCATTCCGGCGCCTTGATGTCCTCCAGGTTGATGCCGCCGAAGGAGGGCCCAAGGAAGCGCACGCAGTTGATGAACTCGTCGGCGTCCTCGGTGTCGACCTCGAGATCGATGGAATCGACATCGGCGAAGCGCTTGAACAGCACCGCCTTGCCCTCCATGACCGGCTTGGAGGCCAGCGCGCCGAGATTGCCCAAGCCCAGGATGGCGGTGCCGTTGGAGATGACGGCGACCATGTTGCCGCGCGACGTGTAGTCGAAGGCGCGGCTGGGATCCTCCGCGATAGCCAGCACCGGCACGGCGACGCCAGGCGAATAGGCGAGGCTCAAATCGCGCTGCGTGGCCATCGGCTTGGTGGCGACGATCTCGAGCTTGCCGGGCCGCCCCATGGCGTGGAATTCGAGCGCTTCCTGCGCGCTGACGGACGGACCGCTGTTTTCGGTTTTCCTTGCCATGATGCTTTTGATTTCCTCGCCATGCGGCACCTCCTTGAGGCGGGTGCCTTGTGTGATTCCGAATTAAGACCACGCGCCGCCGCGTGTAAACCGCCAAGCGTTGCCGAACTGGCGTCGGAAGGACGCATGGCGTTCAATGGTGGTTGATCTCCGTTCTTCCCCTGCTTTTCCAATGGCCGGCATTAAACCCCGCCGCCACATCTGCTAGCGTGAGCGCATGAACATGCACATTCAAAACGAACCGGACGCTCCCGAGGCGATCACGCCGGCAGCCGCTGGCGGCGTGACCCCGATGATGGAGCAGTTCATCGAGATCAAGGCGGCGAACCCGGATTCGCTGCTGTTCTACCGGATGGGCGATTTCTACGAGCTGTTCTTCGAGGATGCGGAGAAGGCGAGCGGGGCGCTCGGCATCGTGCTGACCAAGCGCGGCAAGCATCAGGGCCACGACATCCCGATGTGCGGCGTGCCGGTGCATGCGGCGGATGACTATCTGCAGAAACTGATCGCGCAGGGTTTCCGTGTCGCCGTCTGCGAGCAGATCGAGGATCCGGCCGAAGCCAAGAAGCGCGGCTCCAAATCGGTGGTGCGCCGCGATGTGGTACGGCTGGTGACGCCTGGCACCATCACCGAGGACAAATTGCTGGCGCCGTCGGAATCGAGTTTCCTGATGGCGCTGGGACGGGTGAAGGGCGGCGGCGATGCAAGAGGCGGGGAGCGCGGCGGCGCGACCGGGAACCAAGGAAGCTTTGCCCTGGCCTGGATCGACATTTCGACCGGGGCTTTCCGGGTCACCGACACCACCGCCGACCGGCTGCTCGCCGACATTTTCCGCGTCGATCCGCGCGAGCTGATCGTCGCCGAGCCGGTGTTCCACGATCCCGAATTGCGACCGGTATTCGACGTGCTCGGCCGCGTCGCCAACCCGCAGCCGCCGAGCCTGTTCGATTCGGCCTCGGCCGCTGGGCGCATCGCCCGCTTCTTCGAGGTGGCGACGCCGGACAGCTTTGGTGCGTTTTCGCGTGCCGAACTGTCGGCGATTTCGGGCGCCATCGCCTATGTCGAAAAGACGCAGAAGGCCGAGCGGCCGCCGCTGTCGCGTCCCGAGCGCGAGGAGGCCGGCTCGACTTTGTTCATCGACCCGGCGACGCGCGGCAACCTGGAGCTGCTGCGCACGCTGTCGGGCAGCCGTGAAGGCTCATTGTTCAAGGCGATCGACCGCACGGTGACCGGCGGCGGCGCCAGGCTGCTCGCCGACCGGCTGATGGCGCCACTGACCGACCCGGCGGCAATCGCCGCGCGGCTGGATTCGGTGTCGTTCTTCCGTTCCGAGACGCAGCTTTGCCAGGCGGTGCGGGCGAGCCTGAAGAGCGTCGCCGACATGCCGCGCGCGCTGTCGCGGCTGGCGCTCAACCGCGGCGGCCCGCGCGACCTCGGCGCGCTGCGCGCCGGCTTCGAGGCCGCCGGCGCGATCGCGGAGATCTTTGCCGCGACCGCCCTGCCCCGTGAATTGGCGGCGGCGCTCGCAGCGATCCGGGCGCTGCCGCAAGCGCTTGCTGGGCATCTGACGCATGCGCTTGGCGAGGAACTGCCGCTGCTCAAGCGCGACGGCGGCTTCATCCGAGGCGGCTACAACGCCGAGCTCGACGAGATGCGGGCGCTGCGCGACGAGTCGCGAAAAGTGATCGCCGGGCTGGAGCGTTCGCTGATCGAGGAGACCGGCATTCGGTCCCTGAAGATCCGGCACAACAATGTGCTCGGCTACTATATCGAGGTGACCGCCAACCATCACGCCGTGATGACCGGCAGCGATGGCGCCAAGGCGCGCTTCATTCACCGCCAGACCATGGCCAACGCCATGCGCTTCACCACGACGGAGCTGGCTGAGCTTGAAACGAAGATCGCCAATGCCGCCGACCGGGCGCTGAGCATCGAGCTTGCCGCCTTCGACGCGCTGACGGCGGAAGCGGTCGGCGAAGCGGAGAAGATCCGCGCCGGGGCCGATGCTCTCGCCGTGCTGGACGTGTCGGCGGCGTTGGCGCTTTTGTCCGAGAGCGAGGCCTGGTGCCGGCCGCTGGTCGATGCCAGCCTTGCCTTCGAGATTTCGGGTGGGCGCCATCCCGTGGTCGAACAGGCGCTGCGGCGCTCGGGCGAAGGGCCGTTCGTGGCCAATGACTGCGACCTGTCGCCGGAGGGCAGCGCCAAGAACGGCGCGATCTGGCTGCTGACCGGCCCCAATATGGGCGGTAAATCGACATTCCTGCGGCAGAACGCGCTGATCGCTATCCTGGCCCAGACCGGCTCTTTCGTGCCGGCGACATCGGCCCATATCGGCGTCGTCGACCGCCTCTTTTCCCGCGTCGGCGCCTCGGACGATCTGGCGCGCGGCCGATCGACCTTCATGGTCGAAATGGTCGAGACGGCGGCGATCCTCAACCAAGCCGGCGAACGCGCGCTGGTGATCCTCGACGAGATCGGCCGCGGCACCGCCACGTTCGACGGCCTGTCGATCGCCTGGGCCGCGGTGGAATATCTGCACGAGAAGAACCGCTGCCGGGCGATCTTCGCCACGCATTTCCACGAGATGACCTCGCTTGCCGGTAAGCTGGCGCGGCTCCACAACGTCACCATGCGGGTCAAGGAATGGGAGAACGACGTCGTCTTCCTGCACGAGGTCGGCAAGGGCGCGGCCGACCGCTCCTACGGCGTCCAGGTGGCGCGGCTCGCCGGCCTGCCGGAGGCGGTGGTGGACCGTGCCAAGGAAGTGCTGCACCAGCTCGAGGAAGGCGAGGTTTCGGGCAAGACCAACCGCCTGGTCGACGATCTGCCGCTGTTTTCCGTGGCGGTGAAGCGGGAAGCGCCAAAGCCGGTCAAGAGCGACGCGCTGGGCGCCGCACTCGGTGACATCAATCCCGATGAGATGACGCCGAGGGAAGCGCTGGAAGCGCTTTATCGATTGAAGGGGCTGGCGGGAATGTAGATTGAACCTGCTGGCATGGCGGTATCGCCGAAACCGCCAATCTCCCCCCTCGAGGGGGGAGATTGGCAGCTTCACCGACAACGCTCAGATCATCTCCAGCCCGCGTTTGCGGCTCGGCGGCGGGAAGGCGCGGTCGAGGTCGGCGAGGTCCTCGCCTGTGAGCTCGATGTCGAGCGCCGCGACATTCTGGCGGACATGGTCCTGGCTGCTGGCCTTGGGAATGGCGATGACGCCATCCTGGTGCATCACCCAGGCCAGTGCGATTTGTGCCGCGGTCGCACCGTGGCGGGCGGCGACCGCGTCTAAACTGGCATTGCGCGCCAAGGCGCCCTGCTCGACCGGCGAATAGGCCATCAAAGGGATGCCGCGTTTCCGGCTCCAAGGCGCCAGATCGAACTCAAGGCCGCGCCGGACCAGATTGTAGAGCACCTGGTTGGTCTGGACGTTACCGCCGTCGGGCAGGCCGACCAGCTCTTCCATCTCCCCGGTGTCGAAATTGCTGACGCCCCAGTGGCGGATCTTGCCGGCTTTCTTCAGCGCCTCGAAGGCTTCGACGGTTTCGGCCAGGGGCACGCTGCCTGGCCAATGCAGCAGATAAAGATCGATACGGTCGGTGGCGAGGCGCTTCAGGCTGTTCTCGCAGGCGCGCTGCACACCGGCGCGCGAGGCGTTGGACGGCAGCACCTTCGAGACCAGGAAGACCTCGGCGCGCTGCCCGGCGATGGCTTCCGCCACCACCTCCTCGGCGCCGCCGCTGGCGTACATCTCGGCGGTGTCGATCAGCTTGACGCCGAGATCGAGACCTAGCTTGAGGGCATTCACCTCCTCGGCGCGGCGGCGCGAATCCTCGCCCATCTTCCAAGTGCCTTGGCCGAGAACGGGAACGGCTTCGCCGGAGGGCAGCGTGGTGGTTCTGACGCTCGAGGGCATGGCAGGCTCCAGTTTAGACCGGATCGCGTCACAGTCTGGGGCAATTCCAGGAAAAGTGTGTAGCGGCTTTCCGTCCGGAATTGCGTAAACAAGATTTAGAGCGGGTCGGCGATTCCATCACGCTGAACCGCTCTGGGCGAGAAATCCGGAGGCGTTCTCGCCCGAGCCGCGAAAGCTTACTTCACCGGATGGGCGGCGAGCCAGTCCTGCATCTGCTTGATCTCGGCTTCCTGCGCCGCGATGACGGCCTCGGCCAGCTTGCGGATCTCGGGATCCTTGCCGTTGGCGAGTTCGACCTTGGCCATGTCGATGGCGCCCTGGTGGTGCGGGATCATGCCGCGGACGAAATCGACGTCGGCATTGCCGGTGTATTTGGAGGCCATCATGTCGGCGTGCATCTTGTCCATCGCCGCCTTGTAGCCTGCGGTCGATGGGCCTTCCGCCCCCGTCGCCATGCCGGCCATGTCGTGCTTCATCTCCTCGCTCTGTGCGGGAACGCTTTCGAGGAAGACGGCAACCAGCATTCCAGCCGCCATCAGCAGCAGTACGATTTTCTTGGCCAAGGTCATTGACGGTCTCCTGTTCATTGGGTTTTCGTATTTGGGGGATCGGCTCAAAGTTTCAATGTCCTCAGCCGCAACGCGTTGGCGATCACTGAAACCGAGGACAGGCTCATCGCCGCCGCTGCCAGCATCGGCGACAACAGCGTGCCGGTCAGCGGATAGAGCACGCCGGCCGCGACCGGCACGCCAAGCACATTGTAGAGGAAGGCGAAGAACAGGTTCTGCCTGATATTGCGGATAGTCGCCTGAGCCAGTGTGCGGGCACGCACGATGCCGTTGAGGTCGCCCTTGACCAAAGTGATGCCGGCGCTTTCGACGGCGACATCGGCGCCGGTGCCCATGGCGATACCGACATCGGCGGCGGCCAAGGCCGGTGCGTCGTTGACGCCGTCGCCGGCCATGGCGACGCCGGCGCCCTTGCCGCGCAATTCCTCGACCAGCGCGCCCTTCTGTTCCGGCAACAGGCCGGCGCGGACTTCGTCGATGTCGAGACTCCTGGCGATCGCGTTTGCCGTGCGCTCATTGTCGCCGGTCGCCATGATGATCCTCAAGCCGCTGTCGTGCAGGGCCTTGATCGCCTCGGCGGTGGTCGCCTTGACCGGATCGGCGACGGCGACGATGCCGGCCAATTTCCTGTCCACGACGACGAACATCGCCGTCTTGCCATCGCCTTGCAGCGCCTCGGCCGCGGCCGAAACGGTGGACACGCCGACGCCGAGATCACGCATCATCGCGGCGTTGCCGAGCGCTACATTCCTGCCCGAAACGGCACCGGAAACACCCTTGCCGGTGACCGCCTCAAAGCCGCTGGCTTCGGCGACCCTTACACCGCGGGTCGCGGCGCCTTCGACAATAGCCTCGGCCAGGGGATGCTCCGAGCCCTTCTCCAGGCTCGCGGCGAGGCCCAGCAATTCCTCCTCCGAAAACCCATCGGCGGCTACGACATCCGTCAGTTTCGGCCGGCCTTCGGTCAGTGTCCCCGTCTTGTCGACGATCAGCGTATCGACGGAAGCGAAGCGTTCGAGCGCGGCGGCCTCCTTGATCAGCACGCCGGCGTGGGCGCCACGTCCGGTGGCGGTCATGATCGACATCGGCGTGGCGAGGCCGAGTGCGCAGGGACAGGCAATGATCAACACGGAGACCGCCGAGACGATGGCGAAGATCAGGCTGGGCGAGGGCCCAAAGATCGCCCAGGCGACAAAGGCAGCGATGGCGACCAGAACGACAGCCGGGACGAAGTAGAAGGAAACGCGATCGGCCAACCCTTGTATCGGCGCGCGCGAGCGTTGCGCCTTGGCGACCAGCTCGACGATGCGCGAGAGCGTGGTCTCGGCGCCGATGCGCTCGGCGCGCATGATCAGCGAGCCGTTCTTGTTGAGCGTGCCGCCGGTGAGGGTATCACCTTCGGCTTTCTCGACCGGCAACGGTTCGCCCGTGATCATGGATTCGTCGATGGAAGAGCGGCCTTCGAGCACGGTGCCGTCGACCGGCACGGCATCGCCGGGCCGGATGCGCAGGCGCTCGCCGGCCTTGACGCTGTCCAGCGGCACATCGCTCTCGGAACCGTCCTCTCCTATGCGGCGGGCGGTCTTGGGCGCGAGATCTAGCAAGGCGCGAATCGCCGAGCCGGTCTTTTCGCGGGCGCGCAGTTCCAGCACCTGGCCGAGAAAGACCAGCGCGACGATGACGGCGGCGGCCTCGAAATAAACCGGCACCGCCCCGCCATGGCCGCGGAACTGATGCGGAAAAATGTCCGGGAACAGCGTCGCGACGACGCTGTAGAGATAGGCCGCACCGACGCCGAGCGAAATCAGCGTCCACATGTTCGGGTTGCGGTTGCGGATCGAGTCCCAGCCGCGGTGAAAGAACGGAAATGCTGCCCAAAGCACGACGGGGCTTGCGAGCGCCAGCTCGATCCAGACCTTTGTCCGGTCATCGACCAGCTTCTCGAACGACAGACCGATCATCGGCGCCATGGCGACGATGAGAAGGGGCACCGAGAGCACTGCACTGACCCAGAACCGCCTGGTAAAATCGACCAGTTCGGGATTTGGCCCCTCGTCACCGGTCGGAACGCCCATCGGCTCGAGCGCCATGCCGCAGATCGGACAGGAGCCGGGCTTGTCGCGGATGATCTCGGGATGCATCGGGCAAGTGTATTGCGTGCCCTTCGGCATCGCCTGAGGCGCCGGCCTGTCGCCGAGATAGGTTTGCGGTGCCGCCTCGAACTTCGACTTGCAGCCGGCGGAGCAGAAATAGAAGCCCTGGCGGTCATGGCGCAGAAAATGCTTTGCCGTGGCGCGGTCCACGCTCATGCCGCAGACGGGGTCGGTTGCGGTCAGGTATGCTTCCGGCTCGGCCTGGAATTTCGAACGGCAGCTTTCGCTGCAGAAATGATAGTGACGGCCGCCATGCTCCGATGTCGGCTTGCCGGCGGCTGGATCGACGGTCATGCCGCAGACCGGATCGCGCGTGACGGCGCCAGCATCCACGGCCGCACCTTTTGCCGCGCAGCAACCACCATGCGCGTGATGATCGTGATCTGAATGCGTCATTTCGAATGCCTCTATCAAACTGCTTCGAGCCGGAGGTAGTCCTTCCAGTAACTGGAAGGTCAAGGACTGGTTTGAATTTTATTGTCGCGGGTGTCCACCATGGAAACGCGTCAACCCGCCCCCATACCCAGCGCCGCGGAAACGCGCTATAGACGCCGCCCAAAAGGCAAGGCCAACCGGTACCATGGCGAAAATCTCCCTGAAGCTCGATGAACTGATCGACGGCGACGCCTTGCGCCGCGAGATGACCGCTCTGACGGCGGCCACGGCCGGGGACGGCTCCGGATCGGCGGCCCGCGCCGGGGTTCTCCAGCTTCTCAAGGGCCGGCTCGCCGCGGGCCGAAAGGTCGCCGAGGCCATGCTGAAGCAGGATGGCGGCGGCAATGCCTGCGCCGAGCGGCTGTCGCACCTGATGGATGAGCTGATCCGGGCGCTCTACGATTTCGCCGCGACCCATGTCTACCGGGTGAAAAACCGCTCGGTCGCCGAACGCATGGCCGTCGTCGCGGTCGGTGGTTATGGCCGCGGCACGCTGGCGCCGGGATCCGACATCGACCTTCTGTTCCTGCTGCCCTACAAGCAGACGCCGTGGGGCGAACAGACAGTCGAATACATGCTCTACATGCTGTGGGACCTGGGGCTGAAGGTCGGCCACGCGACCCGCAACATCGAGGAATGCCTGCGGCTGTCGCGCACCGACATCACCATCCGCACCTCGATCCTGGAAGCGCGCTTCCTGTGGGGTGAGCAGAAGCTCTACGACGAACTGATGCTGCGCTTCGACCACGAGGTGGTGCGCACCACCGGACCGGAATATGTGCAGGCCAAGCTCGCCGAACGCGATGAGCGCCATGCCAAGGCCGGCGAAAGCCGCTATCTGGTCGAGCCCAACGTCAAGGACGGCAAGGGCGGCCTGCGCGACCTGCAGACGCTGTTCTGGATCGGCAAGTATTTCTACCGCGTGCGCACCGGCGAGGAGTTGGTCGAGAAGGGCGTCTTCACGCAGGCCGAATACCGCGAATTCCAGAAGGCCGAGGATTTCCTGTGGGCCGTGCGCTGCCACATGCATTTCCTCACCGGCAAGGCCGAGGAGCGGCTGCATTTCGATATCCAGCGCGAGATCGCGGAGCGGCTGGGCTACACCACCCATCCCGGCCTGTCGGCGGTCGAGCGCTTCATGAAGCACTATTTCCTCGTCGCCAAGGATGTCGGCGACCTGACCCGTATCTTCTGCGCCGCGCTCGAAGAGGAGCAGGCCAAGCATGTGCCGGGCTTCAACCGCATCTTTCTCACCTTCCAGCGCCGCAAGCGCAAGCTTGCCGGCACGTCGGATTTCATCGTCGACAACCACCGCATCAACATCGCCGACGACCAGGTGTTCGAGCGCGACCCGGTCAATCTCTTGCGGCTGTTCTGGTTCGCCGACAAGCACGGGCTGGAATTCCACCCCGACGCGCTGAAGCTGCTCACCCGCTCGCTCGGCCTGGTCAACAAGTCGCTGCGGCGCGACGAGGAGGCCAATCGGCTGTTCCTCGACATCCTGACCTCGGACCGCAATGCCGAGCTCAATTTGCGCCGCATGAACGAGGCGGGGCTGCTCGGCCGGCTGATCCCCGATTTCGGCAAGATCGTCGCTATGATGCAGTTCTCGATGTATCACCACTACACGGTCGACGAGCATCTGATCCGCTGCATCGGCGTGCTGGCCGAGATCGAGCGCGGCGACGGCGAGAAGGTGCATCCGCTGTCGCATTCGCTGATGCCGGGACTGAGAAAAAGCCGCGAGGCGCTCTACGTCGCCGTGCTGCTGCACGACATCGCCAAGGGCAGGCCGGAGGACCATTCGGAAGCCGGCGCCCGGATAGCCCGGCGCATCTGCCCGCATATGGGACTTTCGACGGCGGACACGGAAACGGTGGCCTGGCTGGTCGAGAACCATCTGGTCATGTCGATGACGGCGCAGACGCGCGATCTCAACGATCGCAAGACGATCGAGGACTTCGCCTCGATCGTGCAGTCCGTCGAGCGGCTGAAGCTGCTTCTCATCCTCACCGTCTGCGACATCAGGGGCGTCGGACCGGGAGTCTGGAACGGCTGGAAGGGCCAGTTGCTGCGCACGCTGTACTACGAGACCGAACTGCTGCTCACCGGCGGCTTCTCGGAAGTGTCGCGCGCCCAACGCACTTCCGCCGCGCGCGAGCGCCTGGCCGAAGCGCTCGCCGGCTGGCCAGACAAGGTCCGCGAGCGCTATGTCGGCCTGCATTATGAGAACTACCTGCTGACCGTAGACCTGCCGGACCAGCTTCGCCATGCCGAATTCATCCGCGAGGCGGATGCGGCCGGCAACAAGCTTGCCACCATGGTCAAGACGCACCAGTTCGAGGCGGTGACCGAGATCACCGTGCTGGCGCAGGACCATCCGCGCCTGCTGTCGGTGATCGCCGGCGCCTGTGCGGCGGCCGGCGGCAACATCGTCGACGCGCAGATATTCACCACCTCGGACGGCCGCGCGCTGGACACGATCCTGATCTCGAGGGAGTTCGACCGCGACGAGGACGAGCGCCGGCGCGCCGAGCGCGTCGGGCGGCTGATCGAGGACGTGCTGTCGGGCAAGAGCTGGCTGCCGGAGATGATCGAGAAGCGCACCAAGCCCAAGCGCGGCGCCAAGGTCTTCCGGATCGCGCCGCGCGCCGAAATTCGCAACACGCTGTCGAACCGATTTTCGGTGATCGAGGTCGAAGGGCTGGACCGGCCGGGTCTGTTGTCGGAGATCACCGGAACACTGTCCGACCTGTCGCTCGACATCGCGTCAGCCCACATCACCACCTTCGGCGAAAAGGTGATCGACACGTTCTACGTCACCGACCTCACTGGCCAGAAGATCGACAGCCCCTCACGCACCACGACCATCCGCAACAGGCTGACGGCGACGCTCGAGGGCACGGCCTCCGAACGCGGCAGCAGGACCAAGGCGGCCGCCGAGTGAGCGCCACCATCACTTTGTCCCAATCGCGCAGGCAGTCTCCAAACGCATGAGCCTCGTCAAGAAATTCGCAACGGTCGCTTCCGGCACGCTGATGAGCCGCGCGCTCGGTTTCGGCCGCGAGATGCTGATGGCGGCGGCACTGGGCACCGGACCGGTGGCGGACGCCTTCAACGCCGCCTTCCAGTTTCCCAACACCTTTCGCCGGCTGTTCGCCGAAGGCGCCTTCAATGCCGCCTTCGTGCCATTGTTCGCCAAGGAAATCGAGACGCACGGCACCGACGGCGCCAAGCGCTTCTCGGAGGAAGTGTTCGGGGTGCTGTTCACGGCGCTGCTGGCGCTGACCATCGCCATGGAACTGGCGATGCCGCTGATCGTGCGCTACCTGGTGGCGCCGGGTTTCGCCGACACGCCGGGCAAGTTCGAGACGACCGTCACGCTGGCGACGATCATGTTCCCGTATCTCATCTGCATGTCGCTGGCCGCCATGATGGCGGGCATGCTGAACTCGTTGCGCCGCTATTTCGCCGCGGCGGTCGCGCCTGCCTTCCTCAACATCATCCTGATCAGCGTGCTTGGCTATGCCTGGTATCATGGGCTGGATGCGCAGGCCGTCGGCTTCAGCCTGTCCTGGGGCGTTCTGGCGGCGGGCCTCGTGCAGCTCGCCATCGTCTGGGTGGCGGTTCGCAACGCCGGCATCTCGATCGGTTTCCGCCGGCCGAAGATGACGCCGAACGTGAAGCGGCTCCTGATCCTGGCGCTGCCGGCGGCGATCACCGGCGGCATCACCCAGATCAACCAGCTGATCGGCACCGCGATCGCGTCGGCGCAGGACAGCGCCGTCTCCTCGCTCGCCTATGCCGACCGCGTCTACCAGCTGCCGCTTGGCGTGGTCGGCGTCGCCGTTGCGATCGTGCTGTTGCCGGAACTGTCGCGGGCGCTGAAGTCGGGCAATCTGATCGAGGCGGCCAATCTGCAGAACCGCTCGGTCGAATTCACCTTGTTCATGACCTTGCCGGCTGCGGTGGCGCTCTGGGTCATGTCTGAACCGATCGTGCGGCTGGTCTATGAGCGCGGCGCGTTCGCCGCCAACCATTCGACGCCTGTTGTGGCGGCGATCCTGGCGATCTTCGGGCTCGGCCTGCCGGCCTTCGTGCTGATCAAGGCGTTCACCCCGGGCTATTTCGCCCGCGAGGACACGCGCACGCCGATGATCTTCGCCGCCATTTCGGTGGCGGTGAACGTCGCCACCGCGCTGACGCTGTTTCCGAGGATGGGCGCGCCCGGCATCGCCGTGGCCTCGGCGGTGGCCGGCTGGGTCAACGCGCTGATGCTGCTCGGGGTGCTGATCCGGCGCGGCCATTGGGGCCGCGACGTGCCGCTCTTGAAGCGCATTCCGCGTCTGGTGCTGTCGGCGGCGGTGATGGGCGTCGCCCTCTATTTCGCCGAACACTGGCTGAGCGCCAGGCTCGGCTCCGGCTCGCCGCTGGTCGTCAAGGCGACGACGCTGCTGGGGCTGGTGGCCGGCGGGGCGCTGCTCTACTTCGTCACGGCCTTTGCCAGCGGCGGCGCCGATTTCGGCATGATCCGCCGCAATGTGAGGCGCGGCTCGGGCAAGGCGACACCATCAGCCGCAAAGGCCGAGTTGGACGAGTAGGCCGGCTGCAATAGCAGTCTTGATCGCAGCGTCATGTTCGTCCATAAGCGCGCCGTCGCAAGACTTTCGCCGCACGCGGTTTCCAGCCGCGTGATTGGCTCCGAAAAGTCTGCAACTTTTCGGAATCACGCTTATACGGCCCTCCACAAGCCACGAGGAAACCATGTCCGCCTTCAAGCCACTCGTCTTCTCCGGTGTCCAGCCGACCGGCAATCTGCATCTCGGCAACTATCTCGGCGCCATCAAGAAATTCGTCGCTCTGCAGGACACGTCCGACTGCATCTACTGCGTCGTCGACCTGCATTCGCTGACGGCCCAGCTGGTCTATGACGATCTCAGGGACCAGACGCGCTCCATCACGGCGGCATTCCTGGCCTCCGGCATCGATCCGAAGAAGCACATCGTGTTCAACCAGTCGCGGGTCATGCAGCACGCTGAGCTCGCCTGGATCTTCAACTGCGTGGCGCGCATCGGCTGGATGAACAAGATGACGCAGTTCAAGGACAAGGCCGGCAAGGACCGCGAGAACGCCTCGCTGGGACTGCTTGCCTATCCCTCGCTGATGGCGGCCGACATCCTGCTCTACCGCGCCACCCATGTGCCGGTCGGCGAGGACCAGAAGCAGCATCTGGAACTGACGCGCGACATCGCCCAGAAATTCAACAACGACTTCTCGGACCGCATCGCCGGTCTTGGCGTCGGCGTCGAGATGAGGATAGGCGAGGAGACGGTGAACGGCTATTTCCCGATCACCGAGCCGGTCATCGGCGGGCCGGCGGCGCGCATCATGAGCCTGCGCGACGGCTCCAAGAAGATGTCGAAATCGGACCCGTCGGATCTGTCGCGCATCAATCTGACCGACGATGCCGAGGCCATCTCCAAGAAGATCCGCAAGGCCAAGACCGATCCGGAAGCGTTGCCGAGCGAAGTGGATGGCCTCGCCACCCGGCCGGAAGCGGAAAACCTGGTCGGCATTTATGCGGGCCTTGCCGACATATCGAAAGAGGCGGTGCTGAAGGAGTTCGGCGGCCAGCAGTTTTCGGTGTTCAAGCCGGCACTGGCCGACCTGGCAGTCGAAAAACTGGCGCCGGTCGCCGCCGAAATGCGCCGCATTTCCGATGACCGCGCCTATGTCGACGCGGTGCTTAGGGACGGCGGCGAGCGCGCCGGCGTACTGGCGGAAGCGACGATGAAGACGGTTCGCGACATCATCGGGCTGCTGCAGGACTGATCCGCATCGTTATGCCCCGCACCATACCGGCCAAAGACCGGCGGCTTGCCGCCGGTCAGCCGCAGTGGCAGATTGCGGCCGAAATGACATCGAGTAAATAGACATGGTCTCCAAACGCCTCAGCCGCGAAGCCGGACATCGCCGCAAGTTCCTGGCGATCATCGACGATACGCCCGAATGCGAGCGCGCCGTCGCCTACGCCTCGAAGCGGGCGCTGAGCACCAGCGGCGTGCTGGTGCTGCTCTACGTCATCGAACCGGACGATTTCCAGCACTGGCTGGGCGTCGAGAAGATCATGCGCGAGGAGGCGACCGCCACCGCACGTACCGCGCTCGACAGCTACGCCAACAAGGTGCGCCAGAAACTCGGCATCGAACCGGAGATGGTGGTGCGCGAGGGCAAGCCCACCGAAGAGATCCACAAGCTGATCGAGGAAGACCAGGATATCGCCATCCTGGTGCTGGCGGCCGGCGCCGGCAAGGAAGGGCCCGGGCCGCTGGTCGGCGCCGTGGCCGGCAAGGGCGCCGCCTTCCCTATCCCGGTGACCGTGGTGCCGCAAAACCTTTCGGACGAGGAAATCGACAGCCTCGCCTGAAGCCCGCCAGGGATTTCGATCCCCAGCCAGCAAAAACATTCCGCCAGCCAGCCATTCGGGCGATGCGTTTCGCTTGAATGTCCAGCCGATAGAGCTTATTTAGAATTATTCCAAACTATCTGCCCGAGACGGGCACGGAGACGGCCATGTTCATCCAGACCGAATCGACGCCAAACCCGGCGACGCTGAAATTCCTGCCCGGCAAGGAAGTGCTCTTGGAAGGCACCGCCGATTTCCGCGATGCCGGTAGTGCGGCGACGGCCTCGCCGCTGGCCGGCCGGCTGTTCGAAATACCGGGCGTCACCGGCGTCTTCTTCGGCTACGACTTCATCACCGTCACCAAGGACGGCCCCGACTGGCAGCATCTGAAGCCGGCGATCCTGGGCGCCATCATGGAGCATTTCATGTCCGGCGCGCCTGTCATGGCCAATGCCGGCCCGGCCGCGGAGACCAGCCAGACCGGTGAGTTCTACGACAAGGCCGACGAGGAACTCGTCATCACCATCAAGGAGCTGCTTGACACGCGGGTGCGCCCGGCAGTGGCCCAGGATGGCGGCGACATCACCTTCCGCGGCTTCGAGAACGGCACCGTGTTCCTGCACATGAAGGGCGCCTGCGCCGGCTGCCCGTCATCGACGGCGACGCTGAAGCACGGCATCCAGAACCTGCTCCGCCACTTCGTTCCCGAGGTCCAGCAGGTCGAACAGGTCGCCTGACCGCGCGTTCGCCGAGCGCGGCGACGTTTCTCAAATGCAAGCAACAAAAAACCGGGCCGAATTGCCCGGTTTTTTGTTGGGGACGTCCGTTGTTGCCTGGACGGTCCGCGTACGAACGGTTTTGACCATGAACCTCGCGGTCACGGTCAGAGAACGATGACCTTGGCGCCGACCTCGGCGCGGTCGTAAAGGTCGATGATGTCCTGGTTCATCAGCCGGATGCAGCCCGACGACATCGCCTTGCCGATCGAGTTCCATTCCGGGCTGCCATGCAGGCGATAGCCCATGTCACCGCCCTTGTTGAACAGGTACAGCGCGCGCGCGCCGAGCGGGTTCTTCAGGCCCGGCTCCATGCCGCCGGCGAACTTGGCGAGTTCTGGCTGGCGCTTGATCATCTGAGACGGCGGCGTCCAGGTCGGCCATTCGCGCTTGATGGCGACACGGGCGGTGCCATGCCACTCGAAGCCCTCGCGGCCGACGCCGATGCCGTAGCGAATTGCCCGGCCGTCACCCTCGACGAAGTAGAGGAACTTGTTCTGCGTATCGACGATGATGGTGCCCGGCTTTTCCTTGGTGTCGTAGTTCACCTCCTGCCGGTGATACTTCGCGGGCACCTTTTCGATCGGGATGCGCGGCAGCTGGTAGCCGGCGTCGGTCACCGCGCCATAGTCGTTGGAGAATATCTGCCCGCCAATGGTGCTGCAACCGGCGAGTGCGGTGGACAGCGCCAGTGCGGCAATGACTGCAAGCGACTTCATGCGCATGAGGTGATCCGTGCCCCGCCAAACATCCGCGGCACGAGTCGGCCGCTTTCTTGCCATCATTCATGCTGGCATTTGCTTTGCTTGCCAAGTACGCGATGCCTATATGCAAGACCTCACCTGCCGGTAAGCCAGCAACTGCGGCATTTCGGCAACAGCCTTCACCGGATTGTGAAGGAAATTCAATGGCCATGACTCTCGGGCCAGCAGGAATCGAGGAACAACCATGAATGTCGGCGACGCCGCCCAGCGTTCCGGTCTGCCAGCCAAGACCATCCGCTACTATGAGGAAATCGGCCTGATAGCGCCTGCGCGTGCCGGCAACGGCTATCGCGACTATTCGGGCGACGACATCCATCGGCTGACCTTCCTGCGCCGTGCCCGCAACCTGGGCTTTTCCATCGACGATTGCCGCCAGCTGATGGCGCTCTACCAGGACCGCGGCCGCGCCAGCCACGACGTGCGCGAGATCGCCACCGCCCATGTCAGGGCGATCGAGGAGAAGGTGCGCGAGCTGCAGTCGATGCGATCGACCCTGCAGAAGCTCGTCCAGGCCTGCCATGGCGACGACCGGCCGGACTGCCCGATCATCGATGACATTGCGGGAACCGCGCCGCTCGGCGATAAAGCCGCCACGGTCGCATAGATCCGTGCTGGTCGAAGGCACCGAAGCCTCTCGACTACGGGGGGAGGATGCCGATGGTCTCGATGACTGTCGAACTGCGCAATGTCGAAGGTACCGAAGCCGCCATGGGCTGGGCCGGCGGCCACACGATCGTCGTCGACCGACCCGAGGGCAAGGCCGGCGGCATGGGCCTGGGCTTCAATGGCGGCCAATTGCTGGCGCTGGCGATTGGCGGCTGCTTCTGCAACGACCTTCGCTATGTAGCCGACGAGATCGGCGTGAAACTCGGCAGGATCGCCGTCTCGGTGAGGCTTGACCTCGACGGCAAGCCCTTGCTGGCGGCCGCGGCAAGGATGACGGTTTCCTGCGAGACTTTGGATGGGTCCGATCCCCAAAGGATCATTGACCGTGCCAGCATGGTTTCGACGGTCAGCAACTCGTTGCGCCAGGGCGTGCCGGTTACGATCGAGAGGACGGGGCCTGGTCGCTCATGAACGCGGGACTTATCCCGCGCGGTAAGGTCGTCCCGCCACGTTCACTCATCACGGAAAGTGAAGGTGACCATACGGTACGGTTCTGATCATTGGATGCCTTCCGTCGATGAAGGTTCTCCGTGCCTGCTCATGCGATCGAGCACCCATTGATTCGGGTGGCCACCAAATGAGCGATACGGGTTCAAATCGTGAACAAAATCTGGCATGGTCCCGTCATGCCAATCATCTCACCGATTCCCCTGAACCCGCTCATCGACGGTCGCCAGTCCGAACGCGCCATGCTGGTGCGGCGCGGGGTACAGCGGCTGCTCCGCGAAATGGGTGCGCACGTGCTGCCCGAACTGTCGCTGGCGACCGGCCGCCGCGCCGACCTTGTCGCGCTGACCCGCCAGGGCGACATCTGGATCATCGAGATCAAATCCTCGATCGAGGATTTTCGCGTCGACCGCAAATGGCCCGACTACCGGCTGCACTCCGACCGCTTTTTCTTCGCCACCCATCCCGGCGTGCCGGCGGAGATTTTTCCCGAAGAATGCGGCTTCATCCTCTCCGACGGCTATGGCGCCGAGATTTTGCGCGAGGCGCCCGAGCACCGCATGGCGGCGGCGACGCGCAAGGCGCTGATGCTGCGCATCGCGCGGGCCGGCGCCGCGCGGCTGCTGGCGGCGGAACTCGCCGGAGTGGCCGTGCCGGCGTTGGAGGGGGAGAGCGAATAGGCTGCCTCACAGGACCTGCGCCTGTGGACCGCCCTACTCCTCGCCCTCATCCGCCCCACTCGCCGCCGGCGCCATCAGCAGGACCGCCGCTCCGAGCAGCGCCGCGACCAGGGAGCCGGCGAGAATGCCGACCTTGACGGCGTCCTGCAGCGCCACGTCGCTGGCGAAGGCGAGCAGGCCGATGAACAGGCTCATGGTGAAGCCGATGCCGCACAGCAGCGAGATGCCGATCATATGCAGCCAGCCGGCATTGGCAGGCAGGTCGGCGAGACCGAAGCGGATGGCGAGCGCGGAGGAGCCGAACACGCCGACCAGCTTGCCGACGACGAGGCCGGCGGCGACGCCGAGCGTCAGCGGCTCGAACAGCGCGCCGACGCTGAGGCCCGCCAGCGAAACGCCGGCATTGGCGAAGCCGAAGATGGGAATGACGACGAAGGGCACTATTGCGTGCAGGCCGTGCTCGAGCCGGTGCAGCGGCGAGTGGTCGAGATCGTGTTCGATGCCGGCGGTGCGTTCGAGCGGAATGGTCAGCGCCAGCGCCACGCCGGCAAGCGTGGCATGCACGCCCGACTTCAGCACCAGCACCCACAGGATCGCACCGAGCACGAGGTAGGGCACGAGGCTCATCACCCGCATGCGGTTGAGCACGACAAGCGCGGCGATGACCGCGAAGGCGGCGCCCAAATAGGCAAGCGACAGGCCGCTCGTATAGAAGATCGCGATGATGACGACCGCGCCGAGATCGTCGATGATGGCAAGGGCGGTGAGAAAGATCTTCAGCGAGGCCGGCACGCGGCTGCCAAGCAGCGATAGCACACCGAGCGCGAAGGCGATGTCGGTGGCGGTCGGGATCGCCCAACCGGACAGCGCGCCCGCATTGTCACGGTTGATGGCGACATAGGCCAGCGCCGGCACCACCATGCCGCCGGCCGCCGCGATGCCGGGCAGCACCCTGCGCGGCCAGGTCGAGAGCTGGCCGTCCAGCATCTCGCGCTTGATCTCCAGGCCGACGAGCAGGAAGAATACCGCCATCAGCCCGTCATTGACCCAATGCGACACGCTGAGCGGGCCGAGATAGGCGTGGAGGACGGCAAAATAGGTTCCGGAGAGCGGTGAGTTGGCGACGATCAAGGCCAATGCCGCCGCTACCATCAGCATGATGCCGCCGGCCGCCTCGCTGTCGAGAAATTCGCGCAAGACGGAAACCGGCCGCTGTTTCAAGTCCCGCATGTCACCCTCCATTGCCTTTCCAAACGCTGGCGCTGCCCCTCACCTGCCTGCCGGCATCCTCTCCCCGTATAGTGACGGCGAGAGGGGCGCTCTTCGCCGGTTTCGCCAATCACCGGCGTTACGGAATGGGCGCCAGCGCTGCGGCCAGCCTCTTTCTCCCCGTCACTATACGGGGAGAAATGCCCGGCAGGGCAATGAGGGGCGGGGCCGAGTTCGACAATGGATGCTCCCCCGTAAGCAGAAACCGGTCCGAAGGAATTGCTCAGCGCGCGCACTCCTAGCGCGGCGCGCGCTTGGCCAGGATGCGCTGTAGGGTGCGGCGATGCATGTTGAGGCGGCGCGCGGTCTCGGAGACGTTGCGCTCGCACATTTCATAGACACGCTGGATGTGCTCCCAGCGCACGCGGTCGGCCGACATCGGATTTTCCGGGGGTGCGGCGCGCTCGCCGGCCGTGCGGGTGAGCGCGGCAAAGACGTCGTCGGCGTCGGCCGGCTTCGACAGATAGTCGACGGCGCCGAGCTTCACCGCCGTCACCGCGGTGGCGATGTTGCCATAGCCGGTCAGGATGATCGCGCGGGAATCCTCGCGCTTCTCACGGATGGCGGCCACGACGTCGAGGCCGTTGCCGTCGCCAAGCCGCATGTCGACCACCGCGTAGGCGGGCGGATTGGCGCGTGCCTTGCCGACGGCCTCCTCGACGCTCTCGGCCGTTTCGACCACGAACCCCCTGGTTTCCATGGCGCGGGCCAGACGGGTCAGGAACGGTTTGTCGTCATCGACGATCAGAAGCGAGGTGTCCTCGCCCTCAACCATTGCGCCACTGTTTTCATCGCCTGTCATCGTCTTGAAATTCCTGCTGCCTTAATTTTACGCAGATATAGTTTTGCGTGGCGATTGTCCAATTTACGCGGTGTCAAACATCGTCGCGGGCGCCGATTCCGGGTTCAGGAAAACATTTCTCGGCCATGAAATCCGCACCATGGCCCCTTCGCCCAGTCCGCTCGAATTGCGAAAGTCGAGCGTGGCGCCCGATCGTTCGAGCAATGTCTTGGCGATGAACAGGCCCAGCCCCAGTCCGCCGCCGGCCTCCGTGCCCTGGCGTGTCGACATATAGGGTTCGCCGATGCGATCGATGATCTCGGGCGGAAAGCCGGGACCGTCATCGATGATCGAGAAGGTGACGGTGGCCTCGTCCCAGCTCCAGCGCACGGTGACGCTCTCGCGGGCGAAATCGACGGCGTTCTCCACTAAATTGCCAAGGCCGTAGATGACGCCGGGATTGCGGCGCCCGACCGGCTCGGGGCCGCTGCGCTCGCCCGGCCTGAGCTTGATCGAGATGCCGAAGTCGCGGTGCGGCGCGGTGACCTCCTCGACCAGCGAGGTCAGCGGCAGGCGGGACAGATGCGCCTCGCCCTCGGACGACAGGCTGGTCAGGCGCTTGAGTATCTCGCGGCAACGCTCGCTCTGGGAGCGCAGCAGCGTCACATCCTCCCCGTATTTGGCGTCCTTGCCGAGCGCCTTCTCCATCTCCTTGGCGACAAGCGTGATGGTGGCGAGCGGCGTGCCGAGCTCATGCGCGGCGGCGGCGGCCAGCCCGTCGAGCGCCGAAAGATGCTGCTCGCGCTGGAGCACCAGTTCGGTGGCGGCGAGCGCATTGGCCAGGAGGCGGGCTTCCGCGGCCACGCGGAACGCGTAAATGGCGGTGAAGGCGATCGAAGACAGCACCGCCATCCATATGCCGGCAACATAGATGAAGGGCATCGCCAGCGGCGCGCCTTCATGCCAGGGCAATGGCAAGTGGAAAAAGACCAGCAAGGTCGCAGCCGTCATCACCAGCCCCCCAAGCACCGCGGTCAGGCGCAAGGGCAGCGACGTCGCCGAAATAACCACGGGCACGGTCATCAGCAGCGAGAACGGATTGGTTAGCCCGCCGGTCATGTAGAGCAGGCCGGCAAGCTGGAGGCTGTCGAAGATCAGGATGCCGAAGGCCGCGAACGGTGTGAGCCGATGCGCGGCCGGGAACCGGAAGGCAAGAAACAGGTTCATCCAGGCCGAGCAGGCGATCAGGGCAAAGCAGAGGCTGACCGGCAGCGGGAATTTCAGGCCATAGGCGACGAAAAGCACCGTCACGCTCTGGCCGACAATGGCAAGCCAGCGCAGCCGGATCAGCGTGTTGAGGCGCAGTCTCTGGCTCTGCTGGAAATCGGGAGAACGCAACACGTTGATCATGGCCATGAAATACAGCCGCGGGACGGCGAGCGCTAGGTGGTGCTGCACCGTGATCGAAGGGGCGAAGCTTCCCCGATTTCGTCATCCCAGGGCGGAGCAGCCGCGCAGCGGCGCGAAGACCCTGGGATCCATGCCGCGAGCTTGGCCGGAGAGTGCGGCGGAGAAGAATTTCTGCACCGCAGCAGCACGCGGAAGTCTCGGCATGGATCCTCGGGTCTGCGCTGCGTCGCCACGCTCCTTGCTCCGCCCGTGGATGACGAAGCGATGGCGTTTGCGCCAATCGGCAAGCAACTACGTCCCGCGCGGCTTGGCGCGGCTGGTGGCGGCGGCGAGCAGAGGATTTTCCGGCCATACATGCTTGGGGTAGCGACCGCGCATGTCGGCGCGCACATCGGCCCAGGAGCCGCGCCAGAAGCCGGGCAGGTCGCGCGTCGTCTGGATCGGCCGGTGCGCGGGCGACAGCAGTTCGAGCGTCAGGGGCACGGTGCCGCCGGCGATTGCAGGGTGCCGGTCGAGGCCGAACAGTTCCTGGACGCGGACGGCCAAAACGGGCCATTCCCCGTCATAGCGGATCGGCACGCGGCTGCCGGACGGGACGTCGAAATGTGTCGGCGCAAGCACGTCAATCCGGCGCTGCAAATCGTGCGGTACAAGCGCCGTCAGCCCGGCCGAGATAACACCCGGATCGATGGCGGCGAAGGATGCCGCGCCGGAGAGGAACGGCAGCAACCAGTCGTCGAGGCGATCGAGAAGTGCCGTATCCGACATATCGGGCCACGGCGTCCCAAGTCCGCGGTGCAGCCACGACAGACGCTGGCGCAGCGTCTCGGCCTCCTTGCTCCAGCTCAGCAGCGAAAGTCCATGTTCGCGCAACGCGTCAAGCATGGCGCGGTCGGCCTCGCTGCCGGTTGGCGGAGGCAGCACGCGCTCGGCGAGCGTGATGGCGCCCAGGCGCACGGTTTCGCGCACGCGCACGGCCCGGCGCTCGCGATCGAAGCTGGTTTGCCTGCGTGTTTCGATCCTGTCCGCCAGTGCTGAACGGATATCGTCCTCGCTGATCGCCGCCGCCGCCGCGATGCGTGCATTCTGCGCCTTGCCCTGCAGGTCGGCGACAACCAGAAACGGCTCGCCGGCAAGCGGATCGGCAGCGTCGAGCATGGCACCGGAGCCGTTGGCCAGCACGAAACGCCCGCGCTCGCCGCGCGCCTTGGCGACACGATCGGGCCAGGCATGGATGAGGAGAGGACCAGCGGAAACGGCTTCGCTGTTTTTCGCTCCGCCCAGCTGCCTCGCCAGCCGCTCGGCGAGTTGCCGCGTGGCGGTGGCGCGCGGCGATCTTTCCTGGCGAAAGCGCATCAGCCGGCGTTCGAGATCGGCGCCGTCACCGCCCAGCCCGCGCTCGGTCAGCAGAACCGCGAGCATGGCCGCCTCGCCGGCATGGCCGCCGCGGGCCGCCTCGGCGACCATGTGCGCCAGCCGCACCGGCAGGGCGAGCTTGCGCATCGCGGCGCCCGCTTCCGTCAGCCGCCCCGCCTCGTCGATGGCATCGAGCGCGCGGAGCAGCGCCCTTGCCTCGTTGAGCGCCGGCGCCGGCGGCGGATCGAGGAAGGCGAGGCTCGTCGGATCGGCAACGCCGAAGGCGGCGCAGTCGAGCAGCAGGCCGGAAAGGTCGGCCTCGAGGATTTCCGGCGGGGTGAAGGCGGGAAGTGCTGAAGTCTGCTCGGCCCGCCACAACCGGATGGCGACACCGGGTTGCGTGCGCCCGGCACGGCCGGCGCGCTGGTCGGCGGAGGCCTTGCTGACGCGCACCGTCTCCAGCCGCGTCAGACCGCTGGCCGGCTCGTAGCGCGGCAGCCGCGACAGGCCGGAATCGATGACGACCCGCACGCCGTCGATGGTGATGGAGGTCTCGGCGATCGACGTGGCCAGCACCACCTTGCGGCGGCGCGTTGGCGCCGGCCTGATCGCCGCGTCCTGCGCCTTGCCGTCGAGCATGCCGTAGAGCGGCACGATATCGGTGTCGGCGCCGACCTTGCCGGCCAGCCGCTGGGCGGTGCGCTCGATCTCGCGCTGGCCGGGCAGGAAGGCAAGCACGCTGCCGCTTTCGTCGGCAAGAGCGTCGCGGATCCCCTTGGCCATGGCATCTTCGATTGCGATACCGGGCGGCCGTTCGTCGTAGCGGATGTCGACGGGAAAGGCACGGCCTTCGCTTTGGATCACCGGCGCACCCGACAACAGCTTCGCGACACGGGCGCCGTCCAGCGTCGCCGACATGACCAGCAGACGCAGGTCCGGCCGCAGCGCGCCTTGCACGTCGAGCGCCAAAGCGAGGCCGAAATCGCCGTCGAGCGAGCGCTCGTGGAATTCGTCGAAGATCACGGCCGAGATTCCGGGCAGTTCGGGATCGTCAAGGATCATCCGCGCCAGCACACCTTCGGTGACGACCAGTATTCTTGTCCGGGCCGAAGTGCGGTTCTCCATGCGCATGGCATAGCCGACCGTGGCGCCGGGTTCCTCGCCCAGAAGTTCGGCCATGCGGCGGGCGGCGGCGCGGGCGGCGAGCCGGCGCGGCTCCAGCAACACGATCTTGCCCGTGCCCAGCCATGGCGCATCGAGCAGCGCCAGCGGCACCAGCGTCGTCTTGCCGGCGCCTGGCGGCGCGACCAGCACGGCGCTTTTGCCGGAGCCGAGCGCCTCGCCCAACGCCGGCAGCACGGCGGATACCGGAAGCTCCGGCAAGGGTTTTGTCGTCATCAGGCCCGCATATCAGCGCTCATGGTCGCCATGCAACCGTCGCCAGATCAAAGCCGGGTGCGCGAAAACGGGTTCCAGCGCACCGTGCCCAACCGCACTTGCTCGCGTACCATGGTGAGCAGGCCGGACCCGCCGACGACCGCGAGGCCGACCAGCGACAGCCAGTCGGGATATTCCCGGAAGAACAGCGCACCGAGGATGACCGCCCAGACCATCTGCGAATAATGCGTCGGCGCGATCCGGTTGGCGGGCGCGTATTTGACGGCCAGCAGCTGCAGCAACTGCCCGCAAGCGGTGAAGGCGCCGGCCATTATCAGCCATGCAAGCTGCCTTGCGTCGGGAAGCGTGAACGAGGTGGCGGCGATGCCGGTGCCGTTGAACAACAGGCCGTAGCCGATCAGCACGCCGAGCATGGTCGTGCGCTTTTCCTGCTTTGCCAGCGAGCGCATCAGGATGACGCTCGCGGCAGCGAGGAAGGCAACGCCGAAAGCGGCGAGGTGTCCAAGATTGAGTTCGCGAAAACCCGGTCTCACCACCAGCATGACGCCGGCAAAGCCGGCGACCACCGCAAGCCAGCGCCACGGCCCGACCTTTTCCTTGAGGACGACCGTGGAGAGGATGGTGACGCAGAGCGGCGCCAGGAAGACGAGCGCGTAGACTTCGGCCAGCGGAATGGTGGTGAAGGCATAGACGCTGAGCACGCCCGAGGCGATACCCGCCCAGGCGCGCGCCTGCACCGCCCAGGGTCGTTTGGTGCGCCAGAAATCACGCCAACGCTCGTCCGCCGGCCGGGTGAAGAAGAGAAAACAGCCGGCAAACAATATCGAGAAGAAACCGATCTCGAACACCGTGAACTGCCCGCCCAGGCTTTTGACAATGGCGTCGCTGCCCGAATAGCTTGCATAGGCGATCAGGGCGAGCAGGATTCCGTTCGTCACGTTTTTCCATTTCCGGGGAGAGAAGCGTTGAAAATACTGGCGCTCGGCGCGCATTCAGACGACATCGAGATATTCATGTTCGGTACGATGGCGGCCTATGCGGCGCAAGGCGCAGAACTGACTTTTGCCGTGGCCACGGATGGTGCCAGGGGCGGCAAGAGCGATCCCGCGGTTCTCGCCCGTGTCCGTCGCGAGGAGGCAACGGCCGCGGCCGCGCTGCTCGGGGCAGCGCCGCGCTTCCTCGACTTTCCCGACGGCGGGCTGGTGGCGGATGCCGCGCTGATCGGCGCGCTGAAGACGCTGATTGGCGAAACTGGACCGGATCTGGTGATCACACATGCGCCCAACGACTATCACGCCGACCACCGCGCGCTGTCGGATGCCGTGCGCATCGCGGCCTCGTTCGCCGTGCCGGTGCTGCATGCCGACACGATGGGCGGCACCGGATTCTCCCCGACCCACTATGTCGACATATCAGCCCGGGCCGAGATCAAGGCCAAGGCGATCCGCCTGCACCAGTCGCAGGACCCGGAGCGCTTCGTCGACATCGCCCGCACGCAGAATTTTTTCCGCGCGGGCCAGTGCAACGGCGCGCCGGGATCACAGGCGGAAGCCTTCCGCTTCGAGCCGATGTTTCCCTTCGCCGACATTCGCGACCTGCTGCCGCCGGCGCCGCCGATCCGGCCGGTGATGGTGAGCACAAAAAGGATCGACTGACCCGGAAGACGGCTGCTCGATCGCGGTGACCATGCCCGACGACGAGACCACCGGCGGACGCGCCGGTGCACACGGCCACATAGGAACGCCCGGGCCGGACCGTTGCTTTTCCTTCCCGGAGGGCCACGATGTCGCACCTTTGCGGCCAGGACCGGACCGGATCAGACGAATTGAGGGAAGACATCGCCGGAAAAAACAGCATAGGCTATTGCCTGGACGGCAAATCTTCCTGGGGAGGAAACGGATGGCTTCACGCTATCACGAGGTCTATGAGGGCTGGAAGCGCGATCCGGAAAAGTTCTGGGCGGACGCTGCTGGCGCCATCGATTGGTACACGCCTTACGACAAGGTGTTCGACGCGGAAGCCGGCGTTTATGGCCGCTGGTTTACCGGCGCCACCTGCAACACGTGTTACAATGCCCTCGACCGGCATGTCGCCGGCGGGCGTGCCGACCAGATCGCGCTGATCCATGACAGCGCCATCACCGGCAGCGTGAAGACATTCACCTATGCCGAGCTCAAACGCGAAGTGGTGGCGCTGACCTCGGTGCTGAAGAACCGTGGCGTCGGCAAGGGCGACCGCGTCATCATCTACATGCCGATGGTGGCGGAAGCGGCCATCGCCATGCTTGCCTGCGCCCGCATCGGCGCCGTGCATTCGGTCGTCTTCGGCGGTTTTGCCTCGCATGAACTCGCCACCCGCATCGACGACGCCAGGCCGAAGCTGATCATCTCGGCCTCCTGCGGGCTGGAGCCCGGCCGCGTCGTTGCCTACAAGCCGCTGCTCGACAAGGCGATCGAGATATCCCGCCACAAGCCGGACGCCTGCCTGATCCTGCAGCGCGACCAGCTGCGCTGCGAGCTCAGGGACAATTACGACATCGACTATGCGGACGCGGTCGCGCGCGAGCGGGCGGCCGGGGCCAATGTTGACTGCGTTCCGGTGCTTGCCACGGACCCGCTCTACATCATCTACACGTCGGGCACGACCGGCCAGCCCAAGGGCATCGTTCGCGACAATGGCGGCCACATGGTGGCGCTCGAATGGACGATGGAAAACGAGTTCGGCGTCAAGCCCGGCGAAGTGTTCTGGGCGGCGTCCGATGTCGGCTGGGTGGTCGGCCATTCCTACATCGTCTACGGGCCGCTGCTGCATGGCTGCACCAGCATCCTGTTCGAAGGCAAGCCGGTCGGCACGCCCGATGCCGGCACCTACTGGCGGGTGATCGCGCAGCATGGCGTGGTCGCCCTGTTCACCGCGCCGACGGCGTTCCGCGCCATCAAGGGGCAGGATCCGAAAGGAGAATTCGTCGGCAGATACGACCTGTCGAAATTCCGCACGCTGTTCCTCGCGGGCGAGCGCGCAGACCCCGAAACCATCAAATGGGCGGAGCAGAAACTGAACGTGCCGGTCATCGACCATTGGTGGCAGACAGAGACCGGCTCGCCAATGACGATCAACCCCGCGGGGCTCGGCCTGCTGCCGGTGAAATACGGCTCACCCGGCGTGCCGATGCCCGGCTACGACATCCGCGTGCTCGACGATGCCGGCCACGAGGTGCCGCGCGGCACGCTCGGCAATGTCGTGGTCAAGCTGCCGCTGCCGGCGGGCTGCCTGCCGACGCTGTGGAACGCCGACGCCCGCTTCCGCCAGGCCTATCTCGACGAGTTCCCCGGCTTCTACAAGACCGCGGACGCCGGCATGATCGACGAGGACGGCTACCTCTATGTGATGGCCCGGACCGACGACATCATCAATGTCGCCGGCCACCGGCTGTCGACCGGCGCCATGGAAGAGGTGCTGGCAACGCACCCCGATGTCGCGGAATGCGCCGTCGTCGGCATCGCCGACGCGATGAAGGGCCAGGTTCCGCTAGGCTTCGTGGTGCTCAACGCGGGTGTCTCGCGCGAGAGCGGCCTCATCGAGAGCGAAGTGGTGGGGTTGGTGCGCGAACGCATCGGCCCGGTCGCCGCCTTCAGGACGGTGGTGACGATCAAGCGGTTGCCGAAGACGCGGTCGGGAAAGATCCTGCGCGGCACCATGCAGAAGATCGCCGACAAGGAAGACTGGACAATGCCGGCGACGATCGACGACCCGGCCATCCTCGACGAGATCACGGCGGCGATGAGAGCGCGCGGGATCGGGGTTTAACAGGCTGTTCAATCACGTATGGCAGCGCCGGGCGCCATACCCGATTGAGTGAGGCCGTCCGGAGCAGATGTCTTACCTGCGGCGCGCAATCTTTTATTGTGCAATGCAGCAATGCGCCCTACAGTCGGAGTGGGGGGCCTTCGACGAGGTCGCATGGCTCAGCAGACAAAAATCACATTCGGCGGCGTCGACATATTGCGTTTCCTGGCCGCCGTCATGGTGATGTTCTATCACTATGGCTTCTGGGTATGGGCATTCCCTGACGGCGTTTCGGCGCGCGCGACCGGCGGCATCCCGCCCCATCCCGAAATGGCCTTCGTCGGCTCCGGCTGGGTCGGCGTGCAGATATTCTTCGTCATCAGCGGTTTCGTCATCGCCTTCAGCGCCGAGAATTCGACGCCGCTGCGGTTTTTCGAGGCAAGGGTGAAGAGGTTGGCCCCGGCGGTCTGGATCTGCGCACCGGTCACCGCGGCGGTGCTGCTGCTCATCGGTCTGAGCTGGCCGACCGATGCCGTGGTCAGGCTCGTCCGCACCGGCCTTTTCGCGCCCTATGGTCCCTGGGTGGACAGCGTCTACTGGACGCTCGGCATCGAGATCGCCTTCTACGCAGTTGTCTGGATCCTCTTGCGGCTTGGCCGCTTTCACCTGATGGAGACGGTGGCGGTCCTGATCGGCCTTGTCAGCACGCTGTTCTGGTGCCTGTATTATCCGCTCGGCTGGTCCGACCTCGCCGAGACGCGCTGGCTGCAGCTCGTCCTGGTGCACCATGGCTCTTTTTTCGCCGTCGGCGTGCTTATCTGGCTGATGCGGTTCAAGGCGGTGACGGCCTCGCGCCTGGCCTTCTGCATGCTGTTCCTGGGCGGGAGCGTGCTGCAAATCGCCAGCTCGGTCGATGTCCACAGCGCCAAGGTCGGCGCCGCGATGCCCTATGCGCCGCCGATCCTCGTCTTCTTGGTCGCCATCGCCCTGATGGCGTGGTCGCTGCGGCTCGACCTCAGCTGGAGCGGCTGGCGCCGGATCGGCCTGATGACCTACCCGCTCTATCTGATCCACGACGTCATCGGCGCGGCGATGCTCGGCGCGATGGTCCGCGCGGGATTTCCCTATCTCCTGTCGATGGCAACGGTCGGCGCGACCATGATCGCGGCAAGCTGGCTGGTGGCGACCGAAGCCGAACCGCGCATCCGGCTGCTGCTCGACCACACGGTGTTCCGCTACCGGCTCAAGGCCGCGTAGAGGCGGACTATCGCAATGGCCGCGCCGTCCAGCGGCAGCAACGCGGCTTCATCGAAGTGCATCGTCACGGGCTACCATGGCGTCTTTGGATCGGGCGTGGCTGCTTGAATGCCCGTACTTGTTTCGCCGGCTTGTTCGCTTTACGAACGGCAATGACCCTTATCTCTCGCATTGCCGCCCTTGCTTTGCTCGCCGTCATTGTCTTCGCGACGCTGTCGCCAATTCAGATGCGGCCTCATCTGGGTGACGCAAATTTCGAACGCGCCCTCGCCTATGTTCTGTTCGGCGTGGCAATGGGGCTCGGCTTTCCAAACCGCCTGGCTGGAACTGTCACTATCGTCGTTGTCGTAGCCGCTACGCTGGAGCTGATGCAACTCTTCGAACCCGGTCGCCATGCGCGCCTTTCAGACGGCTCGCTGAAGGCTTTGGCAGGCATCCTCGGAATAGTTGTCGTCCATCTCAGCCTTTTGGTGGCCAGCCGCTATTGGCCGCGCAGGCTGACACTGCCTGCCGAATGAATGCCCGGGTTTAGACCCCCACTGTAGCCCGCCGCGGCCGCATGGGCGATGACCTGCCTCGTCACTCAGGCACGGAAATCGCCACGGCCGATGTCAGACGGTTGTCTTGCTGCGCACTTCGGTCTTGTCGAGATAATAGCTCGAGTACTGGCCGAAGAATTTTTCAGACGCTCCGAACGAGCCGTATTTGGCGAGCTTCTTGAGATCGACCTTGTTCAGCACCGCGCCGACGATCTTGTTGGCGACATAGGGTTCGGATTCGAGCATCGACCTCACCATCGCGCGCGGCGTGCGGCCCCATTCGGTGACCAGCACGAAGCCGTCGACAAGCGGCGCGAAGGCCTTGGCGTCGACTACCGGCCCCAGCGGCGGCAGATCGACGACGATGTATTCGAACGTCTCCTTGGCGTTGTCGATGAAGCGCCGCATGCCGGCCGAGGAGAGAAGCTCGCTGGTATGCGAGAAATTGCCGCGCAGCACGGCCGGAATGATCGCCAGCTTGGTCTGCCGGTCGATCTTGCCGACCGACTGCCAGGTCTGGCCGCTCACCACCGCTTCCATCAGTCCCTGCTCGGCCTCCATGCCGAGGCTGCGGCTCAAGCCCGGATTGCGCAGGTCGCCGTCGATCAGCAGCGTCCTGGCCCCATTGGCGGCGAGCAGTCCGGCCAGATTGGCCGCGACCGTCGACTTGCCTTCGCCGGGAAGGACCGAGATGACACCGATGACGCGGCTGCCTTGCCCTTCCATGACGACGTCGAAGGCGATCTTTGCGCTGCGCAGCGTCTCGGAGAACATCGACGCCGGAGCATCGACGCTGACGCGCATGCGCGCGCGCTTTTCGACGGCGGCCGGCGTTTTGGCGGTTTTGAGATCCGGGTCGGCCGGCTTTTCCTCCCTGGCGGTCTTGCCGCCGATGACAGGCAGGTAACCGAGGAATTTGAGGCCGACGCGGTCGCGGACATCCTCGCCGGTCCTGAAGAAACGTTCGTTGAATTCGTTGAGGCCGCCGAACCCCGCACCCATCAACGTGCCCAGCACAAGCGAGAGCGCCAGCACCACCATCGTGCGCGGGCTGGAGGCGCTGAGCGGCATCGATGCATCCGAGATGATGCGGATCTTGCCGACCGGGAAGGATTGCTGCTGGGCGGCTTCCTCGTAGCGGCCGAGGAATGTCTGGTAGAGCGTGGAGAGCGCCGTCGCCTTCTGGTCGAGTTCACGCAGCTTGACCTGCGACTGGTTGTCGATGGCGCTCTTGCCTTGCGCCGCGGCGACATTGGCCCTGAGCGCGGTCTCGCGCGCCAGCGCCACTTCATATTCGTTGCGATAGCTTTCGGTCAGTTGCTTCAGCTCGCCGAATATCTGCGCCGATATGTCGGCCTTCTCCTTGGCGAGCGCCACCGCCTGCGGATGCTGCGGCCCGAAATTGGCCTCGACATCCTGCTGCCGCTTGGCGACGGCGAGATAGCGCGTCTTGAGCGCCGCGATGACCGAGCTGCTCGGCTGGTCGCTCGATATGGCGGCATCCTTGAAGGCGTTCTCCGAGCCGCTTTCGACGATGGACTTGTACTGCTGGTAGCGGGCGCTGGCCCGGGCCGTATCGGCCTGCGCAACGATAAGCTGGGCGTTGAGGTCGGCAAGCTGCTTGGCGCTCATCAGCTGGCCGTCGCTGTTGGCGGACAGTCCGTGCTCGGCCCTGAATTTCTCGACCGCTAACGATGCCGCCTGCGAGCTTTCGCGCAGTTCCGTCAGCCGGCCCTGCAGCCAGACCGCGGCGCGCTCGGTGGCATCGAAGGAGGCGTCGAGCTGGTCGGCGAGATAGGCATCGGCATAGGCCTTGGTAATCGCGGTCGCCAGTGCCGGGTCCGTCGCCTGGTAGCCGAGCGCGATGACATAGCTTCGCCCGATGCGCTCCGCCTGCACCTCGTTCTGCAATTTGAGGATCGCGTAGTCGCGACGTGAGGTCGCGATCAGCGCATCGCGGGTGGCGGGGTCGAGCTTGGTGACGTCGCCGACGCCCGGCATGGGAGGACTGGGGCGAACATACTGGATCAGGCCGCGGATCAGGCCGATGCCCTGGGCGAGCGCCGACTGGGGCGGGTTCATGAACGCGTCGTTGCGGTCGAGCTTCAGCTTGTCGACGACCACGGCGGCAAGCCGCGTCGAGGTCAGGATTTCAATCTGGCTCAGGATGGCCGAATCGGTCTGCATGGTCGTCGACGCCGCCGAAATGTCGTCGACGATCTTGTTCAGTCCCTCATCGATCAGCACGCTCGAGACCGACTGGTATTTGGGCGGCGTGGTCTGCAGATAGAGCAGGCCCAAAACAAGACCAATGACCGCGCCCAGGACAACCACCTTGGCCTGCCGCGCTGCCATGCCAAGCAGCCGCTCGACATCGATGAAGTCTTCGCCGTCTCCTGCTTCCGAATTCGGCAATGGCATCCTCTTGTCGAGAGGAAAGTTGGCATAGTTCATCTTCGGTCCAATTCCAGAGCCCGTCCATCCCAATCATCGGGATGGGCTCTATCTCACTGTTTGAACATGATCTTTTCCGAAAACCGCCTTACGCTTTCCGGGATCATGCCTTGGCTCCCAGGCACTTCGAAGATCGGGAGCATTGCCAAAAAGCAACGCAAGTTCCATGCCGGACGCCACCGGGCCTTCCGCGCATCGCACCGTCAGCCGTCTGACAATGCTCCCGAAACATGGGCATTATGCGGCTTCTTCCTGTCGTTCATGCGACCGGACGAACTCCTGGAGCATCTCGAAAACCGGACCCTTCATGTCGTCGCGCGCCAAGGCGAAGGCGATATTGGCCTGGATGAAGCCCTCCTTCGAGCCGCAGTCGAACATGCGGCCCTTGAAAGGCTGGGCAAAGAAGGACTGCTCCTGCGCCAGGCGGACCATGGCGTCGGTCAGCTGGATCTCGTTGCCGGCGCCGCGCTGCTGGTTGCCGAGCAGGGCGAAGATCTCGGGCTGCAGGATATAGCGGCCGTTGATGTAGAAATTCGACGGCGCATTGGCCGGCGCCGGCTTCTCGACCATCGCCGTCACCTCGAAACCGCCGCCAATATCGGCGCCGCGGCCGACAATGCCGTATTTGTTGGTCTCGGTCGGGTCACAGCGCTCGACCGCAATGACGTTGCCGCCGGTTTCGGCATAGAGGTCGGTGACCTCGGCCAGGCAGCCGCGGCCCCCGAACGAGACCATGTCAGGCAAAAGCAAGGCGAAGGGCTCGTTGCCGATGACCTCGCGCGCGCACCAGACGGCGTGGCCAAGGCCCTGCGGGGATTGCTGGCGGATGAAGCTGGTGGCGCCGGCCACCGGCAGCAGGCTTTCCAGCGACTGCAACTGCGCCTTCTTGCCGCTCTGCTCCAGCGTTCCGATTAATTCCGGATGCAGGTCGAAATAATCCTCGATGACCGCCTTGTTGCGGCCGGTCACGAACACGATGTGCTCGATGCCGGCCTCGAAGGCCTCATCGACGGCGTATTGCACGACCGGCCGGTCGACGACGGGGAGCATTTCCTTCGGCATCGACTTGGTCGCCGGCAGGAACCGCGTTCCAAGCCCCGCCACCGGTATCACGGCCTTCCTGATTTTCTTCATCGCAAATTCCTTCTGAGGAGATCGACTTCAGTCCATTCGCAGGCCAGGAAAATCCCTCCATGTGCCTGCATCTTCACCTCCCCGCCCCTACGGCAAATTGTGCCGCTACTCGTCGCAACCGCACGGCGATCGGCATGCCCATATGCCTGACCGCCGCCGGATCGCTGAGCGCCGTCCGGATCGCCTTGAGCGGGGACCGCGCCTTGATGTGCTGGACCATCGACAGGAACGAGGCTGCCTTGCGCAGGCTGCGGCTGCGCCTGGCGAAGGCCGCTTGCGCGGCTGCGTCCATCTGATGGCTTTGAGCGAAAATTGCATCGGCCTTGCGCATCGCCTCGACATGATGAGGCTCGAGCACGCGCGAAATGGAGCCGCTGCGGATGTGATAGGCATAGCCGATGTCAGGCTCGACCACGCACCTGCCGCCCCTGGCCAGAGCGTTGGCCAGGAATATGTAATCCTCGCCGATGACCAGGTCCTCGTCGTAGCGAAGTCCGTTTTCTTCCAGGAAGCGGCGCTCGAAGATTGGTTTGAGATAGCCGAGATTGAACTTCGATTCGAAGACGACGTTGCCGGCGATATAGCTGGCCAGCGAGATCTCGCCCAATTCCTCCAGATAACGTGTCGGGAACATCGCATCCTCGATCACGCCGTCCTCGCGGACGACCTGGAGGTTGTCGACGGCGATTTGCGCGCCCGCCCTTTCAGCCCGCGCGATCATGGCGGCGATGCGGCCGGGATAGACCGCGTCGTCGGAATCGAGGACCGCGACCCAGCGGCCTCGGGCAACCTCGAGCCCGGCATTCCTGGCGCCGCCGGGCCCCCTGTTCTGCGCAAGCGCCACGACGCGCACGATATCCTGCGGATAGGCCCTTGCCACGTCGAGCGTCGCGTCGCGCGACTTGTCGTCGACGACGACGACCTCGACGCTGACACCCTTTTGCGCGATGGCGCTGGCGATCGCCCGGTCGAGGGTCGCCTCGGCGTTGTAGGCTGCGATGACGAAGGAAACGTCCGGGACGAAGCTGACGTCAGGCTGCACGCTTGCCTCCTTGCTGTGGCGAGGGCTGGCCGTAGAGACGGATCTCGCGGATGCCGACAAGGCCGCTGACCACGCCGACATGCATAATGCCGCGCAGCACGCTGCGGTTCCGCCGCACGGGGCTGGCAAGGAAGGGAAACGCCACGGCGAAGCAATAGGCTGCCTTTGCTGAGGCAATGCCGACCTGTTTGAGCAGGCCAATGCCGCTCGCATTGCGCCCGAGGAGATGGCCATGCGTCTGCCCGACGCGGAAGCGGCGGCGGCCAAGCCAGTCGAACGCGGCCCTGGTCCGCGGCACGACCTCGTCCACCCAAGCCTCCGGAGAAAAGGCGATCGTGCCGCCTGTCTTGTGCATCTGGTCGAAGAACTCGGTGTCCTCGCCGCCGGTCTGGCCACGCGCCAGGCTGAAGCGGCGCCCGCGCAGGCTGTCCGAACCCATGTCGAGCAGCACGTTGCAGGTGTAGCCGGTGCGGATTTCGCCGCGCACCCATACCGGCAAGGTCGAATGGAAATCGCCACGCCGCATCCAGTCCGGCGCATCGGCGCCATAGCGCGCCTTGACCGGGCCCAGCACGGCGGCGGCGCCACTTGCCTGGGCTGTTGCGACGAGCTCGGCAAGCCAGCGTGGCGAAGCCGTCTCGTCGTCGTCGATGAAGGCGACGAAATCCGACGTGCTGGCGTCAAGGCAGGCGTTGCGGGCGATCGAGATGTTGCGCGCCGGGCAGTGGTGATAGCTGATCGGCAGCGTCAGTTCCCGCGCCAGCGCCGTCACCAGATCCCTGGCGCTCGGCGTGTCGTCATTATCGGCGACGATGACACGGACATCGAAACCGGCCGGCCTGTCCATGGCATCGAGCGAGCGCAGCGTGTCGGCCAGTTCCGGCCGGCGGAACGTGCACACGCCGATGTCGATGCGGCGGTTCTTGCCTGCAGCCGCCATCACGCGACCCCGCGTCGTGCACCGAGGCCGAGAAGCTGCAGCCAGAAACCGACGGACCAGCCGAAATGCATGACCATCGCCGAGACGCCGGCAAGCGCGATGTCGGCATTGCGTTGGCTTACCGCCGTCCACAGGCCATAGCCGAGGCACACCGACGCCCAAATCAAAAGCGGCATCGCCGCCAGCCAGTGCACGAAGGAAAAGGCCGCGAGCACCACCACCGGGAACACCAGCAGCGGCACCATCTGCCGGACCTTCGGGATGACGCGGTGCTTCAGGACATTCTTGGCGCGACCGCGGCCGTAGCCGAGATACTGGAAATAGAGGCCGCTGAGCGACGCGCGCGGATAGTAGACCATCTGCGTCCTGCCGCTCATCCAGATCCTGTAGCCGGCCTGCCTCAGCCGGTAGTCGAGCTCGGCGTCCTCATTATGGCTGAACGTCTCGTCATAGCCGCCGACGGCCTGGAAGGCAGAAATCCGCATCAGCGCATGATGGCCGTGATCGACCCATTCTCCGGCGGACAGATGCCGGTGCTTGGAACCGCCGGTGCCGAGCTTTGAGTTCTGCGCCGCCGCGGCCGCCTTCTGTACGGTGCCGCTGCCGCTGGTCAGCATGGAAACCACGACCGAATCGGCGCCCGTGGCCAGCGCGTCCTCGACCAGCCGGTCGCAATAGTCGGCGGGGTAGCCGCCATGGGCATCGATGCGGATGAGATATTCGGCACCATCGCCGAATCTGGCGACGGCAAGATTGATCGCCGCGCTCTGGATGCGCTTTTCGTTGTGGAGCAGGATGATGCGGGGATCCTCTTTCGCGCGTTCGCCGACAATGGCCGGGGTACCATCGGTGCTGCCGCCATCGGCAACGACGATCCTGGCGCCGAGCCTCGCCGCCGCGGGGCTGAGCTGGTCGAGCAGCACACCGATATGGGCTGCCTCGTTGAGGCAGGGAATCACGATCAGGCTGGAGGGGAGCGCATGCATCATCGGGCGATCTCCATCCTATGCCAAGGCCTCGGCCGCGAAGGGTTCGCGTATGGCCGCCAGGCTGCGAAGCTTCTCGACCAGCGCCCGGCAATCGCTGCGATCATAGCTCCATATCTTGGGGTTGCGCGACAGAACGCGCTCCTTCAACGTGGCGAAGCGGCGTTCCTCCATCTTGCCGATGGCGGCCTGGAGTGCGTCGGGTGAGGCTTCGGGCAACAGAATGCCGATGCCCTGCCGGCCGAGGAACCGCCCGGTTTCCGTATTGGCCATAGAGATCGGCACCGCGCCGAAACGGCAGCCTTCATAGAGACGGTTGGGCAGCAGCCATTCGGAATTCTGGCCTGCCTCGAAGAAATCGATCGCCCAGGAGAAATGCACGTCCCGGTAGATCGCCGCCATGTCCTCCGGGTTGCGGTAGGGTCCGCGAAACGAAAGCCAGGGCTCCGCCTCGACGAAGGCGTGGAAATCCGGGAATTCGGTCAATGCCGGGCGGCCGCGCAGCACGATCTCGAACCGGCCGTCGGCGCGGCGCGAGAAATCGGCCAGGAGTTCGAGCGAGCGGCGGCAGCGCAATGCCCCGAACCAGCCGATGCGCCAGGGTGGTGCGACAGGCGCCTCGGCCATCTCATGCTCGGCCGGCAGGATCGCCGCTGCCTCGAAATATTTGTTTTCGACCAGTTCGACCGGCGCCGCCACCT
Source organism: Mesorhizobium sp. ESP-6-2 (assembly GCF_020164675.1). Taxonomy (NCBI): domain Bacteria; kingdom Pseudomonadati; phylum Pseudomonadota; class Alphaproteobacteria; order Hyphomicrobiales; family Phyllobacteriaceae; genus Mesorhizobium; species Mesorhizobium sp. ESP-6-2. The sequence goes on from NZ_JAIUGT010000005.1 coordinate 368,197, forward strand.
GGCCGAACGGCTCGAAATAATTGGCGGTGAATGCGGGCGAACTGGTCACCAGCAGCTTTACGTCCCTGGCAAGGTAACGTTCCGTGGCGCGCAGCGCCTTGCCGACCGCATCGCTGCGGAGCATCAGGCGATGGATGTCGAGGCATTCATAGACGATCGGCACCGCGGCGCCGAATGCCGTGTTGGCGCGGCGGGCGAGCGCCAGCATTTCCAGATTGCGCGCGATGATGAGATCGGGCCTCGGCATGCCGCGGAGCCTGGTGCCGATCGAAACCGCCACTTTGGCGACTGCCGTCAGACGCTGGGCGAATCGCCCGTCACGCGTCGCGCCGAGATCCAGCGGCCGCAATCCCTCGACGTCGGCAATGGGATTTGCCGTGCGACGGAAGCCTGCGAGCGTGACCTGGGCGCCACCTGCCCTGAGCATTGTAATCCGCCGGCGCACTGCCGGGTCGGAAACGTCATGCACAAGGTACAAGACATTCAGCATGAAAACTCGACCGCTGTTGGCCCACCCACGGGGAACCTAGTACAGGTCTTGCTGCATCGCAACATTTTTGGTGCAGCGTAGCAAAATCCACGTTTTTTGTTGCACTGCAAAATAAATGCCGTAATTTGGCCGCGGCGGCGGTTGCAGGGTTCCTGGTCGGAACCTGCACAAGAATCAGGAATCCTGAATTTGGAAGCCAATCCATTCGATCCGCCAGAAGGCTCGCTGCGCAAATCGGTCGGGCGTGGCGCGGTCGTGACGGCCTTGTCGCAGTCCGTGCGGGTCGCCACGCAGATCATTTCCGTCATCGTGCTGTCGCGTCTCCTGTTGCCGCAGGATTTTGGCGTCGTGGCGATGTGCGCGCCGGTGCTGGCCTTCATCGCGCTGTTCCAGGATTTCGGCCTCACCCAGGCGACCATCCAGAAATCGGGCATACGGCACGACGAGGTGAACTACCTGTTCTGGATCAATGTCGCCGTCAGCGCGATCCTGGCCTGCGTGCTTGCCGGCGCGGCACCACTGGTCGCCGCCTTCTACGGCGAACCGCGCGTGGCTGGCCTGGTGGCGGCGCTGGGGCTGCAGATCATGGCCTACGGCCTCGGTGCGCAGCATCTGGCGCTGCTGACCCGCCGCATGCAGTTCGGCCGCCTGGCCGTCATCGATGTCGCAGGCGCCGTGGCCGGTCTTGCCGTGTCGATCGCCTGGACCTTCATCGACCGCTCCTACTGGGCACTTTTCGCCGGCACGTTGACCGGAGCCGTGCTGCCGACGCTGTGCTACTGGGCCAGTTCGCGCTGGCGGCCCAGCCTGCCGCGCAAGGTCGCCGGAATCAGCGAGCTGATCAATTTCGGCGCCGGCATAACCGGCTTCAACTTCGCCAACTTCTTCGCCCGCAATCTCGACAACGTGCTGATCGGAAAATACTGGGGCGAGGCGCAGCTCGGCCTCTATGACCGTGCCTACAAGCTGCTCCTGTTCCCGCTGAGCCAGATCACGAACCCGCTGTCGAAGGTGATGGTGCCGGCTCTTTCCAGGCTGAAGGACGAGCCCGACCGCTACCGCAGCGCCTATCTTCGCGTCATGCCGCTGATCCTGCTGGTGGCGCTCCCCGGCGTCGCTTTCGCCACCGCCATGTCGGACATACTCATCCCCTTCGTGCTCGGCGAGCAGTGGCGCGCGAGCGCCGGCATTTTCTTGGCGCTTGGCTTCGCCGGGCTGCTGCAGCCGCTCAACAATCCGGCCGGATGGCTGTTCGTCAGCCAGGGCCGTTCCGGCGACTTCATGCGCTGGGGCATCATCACGGCGGTGACGTCGGTGCTCGCTTTCGTGCTGGGCTTGCCTTATGGCGCGCTCGGCGTGGCGATCGCCTATGCCGTCAGCGAATATCTGCGCACGCCTTTCCTGTGGCTCTATGTCGGCAGGAGCGGGCCGTTGCGGGCAAGCCACGTTCTTCGCGCCGCGACGCCGTTCGTGCTCGGCGCGCATCTGGCGCTGGCGGCGGTCTGGTTGGTCAAGCCGCTGCTGCCGCAGCAGCCTGTCATTGCCTTGGCCAGCGGCGCCATCCTTGCCTATCTCATCACCATCGTCATCGCGCTGGCCTTCGCAGCCGGCCGTGAAGCCTTGCGCGAGGCCTTGAAAATGCTGCCGGCACGGCCGCCGGCGGCAGCACCGCGCGAGGCGCAATAATTTCGGCGCTTTCGACCCTTACCGTTCACCCGAGCAGGCCTGATCCATGCATTACCGATCGATCTCAGACATGAACGACGCGATCGTGAGCAACCTTCACCGGTTGCCGCGCGACATCGACCTGGTGGTCGGCGTCCCCAGAAGCGGGGTGCTGGCAGCGACGCTGGTCAGCCTCGCGGCGAACATACCGATGACCGACCTGGACTCCTTCCTCGAGGGTCGCGTCTACACATCGGGCATCACCAAGCGCCGTGCGGTGCTCGACCGCAAGGTCGCGGAAATGCGCAAGGTGCTGGTGATCGACGACAGCGTCTCCGGCGGCAACGCCATGCGCGACGCCCGCGCCCGCATAGAGGGTGCCGGCATCGAGGCCGACTACATCTTTGCCGCCGTGTTCGGGCTTGAGCCGCAGCATGCCGAGACCGATGTCGTCTTCGAGGTCGTGCCGCATCCGCGCATGTTCCAGTGGAACTTCATGCATCACAAATTCCTGGCGCAATGCTGCGTCGACATAGACGGGGTGCTGTGCCTCGATCCGACCGAGGCGGAAAACGACGATGGTCCGGCCTACGAGAAATTCCTTAGCGAAGCGCGGCCGCTCCATACAGCGACCCGCAAGATCGGCTGGCTGGTGACCAGCCGGCTGGAGAAATACCGCGCGCTGACCGAGGCATGGCTGGCCAAGCACGAGATCAAGTACGATCATCTGATCATGCTCGACCTGCCGAGCAAGGCGGAGCGCCAGCGGCTTGGCGCGCATGGCAGTTTCAAGGCCGAATTCTACCGCAAATCCGATGCCATCCTGTTCATCGAGAGCGAGCACGAGCAGGCGCTGAGGATCACCGAGCTGTCGGGCAAACCGGTGCTGTGCGTCGAAACGCACATGGTCAGCTTTCCCAACGCGCTGTCGCTCCCGGCGCTCGGCCAGGCGGCGCGCAACCTGCCGGCCAGGTTGCGACAGGCCAAGTCACAGGAAGGCCGCAAGGGCGCCGCCAAGGCCCTTGCCCGCGCCCTGCTCGGCGCCCGCGGCTACGAGACGCTGAAAAGCCGGGTCAAGCGCCTGGCCTGATCCGCCAAGGCTTCGAGTCCAGATTAACGGGTTCCTTCGGAGTGTTCGCCGGCGCGCCGGTCGAGAAGCATCAAACGAAAAACCCGCCTGTGCGGCGGGTTTCCGGCGCAACTCAGCACCATGACCAAAAATCTACCATAGCTGCCTTCACCCTGTCAAGAAAAAATTCCTATTACAGGGCTGCCGGGGCCGGTGCCAGCCTGAGCCTTGGCTACGCCGCTTGTCGCGAACGCCGCTGTGTGGCCTTGTCCAATATGGAAAAGAAGGTGAGGAACTGGCGGTCCGGATCGAGCTCCGGACGCTCGGAGAAGCTGCGCGCCGTGGCCGAGAGCCGGTCATATTCCTGGCGGTCGTTCCACAGCAGCCTGACGGCCGCGATCCAGTCGGCGAGCGGCGCATCGTAATCCAGCACCACGCCGCCCGGGCCGATCGCTTCGGGCAGGCCGCCGCGCCGCGAGCCGATGACGGGAATGCCGCTGCAATGGGCTTCCGAGGCCACACGGCCCCAGGCCTCTTCCCATTTGCTGGGCGCCAGCAGGATCCTGGTCCGGCCATAGACGGTCTTCATGTCGCCGGTGCGGTTCTCCAGCCTGATGTTGGAGAACGGGGCGATGGTTTGCTCGATGCGGGCGCGATGATCGTCGGCAAGCTTCCAGCTCTCCACGAACAGGAACGGAATCTCGGGGCAGGCGCCGGCGATGCGCACGGCGAGCTCGAAGCCTTTCTCCTCGTACGGATTGATCAAGGTGACGAACTGGCCCGTGGTCGGCGTGCTGTAGAGGGCGGCATTGATGGTCGGCGGCAGCACCGCCGCATCGATGCCGAACTTCTGTTTGTAGGCGCGCGCGGTGAATTGCGAATTGGCGATGTAGAGCGCCGAATGCAGCTCGCGCAGATCGCCGCCCAGTTCATGGAACTCGACGTTCCTGAGATAGACGACCAGCGGCACCCCTTCGGCCTGGAGCGCCTTGCCCACCGGAACCGACTTGTGGCACTGGACGACGGCCACGTCCGGCTTCAATCTGCGGACGGCAAAGTCGGCCGCCTTCCACGGGAACCAGGCCCGCACCACCGGATAACCGGGAAAACTGTCGATGACCGCCGGCTGACGCAGCAGCTTCATCTTGGCGCGCGCCTTGAAGCCGAAGACACCGTCGCCGAACAGGGCGGCCAGTACGGCCGCCTCATGGCCGTGCTCGATCAACTGCTCGGCCAGATGATGGGTGCTCGACTGGACGCCGCCGCTGAATTCGGGCGTGTATCCGTTGCCGCCTGCAAAAAGAACTTTCATGGTCCTGGCTCCTGGTTCTTTCGCGTTTCGTTCAATGTGGCCCGAGAGCTTGCTCCGGCACCGCCTCAGGCACTCTGTTGCTCGAGATTGGCGAACGGATTGGTGCATGGCTGCCATCCGGTGAACCGGATCGGATCGCCCGGCGAACTGCGCCAGGCGTAGTCGGTCAGCATGTGGAATTCGGCGATCAGCCAGCGGTCGAAATGCAGCAGGTCCTGCTTCTTCTGCTCCGGCAGCAAGGCGCGGGCTTTGCCCAGCCTTGTCTCCTCGAGCAAGGTGACGGCGTCGCTGAGTTTCTTGCTCGGGAATATCCATGGGTTCCTGTCGCGGAACGCCAGGACGAACTGCTGCAAATGCTCGATGCGCATGTTGAGCTTGCCGAAATATTTCTCGAGCGTGACGCGCACCAGATCCTCATCCGAAAACGAGGACACTGCCGCGTAGGCAATGCCGGTCGATACCACCCCGCCCGCCATGACGGCCAGTGCGGAGCGTCGCGAGATCTCTATCATCTGGTTTGCTCCTCTCACGCCATCCGGCTCGCCGCCCGCAGGGACAGCGCTGCCGCGGTCAGGCTCGGATTGGCGCATGAACAGCTCGGATATGTGCTGGTGCCGACCACGACCAGGTTCCTGAGCTGGTGATGAATCATGCCGCTGTCGACCACCGAATCGGCCGGGCCCGTTCCCATCCGGAGCGTACCCTGGACATGCGATTCGGTTGGCCGGATGCCGCGATCGAAAAGCTGTTCGACCGGCAGCGGGGCGAGCAGCCCGGGCAGTTTCTCCAGCGCCCGCGCCATGCCCTTGACCGCGTAGTCCGACGGCGCCTTGAAGCTGACGAAGGCGTTGTCGTTCTCGTCGAGCGTGACGAAATTCTCATGGTCGAGCAGGTTCTCGGTCACCACGACAAGCGGCAGCGCCTGGCGCAACCGCCCCTTCTCGGCGCGCATGCCGTGTTGCCAGCGGTTCTCGAAATAGACCAGCGCCGCGGCGTGCTCGGACCGGTGCGGACCGTCATAGAGGCCGAAATTCAAGCCGGTGGTGATGGTGCTGCCGTCGAAATTGTCGACACCGTCGAGGTAGACCTCGAAATTCCAGCCATAGGATTCATGCAGGCCGCGGCCGACGAATTCGCCTCCCAGGCCGGAGCGCAGCATGATCGCCGCGCTCTGGATGGCATTGGCGCCGAGGACGAAGAGGTCGCCGCTGACCTGATATTCCTTGCCGGCGTGGACGAAGGTGACCGAGCGGACGGTCCCGCCGACATGGTCGAGCCGGCGCACTTCCGAACCGAGGCAGACCGACACGTCGGGATGTTCGAAGACATGCATCAGGCCGTTATTGGCGGTGAATTTGGCATCGACCGGGCAGAGCCAGCATCTGAGGTTGGCGCAGCACGAGGTGCGCTGCGCGGTCGGCACGCGGGCGCGCGCGGTCGGCATGACGAAATGCTGGCCGGGCTGCGCCGCCTTCATCATCCGGTCGGGCGTCGACATGCGGTGCGGCGGCTGCGGAAAGGGCTTCGAGCGCGGCAGCATCGCCGCCATGTCGGGATCGCCCGAGATCGACATGATGTCTTCGGCGTCGCAATAGAACGGCTCGACGTCGTCATAGCCGATCGGCCAGTCATTGCCGATGCCGTAAGTGCTTTTCAGCCTGAAGTCGTTGGGATGGAACCTCGGCGTCTGCGCGAACCAGCAGTTGGTGCCGCCGCCCAGCCCGATCGTGTAGTTCCAGGGCTTGTCGGAATTGGTCTTGTAGGTCGACTCGTCCTCGATGTCGGTGTTGACGTTCTGCTTGAGCTGCCATTCATGCGTGTTGTGGCGGCCCCATTCCAGGAGCAGGATACGCGCCTTGCGCCGCTTCGTGAATTCGTGCAGGAAGAAGGCCGAACCGAAACCGGAACCGATCGCAACAACGTCAAAGTGGTCCTTCGTGATCTGCTCCGGCTTTACGTCCAGCACCATCAGCCGCAACTCCTTTCCGGGTCTTTCGCGTTCGTCATGGCCATCGCACCGGCCGATCGCGGCGATCCCACATTGGATTGTCCAAACCCGCCCTCATGCCGCGATCCTGCCGATCGAGTGATATTCGATGCCATGGCGGGCGATGACCTTGGGATCATAGAGGTTGCGGCCGTCGAAGATGATCGGCGTGGTCAGCGCGTCTTTCAGCGCGTCGAAGGACGGCGCGCGAAAACTCTTCCACTCGGTGGCGATCAGCAGCGCATCGGCGCCGCGCAGCGCCGCTTCCTTGGTGCCGCACAGAAGCAGGTCGTCGCGCAGCCCGTAGATGGCCTGGCATTCCTGCATCGCCTCGGGATCATAGGCCTGCACGGTCGCGCCGACGTTCCAGAGTGCCTCCATCAGCGTGCGGGCGGGCGCCTCGCGCATGTCGTCGGTGTTGGGTTTGAAAGCCAGGCCCCAGAGCGCGAAGGTCTTGCCCTTGAGGTTGCCCTTGAAATAGCGGTTCACCTTGTCGAACAGCACGGATTTCTGCTCGTTGTTGCGCTCCTCGACGGCGCGCAGCAGCTTGGCGTCGAACTTGACGCCTTCGGCGGTCTTGATCAGGGCGCGCACGTCCTTGGGAAAGCAGGAGCCGCCATAGCCGAGGCCCGGGTAGATGAAGTGGTAGCCGATGCGCGGATCGCTGCCGATACCCTTGCGCACCTCCTCGATGTCGGCGCCGAGCTGTTCGGCCAGGTTCGCCATTTCGTTCATGAAGCTGATCTTGGTGGCGAGCATGCAATTGGCCGCGTATTTGGTGAATTCGGCGCTGCGCACGTCCATCACGATCATCTTCTCGTGGTTGCGGTTGAAGGGCGCGTAGAGCTCGCGCATCACCGCCTCGGTGGCCTCGCTCGATGTGCCGACGATGATGCGGTCCGGCCTCATGCAATCGGCGACGGCCGACCCTTCCTTGAGGAATTCCGGATTGGAAGCGACGTCGAAGCTCAGGTCCTCGCGGCCTCTTTTCTTCAGCGTTTCGGCGATCCTGGCCTTGATCTTCTCGCAGGTGCCGACCGGCACGGTCGACTTGCCGACGACGATCTTGGGCGCATCCATTTCCCGGCCGATCGCCTCGGCGACCGCCAGCACGTATTTGAGATCGGCCGAGCCATCCTCGCCGGGAGGCGTGCCGACCGCGATCATCTGGATTTCACCATGCGTGACGGCGGCGGCCGCGTCGGTGGTGAACTTGATGCGGCCGGCGGCGTGGTTCTCCCTGACGATGCTTTCGAGGCCCGGCTCGAAGATCGGGACGAGACCTTGATTGAGCCGCTCGACCTTGTTGGCGTCGATGTCGACGCAGACGACCTGGTGGCCCACTTCGGCAAGCACAGCAGCCTGCACGAGACCGACATAGCCGATACCAAACACCGTCAAATTCATTCTGTTTTGTTCCTGTCCAGGGCAGCGGACCGTGGTCGGCCCGGCCGGTTCAAATCGACTTTCCCGATAGGTTCTACTTTACGCTGCATGCCAGCGATTCCGGAAACTGGCAGGGTTCGCCCTGCGCGGTGAAGGCGACGCGCTCGATCTGCAACGAAAGCCTGCGGCCCGGATCGGCGAATGCGCCCAACCATCCGGTCATCGTATCGCTGCCCCAGAGGCTGAAGAAGATCTTCTGCGCATGGCTGGGCAGCTTTGCCGGATCGGTGATGGTGTTCACCAGCTGGCCGTTGACGTACCAGCGCAAACTGTCCTTCTGCCAGACGAAGGCGTAGTCGTTGAAGGCCTTTTCCGTGCCGCCCGGCACGTCGACCAGCTTCTCGTTCTTGCCCTTGCCGGCGATGTAGGCATTGACCTGAACCTTGGACGTGTCCTTGGTCAGGATCTCGAAGTCGATCTCGTCCCAGGGCTGCTTGTCCGACGGGCCGATATAGGAGAAGAAAGCCGCGTTGAGGCCGGCGCCGGTGTCGGTCTTCATGCGCGCCTCATAGGTGCCATAGCCGAAGCGCTGCTTGGTCTGGATTTCGCCGCAAGCGTAGTCGCGGTCCTTCGTCTTCTGCTTCTCGAAGCCCAGCGACAGCACACCGTCCGCTAGGCTGACCTGCCCCTTCGCCCAGGTGCAATTCTGATGGCCGCCATTCGTCCAGCCATCGGAGACATACCAGCGCTGGCGGTTGAAACTGGTGAAATCATCGACGAATGAGGGCGCCGACTTCAGATCCTGGGACCAGGATGGCGCCGGCCCGGCGAACAGGCCAGCGAGAGCGGCCAGCGCGACCAGGGCAGCCCTGCGTCCGGTGGAACCCGGGCGGGCTTGCCTGGCCTGGCGCGTTGACGACATGCCGCGAACTGCGACGGTGAACGTGGTTCTCGGATCCGCATTCATACGAAACTCAACCTTTGCGCTGTGCATCCCCAACCCAAAGTAGCCATTCGAGCCGTTGCCAAACGGCGCTTTCTTTCTCTCGTCAGCCCCTCCCCAAGCTGCTTTCCCGCCTCGCGCCAAATCCACCGTTCAGCCTTCACCCTCTGCCGGCGCCTGCCGGTTTGGCGAGCCTCTGGCTGGCCGTCACATCGGACGACCCATCCTCATCGAAAACCATATCCAGCGAACGACGAAGCTCCCGGACCATGCCGTTCTGGCGCGACAGCGCCGCGATGCGGCGCTCGCAATTCAAGATCGAGGTCGTCAGTTCATCGACCTCGGCGGAACGGCGCGCAGACGCCGAGCCGTTCTCCATGGCCTCGACCAGAAAGGCGGCGTTGGCGGCCGTCGCCTTGTAGCGATTCTCCAGCCCGTTTCGCTCCGCCTCGATCTCCGCCGCGATCTGCTCGAACAGCTTCGCCAGGCGATCGAGGCGCGAAATGTCGGTCTGCCGGTCGCGGGCCGGATTCCTTGATCTGAAGCCGAATATCGAGGCCATGCGTTCAAAGTCCTGTGGTGGTCCGACCGTCGGCCGAGCCCCTTACCGGTTCAATATCGGGCAGCCCGATCGGAGGCCAGCTCATTGGCCATCTTAATTGCTGCACCGCAACATAGACTGCCATCCCCGGGCCGCGTAGGCAACCACCCAATTCGTAAACTCATAAATCCGCCCGAAATGGTTTGCGCGATGCACTGACAAGAGCGCGGCCGGACGCCCGCATTCAAGGCTCTTTGCCCGTGCTGGTGCCGGCCATGAGAAAACGCATTGGCGGCACATGTTGACGCCGGGAGGCGAACCCGACGCGGCGAAACAGCGCCTCGAGCTTGTCGGACGCCACGCCCTGGACGATGGGAACCAGGTTGGATTGGCTTGCGAAGGCATAGGCCGCGGCCGACGCCAGGCCCCGCTCTGCCTTGACGTCGAGGAAATTGCGCAGCCGGTATTTGTCGCGCACGTGGCGCTCGTGGCGGCGCAGCACCGCTTTGGAGCCCTCAGGCAGGCTGTCGATCGCCAGCAGCGCCAGGTCGGCGTCGGCCAGACGCTTCAGGTCCTGCGTCTTGTGGCGGCCGCTCAGCGAGTCGGCCCGCACGATGGCGCCGTAACCGCAGGAGCGGATGACCTTGAAACGCGCGCCGCTGGCGACCGCGCGCGCGTAGAGCTCGTAATCCTCGCCCAGACGCAAGCTCTCGTCATAGCGCAAGCCGTGCCTGTCGAGAAAAGCGCGGCTGATCACCGGCTTGAGGAACCCCAGTTCGCCTCTGCGCACGTTGCGCCTGGAGATGTTGCCTTCGACGAAACGCTGGAGGTCGAGGAATTCCGGCTCGGCCGCGAACTGCGGTGCGACGATCTGGGTGACATCGCTCAAGGCGTCGTCCCTGATGAGCATGATGTTGTCGGCCGCGAAATCCCAGTCCGCGCCGGCAAAGAGATTGTGAAACCTGCCTGCGAGAAAGAAGTCGTCGGCGTCCAGAATGGCGATGAACGGCGATTGCGAGGCCGCGATGGCGGCGTTGCGGGCGAAGGAGGGGCCGCGATTGACGTCGAGACGGATCACCGCGAGCCGGCCGCTGCCGTCATCGGCGGCGCGGGCGACGTGGGCCGTGTCGTCGGTGGAGGCGTCGTCGACGACGACGACTTCGGCCACTTCCGGTTCGCGCAGCGCGGACGCGATGGCGACAGCGATTGTTCGCGCCGCGTTTCGGGCCGCGATGATCACGCAGACCTTTGATTTTGTCATCGACATGAATTTGCCTCTTGCACAGGTTCCGTTCTGCCCTCGCCCTGTACGTGTTCGACGTCCGACAGGCTTCCCGTCACGGGCTGCCCTGCCGTTCGAAGATGCGGCGGCTGATGTCGGCCGATGCCGCCCAGCCGGCTTCCGCCAGATAGCGGACCGGCGCACGACCGCACAACTCCCACAACACGGTGCGCCGCTGCGGCCATCGCAGGGATGACAGCCACGGCGCGATGACCATGTTGAGCAGGTCCTCATTGCCGATGCGCGACAGCATCCGCGCGGCGCGCTGCGACAGGAGCGTGCCGGCGCCGCCGAGGAGCACGTCGGCGGCGCGCAGGCCAAGCAGCAGCGTGTCGTCCAGCCCCTGCGCCGCGGCGGCGTCGAGCAGGCGCTGCTGCTCGGCTGCGTCCAGGCGGTTGGCGCTGGCGCGCACGTCGCAGACATAGCCGGCGCAGGGTTCCCGGTTGAAAAGCGCCTTGGCGACGCTGATGCAGGATAACAGCAGAGTGTCGGCCGCCGATATGAACGGCACCTCGACGCCGGTGATCTCGACCTGCCGTTTGCGCCGCAGGAAGCCATCCGCGTCGCGTGGGCTGGGCGAGCCGGGTTGCTGGAGCCGATAATGCAGATCGACAGTGGATTGCGTCGGCGCGTCGCCGCGGATCATGTGCTGTTCGCCGAGGAAACGGACCCACCAGACGGAGCGCGACTTGCCGGCAATCTCGTATCCGATCGAGCGGAGCGCCTCGCGCGCCCTGAAAAACCCGGCCGGCGCCACCAATATGTCGACATCGCCCGAAGGCTTCATGAAATGATCGTCGTAAAGCAGAAGCTGCTGGAAGGGACCTTTCAGGAAAACGAAATCGATCTGCCTGTCGCGCAGCGCCGCCTGGATCGCCATCGAATCCATGATGCAGGACGCGTTCATCGAAACGGTCTTCCGGCGGTAGGCGTCGAGCCATTGGGAGAGCTGGGCCGGCGGCCCGTTCGCGGGTGCGCTCGACAGCACCTTGAGGATAAAGGTCGCGACCTTGTTCAACCTGGCTATGTCGGTGACATTGGCCACAGAGAGGGCGGAGGCATCGCCGGGCGCGGCGCCGGATCGCGCCGCGAAGAACAGCCGCAGACAGGCCTGCACATAGGCGATCTCGCTGGCGCAATCGGCGGCGCGCAGTCGCTCATATGAACGTTCGGTCAGGGCCATCGGGCGCACGGTTCTCCAGAAGCGATCGGCGCGACGCCTATGCTGCAGGTGCGAAGCAAAGCATCGCCAAAAACCTTGGCGCCGTCCAGTTTTTCCTTTTGCAGCGCAAAAATCCAGCCACCGACCTTTATCGAAACCGGCTCGGGAGAACGGTCAGGAGAACCACTGGACCACAAGGGACCAGTGGCTTTTTCGGCGTTCCGTAGCAAACCTTACCGGGAGACCCGGTGCTACGGCATTATTGGCGCTATGCCTTGAAGTGACAGGGCCTAAAAAGTTTATATATGCAAATCAATTTCTTATGCTGACCTAGTGCATTAGGCCCATATGCAGGGATGTCGAGGCGATGAAGGCAAAAGCTTGAGATCGTTACTCACGGCTGTGTCTGCGCGCGCGGTCCATAATTGATTAATACGCGGTAAATCAGGCTTGACTCATAAATGCTGCCATGCAGCTATTGCATCGCAGCATGAAAGTGCCGCCGGCAATCGACAGGCCGTTTCCAGTCCTTGATGGAGTGTAAAATGGAACAGAATGTTGAAAAGCAGGAGTACGAAACGCCCAGCCTGACGGTTCATGGTTCGATTGAAACCATCACTCAGGGCGGTGGCGGCAACACGGCGCTCGACGCAGCATTTCCTGCGCACACGCCGATTGGCGACCTGACGTTCTCCTGAACCTGTCCTGATTCTGGAGGGACACGTTGGGCCTCTGGAATCCAAGAACCATAAAGGGAGTCGGGGTGAAAATCCCGGCTTCTCTTCATTGCCTGACCCGGCCTTTCTTCATCGCCAGAATTGTCGGCACGCATTGCGGACAGTGTGTAGCAAACGAGGTTTTCGGATGAACTGGAACCCATCTGACCACGATCGCGTAAGTGCGACCAAGGAAGCGGTTGCCTGCGAATTCGGCAATGGCCTGGCGCTTCTCAACCTGAAATCCAACATCTACTACAGCCTCAACGGGGTAGGCACGTTCATCTGGGAGTTGATCCAGGAGCCGAAACCAGTTGCTGAAATCCGCCGTGCCGTGCTCGCGCGCTATGATGTCGACGCCGAGCGCTGCAAGGCCGATGTCGACGCGCTGTTGAAAGGTCTGGCCGATAGCGGACTTGCGAGGCTGCATCATGAGGAACCTGTCTAGGCAGGTTCCGCAAAAGCGGGTCACGGTTTTGCGGCAAGAACCTGCGACAGAGAAAAGTCCCGGCCAGACGAAGCACCGGCGGCGGCTTCGGGCTCTCTCCCTGAGCGGCCCGGAAATGCTGTTCCTCTGCCGCTGCCTGCTGGTGGTCGCGGCCGTTCGGCTGGGGCTGACCCTGTTCTCCTACAACCGCCTTCGCGGCATCGTCACCCGGCTGGAGGCACGTGAATGCGCCAGCACGGGAGAGCTGCGCCGTGTCGCCTGGGGCGTTGCCGCTGCGGCCCGCCTGGTGCCGCGCGCGAGCTGCCTCACCCAGGCGCTCGCCGGCCAGTACATCCTCGCCCGCCAGGGCAATGCCTCGAAGATCCGCATCGGCATCGAGCGCGACACCGGCCAGCAGCTGAAGGCGCATGCATGGCTGATCAGCGGCAACCATGTCGTCCTTGGCGGCTCGATAGACAGGTTCGTCCCTCTCGTCGACTATGGTCAATGACCGATGAGTGGCGTGGCCGGTATCCTGCACGGGCACGAGGCGCCGGAGCCCGCAGCCGAGATCCAGCGCATGCTGGCCCGCATGCGTCATCGCGCCCGCGACGGCAGTTCATGGTGGACCGACAAGGCTGTCGCGCTCGGCCATGCCTGGCTCAACACGACCGATGAAGCCGGCCCCGGCCCGCTGACGATGGCGGGCGGCAAACTGGCCGTCACCGCGGATTGCCGCCTGGACAATCGCGACGAGCTGATGGCACGGCTCGGCGTCCGCGACGCATCGGCTGCCGACGCTGTGCTCCTGATGCGGGCCTATCTGCGCTGGGGCGAAGCCTGTCCCGTGCACCTGCAAGGCGATTTCGCCTTCGCCATCTGGGATGCCGAGCGGCAGGTGCTGTTTTGCGCGCGCGATCATTTCGGCGTCAAACCGTTCTACTATCACGCGGACGGGCAGCGCTTTTTCTTTGCCTCCGAGATCGGCCCGATCCTTGGCGTCACCGGCGCCGGCGCCCGCCTCAGCGAACATCAGATCTCGGGTTTCCTGGCCGGGCTGCCGGACGATCCGCAAGCGACGCCTTACACCGATATTTTCCGCCTGCCGGCGCGCCATAGCCTCACTGTGACGGGGCAGCGCGTGACGCTGCAGCGATACTGGCAGATCGAGCCGTCGTCGCGGCCAATGCGCGCGGACGCCGCCGAGGAATTCGCCCACCTCTTCTCGCAGTCCGTGCGCAACCGCATGCGCGGAAGCGCCGCGGTCGGGGCCATGCTGAGCGGCGGCCTGGACTCCTCCTCGATCGCCTGCGTGGCGGGCCGGCAAAACCTGTCCGAGGGAAAGCCGAGGCTGCCCACCTTTTCGCTGGTTTTCGAACGCGGCTCGGCGATGGACGAAACCCCCTTCATCGACGCGGTGCTGGAACAAGAGCGCGTCGATGGCACGCTGATCCCGGTCGGCAACTACGCGCCGTTCGCGGAATTCGAACGGGTGCTGGAAGAGCAGGAAGGAACGTTCCTGGCGCCGGGCCTTACGCTCACCCGGACCGTCTACAGGACGGCGGGCGCCAACGGCGTCAAGGTGCTTCTCGACGGCCATGGCGGGGACGAAGTCGTATCGCAGGGCCACGGCCATCTGCACGAGCTTGCCAATGCAGGCAGGTGGCTGGAGCTGTGGCGCGAGATCCGCAGCGCTTCCAACACCTATGGCGACGGCATGCTCGGCATGTACTTCCAGTTCCTGACCATCTACGGACCCGCCTGGCGTGTGGCCAGGCTCAGGCACACCGCGAACCGGCTCCTGCACAGGCTGCGAAAGCCGGCCCAGGCTTCGCAAGGCGGAAGCTGGCGCGACCTGATCAATGCCGATCTTGCCGGCCGCACCGAGCTTATCGAGCGGGTTCACCGAGCCGGCTACAAGCCGCCCGACGTCAGCGCCAGCGAGGCGCTGACCCACCGCTGGATTCTTTCCAACGGCTATGTGCCGCATGCTTTCGAAGTCCTCGACAAGGCCGCCGCCAATTTCGGGGTCGAGCCTCGTTATCCCTTCTGGGACAAGCCGCTGGTCGAGTTCTGCCTGGGGTTGCCGGGCAAGGAGAAGCTCAGCCGCGGTTTTGGCCGCTACGTGCTGCGCCGCGCCATGCAAGGCGTGCTGCCGGCGGCGGTCCAGTGGCGGCGCGACAAGATCGATTTCACCGGCAATCTCGTCAACGGCATGCTGCGCAACCACCGCGACCTTCTGGAACAGGTGCTCGGCCCGGATGCCGGCCGCATCGAGCCCTATATCAACCTGCCGGCCGTGAAGGCTGCCTATGCCCGGCTGCTCAGCCGGCCCGACCGGCCGGCGCCGCTCGATGTCCAGTATGTCTGGCGCTCGGCGTCGCTGTCGCTCTGGCTGCGGCAGGTGCAGCGCGCCGGGAGTGCCGCATGACGCCGTTGAACGAGCCGCTTGTCCTCGGCCCGCACGCGCAAGGCTGGCCGCGCGGACAGCGCCGTTTTTATCGGGCCTACGGCCTGACCATCGCTTCCGAGGTGGCCTTGCCAGAGTTGGAGCCGGCCGAACCGGCAGCGGCGGATATCCTGATCACCGTCGGCGCGATCGATATGCCGAAGCCTTCGCCTGAGGCCGCGACCATTTTCCGCTTCGAACCGGATCGGCAATATCTGGCATGGCACGCCGTCGGCGCGTTCCTGATCAGCGACGCCTGCCGCATCGAGGTCGAGCCGGCGCCCGGCATCGACGACGCGCTGATCGCGTTCCCGCTGCTGGGACCGGTGATGGCGCTCATCCTGCACCAGCGCGGCCTGCTCGTGCTGCATGCCAGCGCCGTCGCGATTGCCGGCAAAAGCGCCATCTTCATGGGCGACAAGGGCGCCGGCAAATCGACGACGGCAAGCGCCATGATCCGTGCCGGACACGAACTGCTTACCGACGATGTCGTGGCGCTCGATCTCAGCCATCCGGACGAGCCGATGATCGTGCCGGGTTTTCCCCAGATCAAGCTGGCGGCCGACGCGGCTGCCGCGATTTCGCTTGAACGGGCACAAGTACGGCCGCCGGTGCATCCGGCCATCAACAAGGCCCAACACCGCTTGCACGGGGCATTTTCGCGCGACAGGGTTCCGGCGACCCGCATCTACATTCTCGAGCGCGGCCAAAAGGCCGAGATCTCGCCCATGCCCGGCATCGCCGCTTTGCCGGCCGTGATCAGATTTTCATACGTCACGCGCTTCGGCCGAGCCGCCCTGGTCGGCGATTTCGCTGCGGCGCATCTCGGGCACTGCGCACGGCTCGCCGATCGCGTCGGCGTGTGCAGGCTCGAAGTGCCGACGGGGCTCGACAGGATCGGCGAGGTCGTGAGCCTCGTCGAGCATGACCTGATGGCCGGACAGGGGTAGCAGGAGATGTCGAAATCATCGTTCCTCCGCCCGTCATTGTTTCGGGAAATCGCCGGGTTCGGCGGCGTTATCGCCCAGATAGGCGGGCGGCGTGCCTGGACGGCACTGCTCTTCCTGATCCTGGGCAGCCTGACCGAAGGCATCTCCATCCTGTTGCTGGTTCCGCTGTTGCAGCTGGTCGGGCGCTCCGGCCAGGACTTCGCGATCCGGCTGCCCGACAATGATTTCATGCGCTGGCTGGTGCCGGACGGCACGCTGAAGCTGACCACGATGCTGTGCATGCTGGTCGCGCTGGTCGTGCTGCAGGCCGCCTTCAACCGCTTCAAGTCGGTCTACATGGCCAGGCTTCTCTTCGACTTCATCAACCGCCTGCGCATGAACCTGTTCGAAAGCATCGGCAAGGCACGGTGGGGCGTCTTCACGCGCATGCGCGGCTCCGACCTCGACCATGCACTGACCGGGGACATAGACCGCGTCCAGGGCGCGGCCTTCTCGCTGCTGATGCTGGTGCAGATCGCCGTGCTTTTGGCCGGCTATCTCGTGATCTCCCTATTCATTTCGCCGGTCATGACGCTGTTCGCCGTGATCATCGGCATCCTGATGTTCCTCGCGCTGCGGCCATTCCGGTCGCGGGCCACCGCCTTTGGCCAGATCCTGACCACCAACCGTCAGGATCAGTACCGGACGGTCTCGGAATTCCTCGGCGGCATCAAGGTGGCCAAGAGCCTGAACGTCGAGGCGACCTATTTCGCGCAGTTGCGGGCGACACTTGAAAGGATGAAGGCCGACAACATCGCCTATGTACGCAACAGCTCGACCGGCACCGCCCTGTTCCAGGTGGCGAGCGTGATCGGCTTGAGCCTGTTCATCTATGTGGCGCTGGTTCGCTTCGACCTCTCACTGGCCGAGATCGTGGTGCTGCTGCTGGTCTTCATGCGCATCGCGCCGCGCTTCATGGACATGCAGACGCAGGCGCAGCAGGTCCTGATCAACCTGCCCGCCTATGCCGCAATGCGCAGCCTCCAGATGCGTTTCGACGCCGAGCGGGAACCTGGCCATGCCGGGATCGAGGACGCTCGAAAGCTATCGCTCGATTTCGGACTGAATGTTCGCGGCGTCTCCTTCGCCTATGAGGACGGCGCCGCCAAGACGGTGGTGAGCGACATTACCTTCGGCCTTCCGGCCGGCAAGGTCACCGCCCTTATCGGCCCTTCGGGATCAGGCAAGAGCACGATCGCCGATATGCTGCTCGGCCTGCTCGAGCCGACAGCCGGCACGATCCTCGTCGATGGCGTCGAGATCGACGCCGCCAATCGCCGGGGCTGGCGCGACCAGGTCGCCTACGTGCCACAGGACGTGTTTCTCTTGCACGACACGATCGCGGCGAACCTTCGCCTGGCCGCGCAGCAAGCAAGCGACGATGAATTATGGGCCGCATTGCGATCGGCCCATGCGGCCGAATTCGTCGAACGGCTCGACCTCAAGCTCGAAACGGTGGTCGGCGACCGCGGCGTGCGGTTGTCGGGCGGCGAACGCCAGCGGATCGCGCTGGCGCGCGCCTTGCTGCGCAAGCCCTCGCTGCTCATCCTCGATGAGGCGACCAGCGCGCTCGACTGGCAAAACCAGGCGCTGATCGCGCAATCGATAGACGGGCTGCGCGGCTCGATGACGATCCTGACCATCGCGCACCGGCCATCGATGATCGCCTTCGCCGACTGGGTGGTGGCGATGGAAAACGGCCGTATCGTCGAAGTCGGGCACTATCGGCAGCTGAAGGCGAAAGCCGGAAGCCGACTGTCCCGGATGCTTTCGGGCGAACAATCAGAGTCCGAACCCGCCGACGTTGCCTGAGGCCGGCCCGGCTTGGTCAGTGAAGGCTTCGCCCGGCGCCGCCCAGCTTTTCACCCTCGGCCACCTCGGCCGAACTCAGCTTTCTTTCGGCCTCGCGCGTCCTGTCGGCCGGCGTCGGCGCGCTTCTGACGATCATGGCATAGACAAGCACGAAGTAGCCCGCCTGGATGACCACGGCACAGATGATGACGCGCAGCAGCGTCGTGCCTATTGAAGCGCCGCCCAGCCATGACCAGCCGACGACGATCGCAAGAGCGAAAATCATCCCAACGATGAATTTTGGAAGCGACATACCCAACAGCCCACAAACCGGCCCGGGTATATCAAATCATTGCCCCACCCGAGCGTCGTCCCTTGTCATGCGGGCTTGTTAAGTCGCCCGCTCCCGGCCGGTTGCTTCCGGCCTTTCAACCTGCCGCCACTTTGACAGGTATAATTTGCAATTCTATTAAGGCGGGCAAATGGCCGCAAGGGCAACCGAATTTATTTTTAGGTGAGCTTTTGCGCTCGACTCGCTCGTGCTGCAACGCACACGGGGGATTATGTGCAACTTCGGCACTTCGGTGCTTTTCAGTAAAATCTACAATATTGAATAGTATTTTATATGAATACCCTCGAATATCGCGTCACGATAAAGCACCAACGGGCTCGGCTCAGGGGCATAAAGAACGCGCCGCCCAGAAGTTGCCCCAAAAGGGCCTCTATTTTTCCGGCTATGCCCATTTATTGTCATAAATGTGCTAAATATTCCGAAATTTGTGCAGGGCTCGCTTATTATTTAGTCAATTCATGACGTGACTATTTCAAGGGTACGGGAAATTGTGTGTTGCGCTGCAACATTTTTTTGATATCGTGCGGTAAACCATCCGGTCAACGCATGGAGTTTTGGCATGAGGGACGTTGCCAAGTCGGCCACAGCGGAGTTTTCGCAGGCTGGCGTCGATTTTCCACCGCCGATCGGCGGCCTTATCAAGCGCAGTTTCGATATTGCCGGTTCACTGGCCGCCCTGATCGCGCTCAGCCCGCTGTTCGTGATGATAGCGCTGCTCGTCAAATTCTCCGATGGCGGATCGATTTTCTACGGTCACCGGCGAATCGGGCGTGGCGGACGGATTTTCCCTTGTCTCAAGTTCCGCACCATGGTCCCTGACGGTGAAAGGGTGCTGGCCGCCTATCTGGCGGCCAATCCGGAAGCCAAGGCGGAATGGATAGCCACCCGCAAGCTGAAGAACGATCCGCGCGTCACCAGGGTCGGCGCGGTCCTGAGGAAACTCAGTCTCGATGAGTTGCCGCAGGTCATCAACATCCTTCAGGGCGACATGAGCCTTGTCGGACCGCGTCCGGTCGTGCGCGACGAACTGGAGATCTATGGCAGCGCCGCCGTGTATTACCTGAAGTCCCGCCCCGGCCTGACCGGCCTGTGGCAGGTCAGCGGCCGCAACGACGTCTCCTATGACAGCCGCGTCGCGTTCGATCGCCACTATGTCGAGAATTGGTCACTTTTTGAGGATATTCGCATCATCATCAAGACAGTTCCGGCTGTCTGGATGTCGCGCGGCTGCTACTGAGCGGTCGCGAACCGGATCGCACGCGGGGAATCTCTCCCGGCAGGCATCGGGCGCAGGCTCATCGGGCTGGTGGGGCCAAAGCGGATCGGAACGTTCAGTTGAAGATAGACATGTTCGAAGTTTTTTGCAGCGGCCCGCATTCGGGCCGCTCGCGGCGTTTGCGGCTCGTGGCCAGCTGCCTGGCCCTGTCGCTCGCCCTGCCCCGGATCGCCATTGCCGACGAGTACCATCTCGGATCGCAAGACAAGCTCACCATCCGTATCGCGGAGTGGCAGACCGTCGAAGGCACGTTCCGTGACTGGTCGGCGGTCAATGGCGTATACACGGTCGGGCCGGCCGGAATGCTGTCGGTGCCTTTCGTCGGCGAACTGCCGGCATCCGGCAAGACAACGGCCGAAGTCGCGGCGGCGATCGGCGAGGCGCTGCAGCACAAGCTCGCTTTGTCGGACCGGCCCGAGGCATCGGTCGAAATGGCGCAGTTCCGGCCGTTCTATATTTCGGGCGAGGTGCAGAACCCCGGCCAATTCCCCTATGTGCCCGATCTTACGGTGCTGAAGGCGGTCAGCATCGCCGGCGGCATCCGGCGAAGCGCCGACTACGGCCCGCAGCTCGGCAAGGACCTGGTCACCGCCAAAGGCAATTTCGACATATATGACGATCAGCGCGTTCGACTGATCGTCAAGCGCGCGCGCATCGATGCCGACCTTGCGGGCAAGTCGAGCTTCGACGTGCCGAAGGAGGTGGAGGGCGATCCGAGACTGCAGGCCATCGTCGCGGACGAGATGACGATCCTCACGGCTGACCAGAAGGCGCTGAAGCTGAAGCTCGAGGCGCTCAGCGATCTGAAAGGGGTTCTGCAGGCCGAGATCGAATCGCTGCAGAAGAAGATCGTCAACCAGCAGAAGCAGGTCGATCTGGCGCAGCAGCAACTCACCAGCATCGGTCCGCTGGCCCAGAAAGGCCTGGTCGCCAACGCAAGACTGCTGGATTCGCAGCAGTCCGTCACCGACCTTCAGGGCAAGATCCTGGACTACGAAACGGCCATCCTCACCGCCAAGCAAGCGATCAGCAAGGCAACGCAGGATGCCATCGATGCCCAGAACACGCTGAGCTCGAGCCTCGCCGCCGACCGGCAGCAGACCGAAGCCGACCTGAACGAGGCCGCGCTGAGGGTCAACATGCAGAAAGGATTGATGGCCCAGGCCACCGATCCCGCCACCGTGGCCGCCAGCGCAACCAACGAAGAGCCCACCCTGATCTATTCACTGCTGCGCGCTGCCGACGGCAAGACGAGCGAGATTGCGGTCAAGGAAGACACGCCCGTGCTGCCGGGCGATGTGATCAAGGTCAAGCTGGCTCCAATGGCGAGCCAGTAGGCAGCTTGAAATAGGGCAGTTCACCGTTTCACGGAAACGGCGAGCTGCTCTATGTCATTGTTTTTGCGCAATTCCGGACGAAAACCGCTGCGTGCGTTTCCCGGGGAAGCCGTACACACTTTCCTGAAATTGCCGGAGCGGGGCGGCGTTTGAGCGAATCGCCAGCCGCTCTATCGCCTTGTTTTGACGCAAGCCCAAACGGGGAACCGATCCGCATTCATCGAGCCGCGTCGGTGCCAGGCTCCGGCCCGCTCCAGCCTCTGGCGGCATTCGCCTCCTCGATCCTTGCCGCAGACCGGCGAGGACGGGCAACGGGCAGCCGCGCCAGCTTGAAGAAGCTGAAATACATCAGGAAGGAACCCATGATGTAGGGGTTGAGGATCTCGACCTCGACGAAGGAGCGGATCAGGAGCAGCACCATGACGCCGGCGAGAACGACCGAATCCGCCCGCCATGTTCCGAACGCCACCGTCGAGACATGGCCGTAGAGCGTGCGCAGGATGACCAGCGAAACCAGCGTCGCCCCGACGAAGCCGAGTTCGACAAGGGCTTCGATGTAGGTATTGTGGAAGTGGAAGCCGGTGCGGGTGGTGATGTAGAACTCGTTCCACAGGCGCTCGGCCTCGGCAAAACCCTGGACCCAGTATGCGGCATAGCCGACGCCGAGCATGGGCGCCCTCTGCGCGGCGTTCCAGCCCTGCTCCCACAGATAGGTGCGCCCGGTGAGCGTCGAATCCTTGCCGAACAGGCCGAGGACGAAGTCCATGAGGCCGAGGTTCAGCGCCACTAGGATAGTGACGACCAGCATGCCGGTGCCGACCAGGAAGATCACCCGGCGGTAGCGTCGCGACAGCACCTTGCTCATGGCAAGCAGCATCACCAGCGCCAGCACCGCCGGTGTCGAGGCCATCGAGGTGGCCGAATGCGAGATGACCAGCAGATAGGCCGACAAAAGCACCACCGGCACCGTCAGGAACAGGCTCAGCCGGCCATGCCTGAGGAAGGCTATGAAGACGACGCTGAAATAGATGCCGAGCGAGGCGACGAAGCCTATCTGGTTCTTGGAGGCGAAGGCGCCGACGAAATTGTAGGTGCCGTCAAGGACGTCCTCGGAATAGGCCCCGACCTTGAGAGAATAGAGCAGGACGACGAATATGCCGACCAGCGCGCCTATCGTCAGGGTCCGCACACTGACGGCTCGCGCCGCGACATAGGCGCAGGCGATGTGGGAAAAGTACTGGACGGCCGTCCTCGCGGTAATTCCGGGAGCGTCCGACCAAAAGACGGAGAAGCATACATAGGCCGCGAACGACAATGGCAGCCAGGCGCTGGACAGATGCCGCAGAAACCGCCTGTAGTCGACCATGATGAGGGGCAGCCACACCGCATAGTAGGCCAGGATCAGCACCTGGCCGAATATGACGGAGTAGGAGAATGCCCAGACCGAAACGGCAACGGCAAAACTGCCGTAGACCGAGTTCCTCTCGGGATCGACCAGCAAGGACTTTGGAATCTTCATCTCAGGTTCTCGCCGAGCCTACCCCGGACCGCCGGGTAGCCGGCAGGCATCTCCGTAAGAAGGGTGCAATCGACGGCATCTCCATTGTGCAGTGCAATATAACCTATCGCGCCCTGCGCTCAATGGCAAATCCGGTCACCTTGTCTTACAGCCAGGCGAGCGCCGAGAGATCAAGTCCGGGACAGCCGGACGGAATTGGAGTTCTCGTTCGGTGCCGGCCTCCTCCACCGAGGCCATAGCCAGCCGTGCGCGCTACCAAAGTGCTCCGCCGGTGATCTGTATGTTTTCCATGGTGATGCCCTTGGCCATATCCGAGCAGAGGAACACGGCCACCGCCGCGATCTCCTGCGGCTGGAGGATGCGCTGCTGGGGGTTGCCCCTGGCGATCTCGGCCATCGCGTCCTCGGCCGTGCGGCCCTTGCCCTCGCGCTCGACGACCTGCGCCACGTTGCGGCGCATCAGTTCGGTCTCGACCCAGGTCGGGCTGATCATGACACAGGTCACGCCATGCGCAGCCCCTTCGAGCGCCACGCAACGGGTGAGGCCGAGGAGACCGGCCTTGGAGGCGCAATAGGCAGGATTGTCCTTCCAGCCGACCGAGGCGGCGGTCGAACCGATGTTGACGATGCGACCCCAGCCGCGCTCGATCATGCCGGGCAGCACGGCGCGCGTGGCGCGGAAGGCGCCGGTGAGATTGGTGTCGACGATCTTGTCCCACAGCGCGTCGGAATGGCCGCAGACCGGCTGCTCGGCCGTGGTGCCGGCGGCGTTGACCAGGATGTCGACAGGGCCGACTGCCGCCTGGGCGTCGGCCGCGAAACGGTTCGTCACGTCGCTGTCGCGCACGTCGAGATGGGCGGCGTAAATCCTCGTTCCATGGACGCCGAGATCCGAACGGACGCGCTCGATCTCGTCGGCGCCGGGATAGTAGGCGGCGTCGGATCTCTCGGCGCCGGCAGGAGCGATATAGGAGCCGACGGCGACATTGGCTCCGGCCTGCGCCAATGCCGTCGCAATCGCAAGGCCCATTCCGGAGAACCCGCCGGTGACGATTGCGCTGCGGCCGGAAAGGTTTGTCATCGGGCATAGGCTCCGCACGGTACGGGACGGTCCATCAGTCCCGAGAGGATCTGAACTTCATACGGCAAGATAGCCTCGATCGAAGCCCATTTCGGAGCCGGTGAGGAATCTCGTGTCCTTGCCATCAGCTTTCCTTGTCCATCGGCTCCAGCGGCTTGCCCAGCCAATCGCGGTAGAAACCTTCCAGGTCGGGTTCGAAATCATGGACGATGGGATAACCCGGCGCCGCTGCCTCGACCTCGTGCAGCGTGCCGCATTGCGGGCAGATGAACTCGCGGATTTCCATCCATTCGGGATCCGGCAGGTCGCTGTTGGGATAGATCTCACGCAGCGCCTCCTCTGTGTCGCGCACGATGATCGAAGCCTTCAGCTTCCAGTTCTTGCGGTAGTCGCCGAAGGAATGGCCGCATTCGCAACGGGTTACCCGCTCGTCGCCGCTCTGGCAGATGAAGAGGTGGTCGCCCACGGGGAGCAGGATGGGATCCTTCCAGCCGACGCGGTTCTGAAGCACCGCGACGTATTTAAAGAAACGGTCGTCGTCCTTGTAGGCACTCATGATGCGGCGCGTCTGCGGCCAGGGCAGCGTGCCCGCGACCAGATCGGCGATGACTTCCTTGCTGTACGAGGTCATGATCCCGACTCCACGCCGAAGGTCGATTTGGCATCGACATCCCAGAAGCTTGAAAAATCCCTGGCGAAGCGCGGCGAAAGCTTGAAGGCGCTGGCATACATCTTCTTCACCTCGGGCGCGAAATCGGCCGCCTTCACCCGCTCGCGCTCCCTGGCCATCCACTCCGAGACCGGCCTGGCCCGAACAAGCCGGCGCGACCGCATCTCGGCGCGGTGGCGCTTGGTGGCTTCGAGATTGGCGACGGGATAGCCGTCCTCGTCCTCGTCAAGCACGATCCCGAAGACATTTTCGGCGGCTTCTCTGGTGAGATAGCCGTTCTCGACGTCCGATGCCGTCTTGAGCGGGTCGCGCTCCAGCACGTCGCCATAGCCGCCACCGCCATTGTAGGAATGGGTGAACACGTCGCCGGTCTTGTGGGGCGCGGTGATATAAGGCCCTTCCATCGTCACGTGCTGGCCTTCGAGCCGGACCTCGAGTTCGGAACGATAAGGATTGGTGCCGGTATGGTGCGCCAGCGGCGCACCCTTCTGCGCAAGCTCGAAGATGTTGCTGTCGCGCACCGCGCGGTGTTTTTGGCAGGTCGGCGCGGGATAGCCGCCGCAGAGCCCGCCATTGTCGAAGACGCGCGAGGAATGTTCCGAGGTGACCAGCCGGAGATGGTCGGTCTTCGAAACCAGCCAGGTCGACAGGAAGGCGCAGCCGCCGCGATATTTGCCGGCGCCGCCGGAATTGGCAACGATCGAGCGGCCGATATAGACCATCGGCATGTTCTGTTCCCAGATCTCGATGTTGCCCATGTCGGATTCAGGGTTCCAGCCGACATAGGCGGTGTCCAGCCCGTCCTTGATGGCAAGCGCGCCGGAACCGGCGGCCGCGCATTCGAAATGCGCCATGCCGAACAGCGTGCCGTACTGGCTGGTGCCGCCCATCTCGATCATCGGGCTGTTGACCTGGCCGACGAAGGCCTCCTCGACGAAGCCGCGGGCGATGAATGATCTCGACAGGAGCCGCTGGAAGACGCCATAGGCCGGCAGGAGCAGCGCCCAGGACGTGGCCGTCGCCACCATCTCATTGTCGGGATTGGTCCAGGTGCCATGCGGCAGCTTCAGCTCCGTTGCCATCCAGGCGCCGTCATTGACCAGGCCCTCGAAATTCATGTGCTGGGTCAGCGTCACGAACATGCCGCCATCCATGCCGGCCGGCGTGCAGTTCATGGAATGGTAGCCCCAGGGCTGCGTGCCCTCGAAATCCATGATGATCTTGCCGCCTGTGGTGATCTCCATCTCGATCGGAATGTTGTAGAGCCAGTCGGGATCGCCGAGCGGCTGGTAGCCCGGCTTGCCCTTGGTGACGTGACCGTAAAAAGTATGCCCCCGATAGATGCCGGGAACGGTCAGTTGCCGCGTGCGGGCGAGCTGCGCGCGGCGGCCCTCCTCGATGAATTCCTTCGACACCTTCATCCAGTAGTCGAGGCCGATCTCGTCGATCAGCGCCTTGACGCTTTCGCGCATGTCGATGCAGGAGGCGACCTTGGCCTTCTCGTCCAGCACCCAGTAGATGGGCATGCGCAGATTGCGCTCGCAGCGGATCACGTAGTCGCGCCGCAACTCGTCGTTCTGGCCGACTTTTTCGGCACAGACGAACAGGCCTTCGGTGAAGCGCTCCTGTGCCAGCGCCACGTCGCCGCCCGGCGTGATGCCGCCGGCCTCGAGTTCGTGGCAGACCGCGCCCGCCCAGCCGACGAGTTTGCCCGAGTGGAAGATCGGCACCACGTCCATCACGTCGGGCACCTGCACGGTGCCGATGAAGGCGTCGTTGTTGGCGAAGATGTCGCCGTCGACGATGCGGGGATTTTCCTCGTAGCCTTGTCTGATCATCCATTTGATAAAGCGGCTCATCGTGTGCACATGCACCATGATGCCGTTGGAGAGCGCGATGGCGTCGCCCTCGGGCGTGTAGATGGCGACGACCATCTCGCCGACCTCGCGCACGCCGGGCGAAGCCGAGATGCGACGCGCCATCTCGCGCGCCGAGACGCAGTGGGCGCGCAGCTTGGTGTGCAGCGTCTCGAATTTCAGCGGATCCTGGTTGCGCAGTTCGAGATCGGTGATGCCGTCATAGCAGCCGGTCTCGTCCATGAGCCGTTCGGATTCGATCAGCCGCTCGCGCAGACGCAGGGCGGAGGCGGGTTTGTCCAGCATGGCGTTCGCCCTCTCAAGCGTGGGAGTAGTGGAGCAGCGTCCATTCGTCGACGAAGACACGGTCCTGCGGATGGACGACGAGCGTGGTGGCGGGGTGTTCGATGATGGCCGGGCCGGTCACCTCATGTCCCGGCAGCAGGAGATCCATCTCGTAGAGATCGGCCTTGTGCCAGCGGCCGCCAATATAGGCCTCGCGCACGCCCTTGTGCGCGGATGCGGGGCTGGAGCGGCCGAGCGGGCGCTTGAGCAGCACGGGCTTGACCTTGTCGGCGGTGGCGATGAGGCCGAGCTCGGTGATCGAGAAGCCGGCTTCCCCATAGCGCGAGACGCGATGGTTGACCTTGGCGTAGACCGCTTCGAACTCGTCGATGACCTTGCGCATCTCGTCGGCCGAATGAACCGCCGAGAGCGGCGCCATCACCTCGACATCCTCGAGCTGGCCGGTGTAGCGCATCATCAGGAACGGCACCGTCTTGATTTTGCCGAGCGCATGGCCGTCGGCGACCATTTCGTCAACAGCGGCCTTGGTCAGGTCGTTCCAGACGGCGGTGACCTTGCTGCCGAAGGCGACTAGCTCATCGTCGCTTGCGCGGGCGCCGATGTCGATCTGCGTCGACACCGAATGGCGGCGCATGAAATCCGCCGTGGTGCAGCCGAAGGCGGAGAAGGCGGCTGCGAACTGGAAGGTGATGATATCCTTGAAGCCGATGCCCCTGGAACAGCCGGCCAGATGCAGCGGCCCCGAGCCGCCATAGGAAAGCAATGTGAACTCCGAAGGGTGGATGCCCTGGCCGGAGATGACGCGGCGCAGCGCGTTGTTGGCGTCTGCCTCCAGCATCTCGATCATGCCTTCGGCGGCCTCTTCCACGCCGACGCCGAGCAGGCTGGAGCACTTCTCCTCGAAGGCATGCCGAGCCTTCTCGACCTGCAGCACGACCTTGCCGCCAAGGAAATAATGCGGGTTCAGCCGGCCGAGGATGGCGTCGCAATCGGCGATGGTCGGCTCGGTGCCGCCCCTGGCGAAGCAGATCGGGCCGGGATCGGCACCGGCGCTTTCCGGCCCGAGCGAGACTTTCTTCGTCAGCGGATCGACCTTGAGGATCATGCCGGCGCCGGCGCCGATCGTGTCGAGATGCAGCGTCGGCACGTTGAGCTTGAACCGGTCCATCAGCGGCTCGTTCTCGATCCGTGTCTGGCCGCGCGTGATGACGCCCATATCGAAGGAGGTGCCGCCCATATCCGAGCAGATCAGCGAGTCATTGCCGATCAGCTTGCCGACATAGGCCGCGCCCAAAATGCCGCCGATCGGGCCGGAGATCATGGTTTCGTGCAGGCGCGGATGGTTGATCGAGGTGAGGCCGCCGAAGGAGAGCAGCGTCTGCACGCCATATCTGAAGCCGTATTTCTTCGAGACGTCCTCGATCCCCTTGAGCTGCTTGCGGCCGCGCGAGGTGGCGTAGGCCTCGATCAGCACCGAGTTCAGCCGCGACTGCTCGCGGATGACCGGGCGCACCTCATGGCTGCTGTAGACGAGGATGTCGGCGCCAGCGGCTGCGATCTCCTCGCGGCAGATCTCGGCGATGCGCTTCTCATGCACTGGATTGACATGCGAGAAGATCGTCATGATGCAGACCGCCTCGACCTTGTCGGCGATCAGCTTTTTGGCCGCGGCACGGACCTCATGTTCATAGAGCGGCAGGATGATGTCGCCGAACTGGTCGATACGCTCGGTGACGCCGTGAGTGCGGCGGCGCGGCACCAGCGGATCGGGGTGATGATGCGTCACCGCGTGCAGCCGGTCGGCATAGGAATAGTCGGCCCAGGCCTGCAGGCCGCGACCCATCAGGATCATGTCCTCAAGGCCCTTGGTGGTGATCAGGCCGAGTTTCCTGCCGGTGCGCGACAGCAGTGTGTTGAGCATGCCGGTGCCGGAATAGAGCACCACATTGACGCCCGAGAACAGCGCCTCGAGCGAGATGCCCCAGGCGTCCGCCGCATCCTCGGCCGAGGCGAGGAACCCCTCGGCCTCATTCTTCGGCGTCGTCGCCGACTTGCCGATCTTGAAGCGGCCGTCCTGATCGACAAGGATGGTGTCAGTCATGGTGCCGCCGGCGTCGATGCCGATGACGATGGGATTGGTAGAGATATGGTCCACGGGTCGCCTTCCCTTGCCGAGCATGACCACAGGCTAGATTCGCGGTACCGGATCGCGCCATATGCCTAAAGGCACAATGACGGGCGGGAGCTCGTCACCGAAAAAGAGGCATGCGCATGGGCAACATCTGGGCGCCGCTCGCCATGGCGATCGCCGCCACCGGCACCGACAGGCATGTCGACTGCCTGATCGACCTGATCGGCGCCGACATCGCGCATGACCTGGTGACGGTGACGCGCTACTCGGCGACGCAGACACCGCAATTCGTCAAGCACCGGCGCTTCTCCGACGAGATGGTGCGGCGCTACCTTGATAATTATTACGTGTTCGACCCCTTCTACGCTTCCTGGCGGCGCGAGCGCCGGCTGGGCATCATGCCGCTCAAGCGGCTGGCCGACGACGAGGCCAAACGCGGCCAGTACATAGCCGGCTTCCTCGCGCAATCGGAGATCTGCGATGAAGTCGGCATCATGCTGGCCGATGGCGGGGACTGGTGCCTCGGCATTTTCCTCGATCGTTCGACCACGACGTTCAAGGACAGCGAGATCGCCCTGCTGGCCGAGCGGCTGCCGGCATTCGAAGCGCTGCACGCGCTCGACATCAAGACGCGTGGGAGCGATTTCTCGCGCAGCTCGGCGCCCTCCAGCCCCGGGGCCTCGCCGCGCCAGCAACCCACAATCCCGGCGAGCCTGTGGCCGGAGCTGTCGCTCCGAGAAAGGGAACTCGTGCAATTGATCCTGGCCGGCCATCCGACCGCCAACATTGCCGAGCGGCTCGGCATCACCGTCGGCACGGTCAAGAACCATCGTCGGCGCATCTATGAGAAACTCGACATCACCACCGAGCGGGAATTGTTCCTGCAGTTCTTCCTGTTCCGCTCGGACAGATAGGCCCGGCGCTGGCGATGGTGCAAGCGCTGGAGAGGCAGCTCGAGGAGAACCCGGCATAACGCGTCTCAGGGATTGGCTCAGACGATCGAGTTGCATGCCGGCTTGAACTTGGCCGGCGGCGACCTCACAGTCATCCCCGAACATGGTTTCGCCGAGCGGAGCCGATTTGCGCCAGGACAGGGGAAATGAGATGCCGACGATTTTCGCGGAACGGTTTGCCGGACGCTCGGCGGTGATTACGGGCGGCGCATCCGGCATCGGCCTCGCCGTCGCACAGAGGCTGGTCGAGGAAGGCGGGCGCGTTTCGGTTTGGGACCGCGATCCCGCCCAGATCGAAGCGGCCAGGGCTTCGATCCCGGCGCTGCATGGCCAGACCATCGATGTCGCCGACCCGGCCGCGGTGGATCGCGCGGCGCGGTCGACGATCGAGGCGCTTGGCGGGGTCGACATCCTGATCACCAGCGCCGCCATCACCGGTCCCAACATGACCGCCTGGAACTATTCGGTGGAGGACTGGCGCCGGGTCATCGATATCAACATCAACGGCGTCTTCTACTGCAACAAGGCGCTCGTCCCGCACATGCTGGAGCGCAATTACGGCCGCATCGTCAATATCGCCTCGATCGCCGGCAAGGAAGGCAATCCCAATGCTTCCGCCTACAGCACATCCAAGGCTGCGGTGATCGGCCTGACCAAGTCGCTCGGCAAGGAACTGGCCAAGACCGGGATAACCGTGAACTGCGTCACGCCGGCGGCGGTGCGCACGGCGATCTTCAAGCAGATGAGCCAGGAGCATATCGATTTCATGCTCTCCAAGATACCGATGGCGCGCTTTGGCGAGGTCGACGAGGTGGCGGCGCTGATT
Organism: Mesorhizobium sp. ESP-6-2; assembly: GCF_020164675.1. Lineage (NCBI taxonomy): Bacteria > Pseudomonadati > Pseudomonadota > Alphaproteobacteria > Hyphomicrobiales > Phyllobacteriaceae > Mesorhizobium > Mesorhizobium sp. ESP-6-2. Next base: position 398,712 of record NZ_JAIUGT010000005.1, read on the forward strand.
TGCTGGATCGCCTCGGAGGAATGCTCGTTCACGACGGCTGCCGTCTTCGACGTCTCGGGCGGCCGCGCCACCTACTGATGTGGTGCGCGCTTTCCGGCTGGCAAGCAACTACAATTGCGCGTGAGGGAGCAACCAACGGAGCTGGACAAGCGTACAATGGCCGAGGCCCGAATCGGCAACGGCAACAATGAGGGCGAGACATGACAAGGCGTGACAGTCCGGCCCGCGCGCAATTGCTGCACCTTTCCCAGGCAATCGCGACGATCAGACCGGAGCTTGCTGCATTTGCTTAAGGTCGAGCCTGCCATTCTATCGGACGACGACCTCCTGGATCGTTTTCAGCGCGGGGCCTTCGGCTATTTTCTGGAAAACGTGAACCCCGAAAACGGGCTGGTCGCCGACACGTCGCGGCCGAATTCACCCGCCAGCATCGCGGTCGTCGGCTTTGCGCTCTCCTGCTATCCGATCGGGGTCGAGCGCGGCTGGATGGAGCGGGAAGCGGCGGTGAAGCTGACGCTCGCCGCGCTGCGCTTCTTCTGGACCAGCACGCAAGGCAGCGGCGCTGATGTCACCGGCCACAAGGGCTTTTATTATCATTTCCTCGACATTCGCACCGGATTGCGGGTCTGGCGCTGCGAATTGTCGATGGTGGATACGGCACTGCTAATGGCCGGCATTCTGGTGGCGGGCGCCTACTTCCGCAGCGACGATGACGAGGAGGGGGAAATCCGCGAGCTGGCCGAGGCGCTCTACCGGCGCGTCGACTGGCGATGGGCGCAAGGCAGCAGCCCGACCTTGCGACAGGGCTGGAAGCCGAAGAGCGGCTTTCTCCACTATGGCTGGGAAGGCTACAATGAGGCGACTATCCTCTATGTCCTGTCGATGGCCTCGCCCGACAGCCCGACGTCCGACGACAGCTACACAGGCTGGACGGCGACCTATCAGTGGGAGAACATCTATGGCTACGACGTGCTCTATGGCGGTCCGTTGTTCATGCACCAGTTCTCGCATGCCTGGATCGATTTCGCCGGCATCCGCGACGCTTTCATGCGCGAGAAGAATTCGGACTACTTCGAAAACAGCCGCCGCTCGACCTACCTGCACCGCGACTATGCTCGGCACAACCCCTATGGCTATGAGGGATACGGAGAGAACCTCTGGGGGCTTTCGGCCGGGGACGGACCCGGCGGCTTTCGCAGCAGCATACAACGGCGGCGGCGGCGGTTTTCCGGCTATGTCGCGCGCGGTGCGCCCTTCGGGCCGGACGACGGCACGATCGCGCCGTGGTCCTATCCGGCGTCCCTGCCCTTCGCGCCTGACATCTGCATGGCGGCGTTGCGCCATCTCGCAGACCGCTACCCCCAGGTGATCGACAATTTCCGGCTGCCGAGCGGCTTCAACCCGACACTGGCCAACCGGCGAAAATTCGGCCGCGACGGCTGGGTGTCGGAAGGCCATTTCGGCCTCGACCAGGGCATCGTGGTGATGATGATCGAGAACCACCGCTCGCGCCTGGTCTGGGAGCTGATGCGTTCCAACCAGCACATCCGCCGCGGCCTGAAGAAGGCGGGGTTCACAGGCGGATGGCTGTCGCAGCCGGCAAGCCCGGATGGCCGCGATGTCGCTTGAAAGGACGAAAGCTGCCAGTTTCCCGGCCGACCACAATGATGTCGAGCTGGTCAGGGGCGCCCATCCACCGCATTGGCGAAACCCGCGCCCCACGGGACCATACAATCTCGTCGTCGTCGGCGCCGGGCCGGCCGGCCTGACGGCGGCGAGCGAAGCGGCAGGCCTCGGCGCGAAAGTGGCGTTGATCGAACGCGGGTTGATCGGCGGGACGTGCATCAACACCGGCTGCATCCCGTCCAAGTCGATCATCCGCACATCCAGGCTCTATGCCGACATGCGCGATGCCGAGAATTTCGGAGCCGATACGCCGGACCATCTTCGCGTCGATTTCCAGCGCGCGATGACCAGGATGCGGCGGATCCGGCAACGGATCAGCCATGCCGACAGCGCAGAGGCGCTCGCTGCGCTGGGCATCGACGTTCATTTCGGCGAAGCCCGGTTCGAGGGAAGCGATTGCGTGACCGTCGCGGGAACGACGCTGCGCTTCCGCAAGGCGCTGATTGCGACAGGCGCGAGACCGGAGTTTCCATCGATTCCCGGCCTGGTCGAGGCCGGCTATCTCAGCAACGAGACGATGTTCGACCTTGTCGACTGCCCGAAGCGGCTGCTGGTCATCGGCGGCGGGCCGCTTGGCTGTGAGACAGCGCAGGCCTTCTGCCTGCTCGGCGCGAAGGTCATCCTGGCGCAGAGCGATCCGATGTTCCTGCCCGGCGAGGAACGCGACGCCGCGCAGATCCTTTCGGAGGCGCTGGCGCGCGAGGGGGTCGAGGTCCGCCTGAACACCGAAGTGGTGGCGGTGCGCAGGGCTGGCGACAAGAAGCTCGCCGACCTGGTGCGGGACGGCGACACGACGACCATTTCCGTCGACGAGATCATCACCGGCATAGGCCGCTCGCCCAATGTCGACGGTCTTGGCCTCGACGAGGCGGAGGTGGCCCACGACGCCAAAGGCATCAAGGTGGACGATTATCTCAGGACCTCAAACCCGCGCATCTATGCGGCGGGCGATGTCTGCCTCGACTACAAATTCACGCACACCGCTGAAGCAACAGCCCGCATGGTGGTGCAGAACGCCCTGTTTCTCGGGCGCAAGAGGCTGAGCGAATTGGTCGTTCCGTGGTGCACCTACACCGATCCGGAAATCGCCCATGTCGGTCTCTATCCGGTGGAGGCGCGCCGCGACGGCATTCCGGTCAAGACCTATACGGTGCTGATGCACGATGTCGCCCGCGCGGTGATGGATGGCGAGGAAGAGGGTTTCGTCAAAATCCATGTCAGGGAAGGGTCAGACCGCATCCTCGGCGCGACGGTGGTCGCCGCCCATGCCGGCGAGATGATCAATGCTGTGTCGCTCGCCATCAGGTCGGGCATGGGATTGCACGCGCTGGCCGACGTCATCCATCCCTTCCCGACACAGGCGCAAGGCATCAAGATGGCCGGCGACGCATACAGGCGAACGCGGTTCACCCCTTTCTGGAGGCATCTGGCGGCACGCTGGCTGGCGTGGTCCAGGAGATGACGCTTGTGTCCCGTCGGCGTTGGCGCGGGTTCAGCCGTGCAGGTCCCGCGAAATCGCCGGGCCGACCGAAAAGCCGGTGAATGTGACCTCGAAGCCTTCGCGCTGCGGCGAACAGCACATCATGCCGACATCCACCGCCTTCGAGACCGGGAAGTAGGCGAGCCGCACCGGTTTCCAATGGCCGTCGGAGACATCCAGATACTGGACGCGGATGGTCTCGGCATGGCGGGTCAACCGGATTCTAACGCCATCCGGACCGGCCGGAATGGTGGCCAACGACCAGTCCGAGGTATCGTTGGTGACGACGACCGAGAAATACATCACGCCGTCGGTATATTCGATGCCGGCCTTGATCCAATGCGTTTCGCTGAGGCGGAGCATCAGCCCCGCCTGGTCGTAGAGCACCTCATAGCGCCCGTTGACCGTGACTTCCGCGGTGAAATCGCCTTCCACCCGCTTGTAAAGAAAGTGGCCGTTGTCGCGCCAGAAGTCATAAAAGGTCTCGCGCCAGAAGTCCGTCTCCTTGCCGGTGCGCACATGAACCGCATCGCCATCGACGGAATGATGCGGCGGCGGATTAAGCCAGGTCAGATCCTCGTCTTGAACTGTCATCGCCTCGTCTCTTGGTGCATGCGAAGGCTTCGCCGGCCCGGTCAGCCGGCGCCCCGATCAGCCTGCGAATGTGTAGGCGGTCTTCACGGTGGTGTAGAATTCCATGGCATAGCGGCCCTGTTCGCGCGGACCGTAGCTCGACCCCTTGCGGCCGCCGAAGGGAACATGGAAATCGACACCCGCCGTCGGCAGGTTGACCATCACCATGCCGGCCTCCGAATTGCGCTTGAAATGCGTGGCGTGCTTGAGGCTCGACGTGCAGATGCCGGACGTCAGCCCGAATGGCGTGTCGTTGGCGACGGCGAGCGCCTCGTCATAGTCCTTGACGCGGATGACGCTGGCGACGGGTCCGAAGATCTCTTCGCGCGAGCTGCGCATGGCGTTGGTGGCCTCGGTCAGCAGCGCCGGCCGAAGGAAGAAGCCCGGCGTCTTGCGATCGAGCCGCTCGCCGCCGAAGGCGAGCGTCGCGCCTTCCCGGACGCCGATGGCGATATAGTCTTCGTCCTGCTTGAGCTGCGTCGCATCGACGACGGGACCGATCTGGGTCTGCGCGTCGAGCGCATCGCCGATGACCAGTTTGTCCATCCGTTCCTTGAGCGCTTCGACGAAACGGTCATGAATGCCGTTCGTCACGATCAGCCGGGACGAAGCCGTGCAGCGCTGGCCGGTCGAGAAGAAAGCGCCGTTGATCGCGCAATCGACTGATGTAGCGAGGTCGGCATCGTCGAGCACCACCAGCGGGTTCTTGCCACCCATTTCGAGCTGGAACTTGCGCATGTGCTCGACGCTCGCCGCGGCGACGCGCTTGCCGGTGCCGACCGAGCCGGTGAAGGTGATGGCGTTGATGTCCGGGCTGTCGAGCATCGCCTGGCCGACCACCGAGCCCTTGCCCATGACGAGATTGAGCACACCCTTGGGCAGGCCGGCACGGTGCAGTATGTCGACGATGGTCCAGGCGCTCTCGGGAACGAGTTCCGCCGGCTTGAAGACGATGGTGTTGCCATGGGCCAGCGCCGGAGCGATCTTCCAGGCGGGAATGGCGATCGGGAAGTTCCACGGCGTGATGATGCCGACCACGCCGACCGCTTCGCGCGTGATCTCGACACCGACGCCCGGCCGCACGCTAGGCACGACTTCGCCCGAGAGGCGCAGTGTCTCACCGGCGAAGAAATCGAAGATCTGGGCGGCGCGAATGGTCTCGCCAATGCCTTCGGCCAGCGTCTTGCCTTCCTCGCGCGCCAGGTTGCGGCCGATCTCGTCCTTGCGCGCCAGGATCTCGTCCGACGTCTTTTTCAGCACCGCGTGGCGGGCCAGCAGACCCGAGCGCGACCAGGCGGGAAAGGCCGCCTTGGCCGCGGCGATCGCCTGTGCCGCCTGTTCGACACCTGCGGAGGCGTATTCGCCGACGATGTCGCCGGTATCGGACGGGTTGATGTTGCGGGAGCCGGCATCGCCGACCCACTCGCCGTCGATGAGGTTCTGTCGAAGCGGTGCCATGTCGTATCTTTCCTGCTGGTTCGCCGCGTGGCGGCATCTGTGTGATTTGTATTTGCCAGACAATTGCGCTGCGGGAAAGCGCGCTTTTGCACGGACGGCCGCGACAAAGCCTCTCGCTTCGCGGCCCCGCAGGACCTGCTGCCCGGGGCGCATCGCCCTGGCCCAACAGCTTCGGCGACACATCGTTCCAATCACCGCGAAACGCGTCTGTACATATATGTCCATAGTCTTGATTTGCTTGGGGCGGCGTGTCATGCGTCGTGTCGATGGAAGCCACCGACAGGACAACCCAGCGCGCCGGCGCCACCGGCAACATCAAGGTTACACGGGAAGACTGGCTCAAGCTCGCGCTTGAAACGTTGATTTCGGACGGCGTCGAACGCGTCCGTGTGCAGACGCTCGGCCAGAAACTCGATGTGTCGCGTTCCAGTTTCTATTGGTACTTCAAGAGCCGCCAGGACCTGCTCGACCAATTGCTGGATTATTGGCGGCAGACCAATACAAGGTTCATCGTCGAACGCGCCGCGCGGCCTTCCGCGACCGTTATCCGCGGGGTGATGAGCATCTTCGAGTGCTGGGTGGACGAGAAGCTGTTCGATCCGCAGCTGGATTTCGCGATCAGGGCGTGGGCCCGGCGATCGCCCGCCATCAGGCGGGCTCTCGACGAGGCCGACGAGGAGCGCGTCGACGCCATTCGCGATATGTTCAGGCGCCACGGCTATGACGAGGAAGACGCCTTCGTGCGCGCCCGCGTGCTCTATTTCATGCAGATCGGCTACTACTCGCTCGAGCTCAACGAACCGATGAGCAGCCGCCTGCCGCACGTCGCGTCCTATCTGCGCAGCTTCACCGGCCAGGAGCCCACGGCGCAGGATGTCGAGGACTTTTCGCGCTATGTCGAGAGAACCGTCAGCCGTTAGTGGCGTCTCATCGATCGATCAACGCGCAATGCGAAAGCGGGCCGAGACGGCCGCTGCCGGCTTCTCCCTCAGAGCGTGAACGACCAAAACAGGCAGGCCAGCGTGGCCGCCGCGAAGACAACGAAAAACAGGCTGCGCAGCAGGACGTTGCGGCGAAGCTCGTTCATGACGAAATGGCACCCTACGATGGCCGCCGCGAACAGGAAGCGCCAGTTCAGAAGCGCCCACAGGGCGCCGCCCTGACCGAAGGCCCACCGGGCGACGAGACAGCCGACAATGGCGGCAAACAGCACGATCACCGTCCAGAAGATGGCGTCGGCTGCATGGGTCAGGACGATGCTGGCGGCCCTGATCGGCAGGATCATCATCAGCAGCGCGCTGAAGAAATAGACGGCGGCGATCGGAACGAACATCCCGGCATCGGCCATGCCGTCGAGGCGCCTTACACCCATCGCGCCGTAGGGATAACCGTGCCTGGCCACCGCCAGGCTCAAGCCCATGAGCAACGCGGTCAGCACCGCGACCAGGGCGAAGGACGTGAGGGCTTTGCTCATGACGGTCCGTTCAAAGCGAATCAAAACAGAAACCGTTTTAGTCAATGGCTGCATATTGCGTAAGCGTCGGCGTGCCCGACGGCGGCGAAATCGGTCAGCCCGGCACCTTGCCGCGCCGACTGGCCCATCCTGACCTCCAGGCTATCGGCGGCGATGCCTTGGAGCGACGATTTTTCTTGGCGTGTTGGCCGAAAACGAGTGGGCCGCGATCCAGCGGGCCCGATAGTTCGAAGACCGCCGCCCCAGTGGATGCAGATAGATCAAGGCTGGCACCGCCCGTAAAGCCATCGAATGGGAACTCGAATTGAGCGAAACTGCCAACCTAACCGCAACCAACGACGGCTAAGTTTAGCCGACACACTAGATGACGGTGCCGCGAACGGAAGCGTTGATGGTCGCTCGCGCCAACGCCAGCTATAGGCTATCTTTCGTTGATGTTGTCCCACAGCCTGGATTGAAGTCGTTTCAGCACCGAGGAGGTGATTTCCATCTCTTCGTCGCTGATCCGCGCCACCAGTTCGTGCCGCAGTTCGGCCAGGACGGCGTTGATCGATTTCATCCTGGCCGCGCCTTCCTCGGTGAGGGAAAGGATCTTTGCCCGACGGTCGCTGGTATCTTCGCGCCGGGTGACCAGTCCCTCCGCGATAAGGAGGTCAATGAGCCGGACGACGGACGGCCCGTCGAGACCGGCCTGCTCCGCGACTGTCCCCTGGCGGGCTTCGCCGCCCAGTTGCCACAATGCCAGCAGGGGCATCGCCACCGCATGCGAAATTCCGTAGCGGTCGAGCCTGTCATTGGCATTCCGGCGCCATAGACGCGCGACGTTGGTCACGAGCTGGCCAACCGTTTCCCGGTTCCTGGATTGATCGTCGCCCATTGTCAAACCTTCGCATACAATCTATTTATATGCAATCTAATCCTGGTGCGCTGCGGCGACCAGGAGATGCATATCGACAATGAAAAACAGCCGGCGCTCCACGAGCGCTTCGTCGGGGTATCATAAATGTCATACATAACCGAAGCGCTACCTGCGGGGACCGTTCCTGCCAATCCACGTTCGCGCGTCATCCTTGCCAGCCTGATCGGCACGACCATCGAATTTTATGATTTCTATGTTTACGCCACGGCTGCGGTGTTGGTTTTCCCGCATCTGTTCTTCCCGGCCGGGAATGAGGCGACCGCGCTTCTGGCTTCCTTCGCCGTATTCGGCGCGGCCATGATCGCACGCCCGCTGGGCGCCGTTTTCTTTGGCCATCTCGGCGACAGGCGCGGCCGCAAGATCACTCTGGTCGGGGCGCTTCTCACCATGGGGATTGCCACCTTCCTGATCGGCCTGCTTCCGACCTATGCGGTTGCGGGCTGGCTTGCGCCCGCCCTGCTCGTGGTGCTGCGGCTGGCACAGGGCTTCGCGCTCGGCGGCGAATGGAGTGGCGCGGCCCTCGTCGCCACGGAGAACGCTCCAAGGAACAAGCGCGCGATCTACGGCACGTTTCCACAACTCGGCGCGCCCATCGGCTTCATTATAGCCAACGGGCTGTTCCTGGCCATGGCTGCCGTGCTGCCGTCCGACGATCCGTCGATGCCGTCGGCCGCCTTCCTGTCGTGGGGATGGCGCATACCGTTCCTGTTCTCGATCGTCATGGTCGCCATCGGCCTTTGGGTGCGGCTCAGCCTCGTCGAAAGCGCGGCATTCGAGAACACCGTCCGCAAAGGTCAGGTCAGGAAGGTGCCGCTGGCGGCGGCCCTGAAGACGCACCGCAAGGAACTCGTCCTTGGCACCTTCTACATGCTCGCCACTTACGTGCTTTTCTACCTGATGACGACCTTCTCTCTCAGCTACGGCCGGGCGGCTCCCACGGGCGCGGTTCCGGGCCTTGGCTACGACTACACCACCTTCGTGCTGATGATGATCATCGGCGTGGTGTTCTTCGGCATTTTCACCATGGTTTCCGGTCCCTGGGCGGATCGCTGGGGCCGCCGCAGGACGCTGATCTGGATCACACTTGCGATCGCCGTGTTCGGCCTGTTGTGGGTACCGATGCTGGCGGCGGGCACGGTCGGTGTCATGGCCTGGCTCATCGTCGGCTTCGCCCTCATGGGCATGACCTTCGGGCCGATGGGCGCGCTGCTGCCGGAACTGTTTCCCGCGAATGTCCGCTACACGGGCTCAGGCATTTCCTACAACGTGTCCTCGATCCTCGGAGCCGCCGTGGCGCCCTTCATCGCGGTCGCCCTGTGGAGGACCGGGGCGGGGAGCCCGTTCTGGGTGGGCATCTATCTGACAGCGATGAGCTTGCTCACCTTGATCTCGCTGCTGATCGGGCAGGAGACGAAAGATGTCGAGATCGACAGATAATCCGGGAAATCCGGACACAGTCGGTCCGCCCGGCTGGACGGGGGCGAAGCCATGACACTTCCTTCCTGGCGGGACTGGCTGTTTTCGTTCAAGGCGTTCCTGGCTTCCATGCTGGCGCTCTACATCGCGCTGGCATTCGACCTGCCGCGCCCCTATTGGGCGATGGCGGCCGTCTATGTGGTGGCCAATCCGCTCGCGGGGGCGACCAGTTCGAAGGGCCTCTATCGCGCACTGGGAACGCTGATCGGCGCCACCGCGTCCGTCATCCTGCTGCCGATGTTCGTTAATTCCCCGCTTCTGCTGAGTCTCGTCGTCGCGTTCTGGACGGGCGGTCTGCTCTACATCTCCATGCTGGACCGCACGCCCCGGAGCTACGTCTTCATGCTGGCGGGGTATACGCTGCCGCTCATCGCGCTTCCCGCCGTTGATGCGCCCTCGACGATCTTTGACATCGCCACGGCCCGCAGCCAGGAGATCATCCTCGGCATCGTCTGCGCCAGCGTCGTCGCACAGGTCGTGTTTCCGATGGGGCTGTCCTCGCTCCTGTCGGTTCGCGTCTCCGGTTGGCTGCGCGATGCGGCCAACTGGGGGGACGAGATCCTGCGCGGCGAGGGTGCGGTCCCGGCGACGCCGCTGGGACGGCAGAAACTCGCAGCGGATATTTCCGGCCTGGACATGCTCATCAGCCAACTCGCCTACGACGCGCATACGCGCGGCGTGACCCGCCAGGCGCGCGAGTTGCGCGGACGGTTGATGATGCTCATGCCGCTGTTCTCGTCGCTGGCCGATAGGCTGCATGCGCTGAAAGCGCAAGGCAAGGACCTGCCGCCGCGGCTGGCGGACCTGCTTGGCGAAATCGCCGGCTGGCTGGCAGGCGTGGAGGACCCGGAGCGAGCGAAACGGTTTCGAGCCGAACTCGACCAATTGGCTCCGCCCGCAAGGTCGGCGGAGTGGGTCGGCCTCATTCTCGAAAGCGCGCTCGCCCGGTTGCGCGAGATCGTCGATCTCTGGCACGACTGCCTGGTGCTGAGGGACCGGATCGCCGCCGGAAACCCGCATCGCCCAAAGCTTGCCTTCCGCCGCCGGCGCACGGTCGTCCGGATTCGGCACTACGACCACGGCATGATGGTCTTCTATGCCGCCTCGGCTGTCGCGGCGACGCTCGTGGCGAGCGCGCTGTGGATCTATTCGGGCTGGGCCGAGGGAGCCGGCTTCGTGCTGATGGTCGCAGTGGCCTGCTCCTTTTTCGCCACGCAGGATCGGCCAGCCCCGCTTCTTTTGTCGATGTTCATCTGGTGCACCGTCAGCCTGCTGGTCACCGGCGCCTATCTGTTCGCCATCCTGCCGATGGTGCATGGCTTCACCATGCTGGCCTTGGTGCTGGCGCCACCCTTCCTCGTGCTGGGCACACTCATCCCGAGGCCGCAATTGAGCATGCTGGCCATGCTGCTCACCGTCAACACCGCCTCGTTCATCGCGCTAGGCAATCGCTTCTCGGCCGATTTCCAGTCCTTCGCCGGTGGAGGGATCGCCGCGCTGGCGGGGGTCGGCTTCGCCCTTTTGTGGAACCTGGTCACCCGCCCGTTCGGCGGCGAGATCGCCGCCCGGCGCCTGGTCAACGCGGGGTGGTCGGATCTTGCGGAACTGGCCGCAGGTAGCCGCGCCCAGGATCATGAGCGCCTCGCGGGCCGCATGCTGGACCGGCTCGGCCAACTTGTCCCACGCCTGGCGAGCATGGAGGACAAGGAACTGGCCAGGACGGACGGCTATGCCGAGATAAGGCTTGGGCTGAACATCGTCGAGCTCCAGCAGCTACAGCGCCGCCTCACACCAGATGAAGATGCCGACGTGCGAACAGTTCTGTCCGGCGTGGCGGACCTGTACCGCGAGCGTGTGCGCCGTCGTTCGGCCATCGACCCATCGCCGCAACTGCTTCACGAGATCGATACTGCTCTCTCCGGCGCCTCGCGCCGGGAGGCGCTGCCCGCACGCCGTGCCGTCGACGCGCTCGTCGGCATACGCCGCGCGCTTTTCCCGAATGCCGTACCGCCATCCCAGGAAGGCGAACTGCCGGCTATTCCTCTATCCGCGGCCGCCGAATAGGTTCCCATGCAGACCGAAATCAACATCCTCGGCGTCTACCTGCCCGGCCTGCTGGTCCTGATGCTCGTCGCCTTCGCGGTCGCGCGGCTGATCTGGCAGGTGCTGTCGTGGACAGGCATCTACGGCCTCGTCTGGCATCGCGCGCTCTTCAATCTCGCGCTCTACGTTCTGATCCTCGGCGCAATGTCCTCGTTTTCCGATTGGTTGCTTCCATGAAAAATCGCTATCTGCGCCTGGCCGGGCGCGTCCTCATCACCCTCGTCGTGGTTGCTGCCGCCGCCGGCGTCGCCTGGAAACTATGGGACGACAACATGAACGATCCGTGGACGCGCGACGCCCATCTGCGCGCCGATGTAGTCGGGGTCACGCCCGACGTTTCGGGCCTTATCACCGAGGTTCTCGTACACGACAACCAGACGGTCAGGAAGGGCGACGTTCTCTTCCGCATCGACCGGCAGCGCTTCGCCATCGCGCTGGAGCAGGCCGTGGCAGTGGTGCAAGGCCGGCAAGCGCCGCTCGATCAAGCCAGGAAGGACCTCGCCCGCCGCGAGCATCTCGGCGATTCGATCGTGACGGTCCAGCAGCGCGAACAGTCTCGCGCCGCCGTCGCCGGAGCCGAGGCCGATTACCAGCAGGCCGTCGCGGCCCGCGACCTGGCGCAACTGAATCTCGACCGCTCCGACGTGAAGGCGTCGGTAAACGGCACCATCTCCAATCTCAGCCTCCGCCCCGGCGACTATGTTTCCGCCGGACAGGCGGTCATGGCCTTGGTCGACGGCGATTCCATGCGGGTCGAGGGCTATTTCGAGGAAACCAAACTTGGCCGCATCGACATCGGCGCCAAGGTCGCCATCCGACTGATGGGACAGCCTGGCACGCTGACGGGGCGGGTGGAGAGTATCGCTGCGGGGATCGAGGACCGGGAGCGGGCAGCGGGATCGCTGCTGGCCAACGTCAATCCGACCTTCACCTGGGTCCGGCTGGCGCAGCGCATCCCTGTACGCATCGCCATCGAGAACGTGCCTGCGAATGCAAGGCTGGTTGCGGGCCTCACGGCGACCGTTGTGGTCGACCAAGGCTCGAACCGCTAGGTGTGAGCCTTTTCAGGAAGCTGTCCCTTCAAACCTGACCGAGTGAAGCTACCAGGCTTCAGCACCATCGGAGACTCCGAACGAACATCCAAAGGATGCCCGTGTCACCGGCAGCATCGAGAGGAGATGGCGCTGTCAATCATTGAAGGCCGTCTTTCCAAAGCCGATGCGACGCATCCCACGAGCATCAATTGTCAAAACGGCTGGAACCTATCTAGGCCGCTAAGACTAAGCGCTCAGAAAGGCGGAAACCCGCAAATCGTAAGTCTCACGTCCAGGCGTTTCTGGAAATGCGCAGCTAAACCTAGGAAAAGGCGCAACTATTTTCCAGTCTATAGAATAGTAGAATTAGAGAGATGACTGTTTGGTGGAGCCAATCGGAATCGAACCGACGACCTCTTGAATGCCATTCAAGCGCTCTCCCAACTGAGCTATGGCCCCACTTCCGGCAGTCAACCGGCGCCGTTTCCGGCGAAGAGATCCGGCGCGGGTTGGAGACCGCGCCGTTAGTGCAGGCGGCTTCTAACCCCGCCCTTCGTCAATATCAAGCCTTCATCAGCGGCTTTTTCTTCACAAGCTGCGAAAGCAAGCAAACGCTTGCGTTCCCGGCCTTGTCAGACCTCGTCGTCGTCGTCGCCGACGCCGATCATGTCGGCGACATCGTCGTCTTCTTCCTCTTCGTCGGCGAGGAACGTATCGTCCTCGTCGTCGCCCAGGTCGACATCATCCTCGTCGTCGCCGAGATCGGGCAGATCGTCGCCCTTGACGTCTTCGTCAGCCTCTTCGAGCGAGACGACTTCTACGCCCTCCTCGTCCTCGGCGTCCACTTCCTTCTCGGCCACTTCCTCTTCCTCCTCGAGGGCGGCGATCTTGCCTTCCTCGAAATAGGAACGCGGATAGGTCTTGCCGGTGTAGGGCGAGACGATCGGGTCCTTGTTCAGGTCGTAGAATTTTCGACCCGTTTCAGGGTCGATACGCTTTGTGCCAAGTTCGGTTTTTGCCACGGCAAGCCTCGTCGATAAAAGAGTGGTCCCCTTAACCACTGTTTGCAGCGCTGTCAAAGCCAAATGCCGGCGTCACAAAACCGTACGTTGAAAGGCCTAGCGTCAAGTGACGACCATGGGGGATGACCATTTCGGCCCACCGTGATACGAGACCGCCGCAACAAATGAAAAGCGCCGGCCCGCCGGCATTCCGTCCAGGGAAATTCCATGTCTCACGCCGCCGCTTCCAAGCCGGCCACCGCCCGCAAATGTCAAGCGCTTTCCGGTACGGCGCGCGTTCCGGGCGACAAGTCAATCTCGCACCGCTCCTTCATGTTCGGCGGGCTCGCCTCCGGCGAGACCCGCATCACCGGCCTGCTCGAAGGCGAGGACGTGATGCGCACCGGTGCCGCCATGAAGGCAATGGGCGCGCATATCGAAAAGCGCGGCGACGAATGGGTGATCCGCGGCACCGGCAACGGCGCGCTGCTGCAGCCGGAAGGGCCGCTCGACTTCGGCAATGCCGGTACCGGCTCGCGGCTGACCATGGGCCTGGTCGGCACCTACGACATGGAGACGACCTTCATCGGCGATGCTTCCTTGTCAGGTCGGCCGATGGGCCGCGTGCTGGAGCCGCTGCGCCAGATGGGGGTGCAGGTGCTGAAGGCGACGCCCGGCGACCGCATGCCGATCACGCTGCATGGACCAAAGCATGCCGCCCCGATCACCTATCGCGTGCCTATGGCCTCCGCGCAGGTGAAATCGGCGGTGCTGCTTGCCGGCCTCAACACGCCCGGCATCACCACCGTCATCGAGCCTGTCATGACGCGCGACCACACCGAAAAGATGCTGAAAGGCTTTGGCGCCAATTTGTCGGTCGAGACCGACGAGCGCGGCGTGCGCCATATTTTCATCGAGGGCCAGGGCAAGCTCACCGGCCAGACGATCGCGGTGCCGGGCGACCCATCCTCGGCCGGCTTCCCGCTGGTGGCCGCGCTGATCGTGCCGGGTTCCGACATCGTGATCGAAAACGTGCTGATGAACCCGACCCGCACCGGGCTGCTTTTGACTTTGCAGGAGATGGGCGGCCAGATCGAGATCTTGAACCCTCGTAACGCCGGCGGTGAGGATGTCGCGGACCTGCGCGTGCGTTATTCCGAACTCAAGGGCATCACCGTGCCGGCCGAGCGGGCGCCGTCGATGATCGACGAGTATCCGGTGCTGGCCGTTGCCGCGAGCTTCGCCGAGGGCGAGACGCTGATGCAGGGGCTGGAGGAACTCAGGGTAAAGGAATCCGACCGGCTGTCGGCGGTCGCCAATGGACTGAAGCTTAATGGCGTCGACTGCACAGAGGGTGAGGCATCGCTCGCGGTGCGCGGAAAGCCCGGCGGCAAGGGGCTCGGCGGCCATCCCAATGGCCCGGACACGACCGTGCAGACCCATCTCGACCACCGCATCGCCATGAGCTTCCTGATCATGGGGCTGGCGACCGAGAAGCCTGTGACCATCGACGACCAGGCGATGATCGCCACGAGTTTTCCCGAGTTCATGGGCCTGATGAAGGGGCTGGGCGCGGAGATTGAGTAGCGGTGGTGTTCGTGCCCCTTGGAGATTGGCATCCGACATCCCTCACTTCGTCATCCTGGGACGAAGCAAGGAGCGAAGCGACGCGGCGCAGACCCCAGGATCCATGCCGTGACTTCAACGCCCTGCGACTGTGCAAAATTCTGCTCCGCAGCATTCCTTGGCTGAGGTCACGGCATGGATCCCAGGGTCTCCGCTCCGCTTCGCGTTCGCTGCGCCCTAGGATGACGAAGACGAGTGGGTCCTTTACCGCAAGGAAGGCGTGCCAATGACCCCCACCTTCACCATCGCCATCGACGGGCCCGCCGGCGCCGGCAAAGGCACGCTGGCGCGGCGGCTGGCCGATCACTACCGGCTGAACCTGCTCGATACAGGTCTGACCTATCGTGCGGTGGCTTACGCGCTACTCCAGCACGCGCTGCCGCTCGACAATGTCTCGGCGGCCGAGACCGCCGCGCGTCAGGTCGATTTGGCAAAGCTCGACCGGGCGGTGCTGTCGGCGCATGCGGTGGGCGAAGCAGCTTCGAAAGTCGCGGTGTTCCCGACCGTGCGGCGCATCCTGGTCGAAAAGCAGCGCGAGTTCGCAAAAGCGCCGCCGGGTGCGGTGCTCGACGGCCGCGACATCGGCACCGTGGTGTGTCCCGATGCCGACATAAAGCTCTATGTGACGGCCAGCGCCGAGGTGCGGGCACAGCGGCGGCTGGCCGAGATCGAAAGCATCGGTGGCACCGCCGATTTCACCGAGATCCTCGCCGATATCCGGCGCCGCGACGAGCGCGACATGGGCCGCGCCGACTCGCCCTTGAAGCCTGCCGCCGACGCGCACTTGCTTGATACCAGCGAAATGGCTATAGAAGCCGCGTTTCTCGCGGCCAGAGCTGTCATCGACGACGTGCTGTCCAAGGGAAACAAGGCCTGATCCGGGTTTTCCCTCGTGCTTCCGTTGCTGGAGGCGAAGGAAATACCCATATCGGGCACGAACCAGCCTGCCAGCATTCTTCATGCGCCGGACTTGCCGCCTTAAGCGGCCAAGGGCTCTTTGCCCGGAACGCCGGCAGGCCAACGCAACGCTAACCCACGGCGCACGCTCCGCTAAAAATGCGGGGCATTCCAGGAGAAACAATGTCTGTAGCAAATCCCTCTCGCGATGATTTCGCGAGCATGCTCGAAGAATCATTCACCGCCGGCCATTCCGGCGAGGGCCAGGTTGTCCGGGGCACGATCACCGCGATCGAAAAGGACATGGCCATCATCGACGTCGGCCTCAAGGTCGAAGGCCGCGTGCCGCTGAAGGAATTCGGCGCCAAGGGCAAGGAATCCACCCTCAAGGTCGGCGACACGGTCGAAGTCTATGTCGAGCGCATCGAGAACGCGCTTGGCGAAGCCATGCTGTCGCGCGAGAAGGCTCGCCGCGAAGAGAGCTGGGTGCGTCTCGAAGAGAAGTTCACCAAGGGTGAGCGCGTCGAAGGCGTCATCTTCAACCAGGTCAAGGGCGGCTTCACCGTCGACCTCGACGGCGCCGTGGCGTTCCTGCCGCGCAGCCAGGTCGATATCCGCCCGATCCGCGACGTCTCGCCGCTGATGCACAACCCGCAGCCCTTCGAGATCCTCAAGATGGATCGCCGCCGCGGCAACATCGTGGTGTCGCGCCGCACCGTGCTCGAGGAGAGCCGCGCCGAACAGCGTTCGGAAATCGTGCAGAACCTCGAAGAAGGCCAGGTGGTCGAAGGCGTGGTCAAGAACATCACCGATTACGGTGCGTTCGTCGACCTCGGCGGCATCGACGGCCTGCTGCATGTCACCGACATGGCATGGCGCCGCGTCAACCATCCGACCGAGATCCTCAATATCGGCCAGACGGTCAAGGTGCAGATCATCCGCATCAACCAGGAAACCCACCGCATCTCGCTCGGCATGAAGCAGCTCGAGAGCGATCCGTGGTCGGAGATCGGCACCAAGTTCCCGATCGGCAAGAAGATCAAGGGCACCGTCACCAACATCACCGACTACGGCGCGTTCGTCGAGCTGGAGCCGGGCATCGAAGGCCTCATCCACGTTTCGGAAATGTCGTGGACCAAGAAGAACGTGCATCCCGGCAAGATCCTGTCGACGACGCAGGAAGTCGATGTCGTGGTGCTCGAAGTCGATCCGGCCAAGCGCCGCATCTCGCTCGGTCTCAAGCAGACGCTCGAGAACCCGTGGGAGGCTTTCGCGCGCAGCCATCCGGTCGGCAGCCAGGTCGAGGGCGAGGTCAAGAACAAGACCGAGTTCGGCCTGTTCATCGGCCTGGAAGGCGACGTGGACGGCATGGTCCACCTTTCCGACCTCGACTGGACCCGTCCGGGCGAGCAGGTGATCGAGGAGTACAACCGCGGCGACATGGTCAAGGCGCAGGTGCTCGACGTCGACATCGAGAAGGAGCGCATCTCGCTCGGCATCAAGCAGTTGGCCCGCGACACGGTTGGCGAAGCGGCGACTTCAGGCGAACTGCGCAAGAACGCCGTCGTCACCTGTGAGGTCATCGGCGTCAAGGATGGCGGTCTGGAAGTGCGGCTGGTGGAAAGCGGCATCGAGACCTTCATCAAGCGCTCCGACCTTTCCCGCGACCGCGACGAGCAGCGCCCCGAGCGCTTCACCGTCGGCCAGAAGGTCGACGCCCGCGTCATCGCCTTCGACAAGAAGACCCGCAAGCTGCAGGTCTCGATCAAGGCGCTGGAAATCGCCGAGGAGAAGGAAGCGGTCGCCCAGTACGGCTCGACCGACTCCGGTGCCTCGCTGGGCGACATCCTGGGCGCCGCGCTGAAGAAGCAGGGCAACTAAGGCGCCAGCCATCGGCGGCACGCTCGCGTGCTGCCTTACAAAAAAGACCCGCCGGAGCGATCCGGCGGGTCTTTTTCTTTACGGGAACATAAACTTCCTCGCGTATTTGCTGGCGGTCCAACGGAATACTTCCATGAGCAATGGCGACGCCAACGCCGCTGCGCGACCTTCGTGGTTGCCAGGTCTTTATACCAGCTCGCCGGTCCTGTTCTGCTTTTTCGGAATGGCGATGCTGATGACCGCTCTGTGGTCCCTGGGCTTCCGGCTCAACAATGACTCCGACGATCTCCTCAAGCTGCACGAAATCCGTACCTTGCTTGAAACGGGCAACATCTTCGACCGGACGCTGCCCGGTATTGTCCAGCCCGAACCCTATGTCTCACACTGGCCGTGGATCGTCGACTTGCCCTACGCGGCCTTCGCGCGCCTGTTCGCCCCGTTTGCAGGCCCAGAGCCGGCTTTGATGCTGGCATGCTTCGCCGTCCCGCTGCTGCTGCTCGCACCCGCGCTTTATTTCTACAACCGGCTGGTGACCGCCATCGGCTTTGCCTATCCGGCCGTTGCATTCCCATTGGCTTTGATCTTTGCCGCGCGCAGTTTTTTCGAATTCGCCCCCGGACGGATCGACTACCACAATCTGCAAATCCTGCTTCTGCTGGCGGCCCTGGTGTTGATGCTGTCGCAGAGCCGCCTCTCCGCCTTCGTCAACGGGCTGCTGACGGCCCTGGCAATCGCCATCAGCAGCGAGTTCGCGCCGTTCTATGCCCTGGTGATGGCGGTCTATGCCTTTGATTGGATCTTCGACCGCGAGGGCGGTGAAAACAGGATCGCCGGTTTCGGGCTGGCCTTGACCGCCGGCGCAATCGGCCTGTTCGCGGCGATCGTGCCGCCCTCCGCCTATGACGCGGTCAGATGCGACACGTATTCGACGCCACATGTGACGGCACTGGCCGCGGCCGGGCTCTCATTCGCCATCGTGCCCTTGCTTGCGGGCCGGCGTGGAGGATGGCCGATGCGCACGGCCATTCTGCTGGTGTTCGCGGCGGCCAGCGCCGCGGCGCTAGCGAAGTTGTACCCGCAATGCCTGGCCAGCCCCTATGCCTGGCTCGACGCCTATGTTCGCGACAACATGATCAACAGGATTCTTCAGGAGTTGAGCCTGTTCCGGCGCCCTGATGTCGTCCTGTCGACAGATTTTTTCAGCATGGCGCTGCTGTTTATCGGCGCGCTTGCGCCAGTCGTCATCTGCGCCAAGCCGCAAGGTCGAAGTCGGCCCATCATCATTTTGGCGCTGTTTTCGCTGCTCTCGCTGGCGCTTGCGATCGGTTATGTCCGCTACTACCGCTACCTTCCGATCTTTTCAGGCATCGGCCTCATTTTCTCGCTGGCGAGCCTCCTGCCGAATACGGGGTTGGGTCGCTATTTGAAATCTCCGGTGCCGGCGGCATCGAACAGATACGCATTGATCCTGCCCGGTCTCGTTTTGTCCGGGGCGATGCTGCTGTACCACCTGTCGGTAAAGCCGCCCGAAGCGGTGGTTCCCGCCGCCGAGTTCGCCGACAGCTGCTTTTCGAGCCGTTTTGAACCGAAGCAGAACTGGCCGTCTGGCGCCGTCGTTCTTTCTCCCCCGCTGATCGGCGCGCGTTTCGTGGCGCTCGCCGAAGGGCCCAAGGTGGTGACGATCCCCAATCACCCGTCAGCCAAGGGAATCGAGCGCAGCTATCGTTTTCTGGATCCGGCGACCGCCGACCCGCGCGCGATACTCGATGCCTCCAAGGCAACGCATGTCGCAATTTGCGCCTGGCGAGGCCCGCCATTGCCGGGGCTGGAAGCCGCCTATCCATTCGCGGCGGGGCTGATTGAAGGCCGGCCGCCGACATGGTTGCGGGAGTGCCCGACGGATGCTTCCTCGCCGCTGCGCTTCTACAGCTATCGCAATGCCGATGGATCGGATGCCGCCTGCCCTGTTTCAACGGCCTCCGCTCAAGCCCGGCCGTAGAGCGGTACCAGCGTGCCGCTCATCGCCTGGTTGGCGGGCGAGGCAAGGTAGGCGATGGCCTCGGCCGCCGCTTCGAGGCTGACCCATTTGCTGAAATCGGCATCCGGCATGTCGGCGCGGTTGGCCGGCGTGTCGAGCGTCGAGGGCGCCACCGCATTGACCAGGATGCCCTGGTGCTTCAGCTCTTCCGCCATTGCCACCGTCATCGCCGCTACCGCAGCTTTGGAGGCGGCGTAGGCGACCATGCCCGAGCCGCGGCGCGGATCGAGCCCGGCGCGTGCCGTGACATTGACGACGCGGCCGGCGGTGCCCGCCGCCAGCATCGAGCGTACCGCCGCGCGGCTGCACAGGAACGCGGTGCGGGCATTGGTATCCATCATCTCGGCAAAGGAGGCGGATTCGATCTTCTCCACCGGCGCCATGGCAAAGCCGCCGGCCAGATGGATCGACCCCCACAAGGCGGGAACCTGGGCATAGAAGGCTTCGACCTTGGCGGAGTCCGACAGGTCGACATTGTGTGCCAGCTTGACGTTCTCGTGCGTGGTGAAAGGGAAATGCGAAGGTGCCGCGGCATGGGCGTTCGGCACATGGCAAACCGCGCCCTCGCCCAGCAGCTTGCCGACGACCGCGCCGCCGAGCGCACCGGTCCCACCGGTCACAACGATATGCCTGCCCTGAAGTGTTTCCGTCATCCTGGACCGCTCCTGTCTTTTTTGATTATGTCGCTTGTTTCGCCGCGCCGACGCGAAGCGTCGCGCCTTTCATGCGATCACTCAATTGATATCTCGACATGGCAGCCGTCGCGTCTTTGCATGTGTCGGGCAGCGGCGATTGTTGCCGCGCAAAAGCCAAGCCGGCGAATGACCACGATGCAGGTTGGAGGATCGACGCCGGCGTGAAGCTTCAATCGACCGTGATTTCGATGATGCGCGGCAGCCCCGTTGCCCGGGCGCGCTTCAGCGCGAGCGACAAGGAGCCGACATCTGCGAGCCTTTCGGCGCCAATGCCATAGGCCTCGGCCAGTTTGCAGAAATCGGGCGGTGCCGGCGACACGCCGACGGGTTCCACGCCGACATCGAGCATCGAAGTCTCGATCTCGCGATAGCCCCTGTTATTCCAGACGACGAAGATGACGGGTGCTGCGGCATCGAGCGCCGCGCCAAGCTCGGGCAAGGTGAACTGGAAGCCACCGTCGCCGGTGAGGCAGACGACGGGCGCGTCGGGCATGGCGAGCGCCGCGCCCACCGCCGCCGGCGGGCCGTAGCCCAGCGCGCCGAAGCCGGTGGCGGCGTTGAACCAGCCGCCCGGCCGGTCGTGATCGTAATAGAGGTTGGCGGCATAGACGGGCTGGGTGGAGTCGCCGACGATGATCGCGCCCGGCAAGGCGTCGCGGATGGCTTCCACCGCATGGACCTGCGCCGCATGGACGGGGGTCAGTTCGGCGCGAGCCGCCTTTCGCGCCGCCGCGGCGCGGTTCTTCCCGTCTTCTCTGTCCTCGTCGACCGAGCCGAGCGCGGCAAGCAAGGCTTCGATCGCCTCGGCGCAGTCGGCCTGGATGGCCACCGTCGCCGGACGCCGCGCCAGCTGGTCGGCGCCGATGTCGATGCGGATCAAATTGGCCGGCAGGACAAATCCGCCATCGCCATAGCCGTCATAATCGGTAGGGCCGAACTCGGTGCCGGCGGCAATGACCAGATCGGCCTCGCCCATCAGCGCGCGCACGGCTTTCAGGCTGGGGCTGGCCGGTACGCAGAGCGGATGACGGTGGAGGAGGCCGCGCGCATTGGTCGTCTCGACGACCGGCGCGCCCAGCCTTTCGGCCAGGCGCCGCAGCGCATCCTCGGCGCGCTTGGCGCCGCCGCCGGCCAGGATGAGCGGGAGCCTAGCCGCCGCACAAAGGTTGGCCGCCGCGGCGATGGCCGTCGCCCCGGCAGCCGGTGGCGCCGCATTGCTCAGCACCGCCGCGATCCCATCGGCAGGCTTGACCATGACGTCGGTCGGAATCTCGATATGCACCGGGCCCGGTCGCGATGAGGAAAACAGCGCGAAGGCACGGGCGAGCGCGCCGGGCAGTTCGCCGGCCTCGGTGATGCGTTGCGAAAACAGCGCCACCTTTTCCATCATGCCGTGCTGGTCCGGCAGTTCGTGCAGGAAGCCCAGGCCCTTGCCCAGCGTCGGCGTGGCGTTGACGCCCGAGATCACCAGCATCGGCACCGAATCGGCACGCGCCTGTCCCATGGCGGTGATGGTGTTGGTCAGCCCCGGCCCGGTGATGACGAAGGCCACGCCCGGCCGGCCGCCGGCGCGCGCATAGCCGTCGGCCATGAAGCCCGCGCCCTGCTCGTGGCGCGGCGTGACATGGCGGATCCTCGACCGCGCCAGCCCGCGATAAAGCTCGATCGTGTGGACGCCGGGAATACCGAAGACGGTGTCGACGCCATGCGCCTCGAGCAGTGAAATCAACGCTTCGCCAATGGTGGTCATCAGTGTTCTCCCCTTTCCGGCTCGAGGCCGAGCTCGGCTTCGACAGCCTTGATCCCAATCGCCGCCAATTCGCCGGGCGAGAACATCTCGCCGGCCAGGCAGCCTTCGATCCAGAGTCCGTCGATGATCGCGTTGATCGCGATGGCATGGTGGCGCAACCGGCTTGCGTCCGGCTTGCACTGTTCGGCGGCAAGCACTTCGGCCACAACCGCCTCCACCTCGTTGCGAAAGCCGAGATAGCCTTCGCGGTGGGCACGGGCCAGGGTCGGATCCGCACCGGCGCGGCCGATGAAGGTTGCCCAGAGCGAAAAAACCCGCGCGTCGATGATCGGCGCGTTGAGGTTGGCGGTGACGAAAGCCGCAAGGCGTTGCCGCGGCGAGGCATCTTCCATGACCAATGCTGCTTTCGCCTGCTCGGTCATGCGGCCGACCAGTGCCGTATAGGCCTCCTGCAGCAATTCTTCCTTGCCGGGGAAATAGTGCCGGATCAGCCCGGCGGTGACACCGGCACGCAATGCGATGGTGCGCAAGGTGGCGCCCTGCAGTCCATGTTCGGCCACGCTGTCCAGAGTCGCCTCGATCAGATCCTGCCGCCGCCGCTCCTCGCCCTCGCGACGGAACTTGCGGCGGGATGGCGCATTCATTGGCGCAGGATCGGCCGCGTCAGGCATGTCGGCCCACCTTCGCAGGCGATGCAGAGCGCATCCGCCTCGAAGACTTCAACCATGCAGCCGGCCGCCTCCATCGCGGCCTTGGTCTTGGGAAAGCCTGCAACGGCAATGACCTTGAGCGGGCTGGTCGGCAGTACGTTAAGGCTGAGGCCGTTGGAAGCAGCGAACTCCCCGGCATCGCCTTCGACCAGCCGGATGCCGCGTGCCTTCAGCATTTGATAGAACGGGGCCGGCAAAAGCGGTGAATAAACCAGCGCGAGGTCGTCGGCCAACGGGCTGATCACCGACATCAGGTGCAGGCACGCCTCTTCGCCCTGCCACAGCGGCAGATCAAAGCCGTAGACGGAAACGCCCAGCGGCGTCAGCAGGTTGGAAACCTGCTGGATGCCTTCCTGGTTGGAGCGGACACCGCGCCCGATCGCCAGCGTGCGGGCGTCCACCCAGACACAATCACCGCCTTCGACCTGACCGGGAGCTTCGACGCGGCCGAGGATCGGAATGCCCAGCCTTGTGTAGGTTTCCTCATGCAGCGAGGGCTCCCTGGCGCGCAATGGCTTACCCATGGACAGGATCAGCGCGCCGCGGCCGGTCATCAGCGATGGGTCGTGCGTGAACACCGAATCCGAAAGTCCGTCGGCCTTGTCTTCGATCCATTCGATTTCAGCGCCGGAAGCCGCTACCAACTCGGCAAGGGCCGCGTGCTGCGAGGCAGCTTTCGCCGGATTGAACCCCGGGCCATAGTGCCAGGCAAATCTGTCGGCGTCGCGCATGGCGTTGGCCGCCGACCGCATCAGCACGCGCCGCAGCGTCGCCGCCATGGACTGTGATCCGAAAGCGCTCATCGGTGCCCTTTTTAGCTGAAAAAAATTGAGAAAATTTCATGAAAGGCTATTTATACACTTGCACAACAAGGCCGCAAGTGCCGTAATGAGCGGGATTGACGGGCTCGCGCTGTTGGGTCCATGCTGAAGTCTGGAGCGGGGCAGTACAGCGTATGTTGATTAGCCGGGTAGACGTTCGACGAGCTGCCATCGACTACACGGAGGTCACCTGTTGAGCACGGCGGGAGTTGCCGCAGCCCCATCCGGTGAGGCGCAAAATGGCGCCGCCGAAGCCATCCACGTCGAGAACCTGCACAAGAAATTCGGTGAGCTGCACGTGCTGAAGGGCGTCTCGCTGTCGGCGCGCGACGGAGAGGTCATCGCAATCATCGGCGGTTCGGGCTCAGGCAAATCGACGCTGTTGCGCTGCATCAACTGCCTGGAGAATCCGACAAGCGGCATCATTCGCGTCAATGGCGAGGAGATCAAGCTGAAGGCCGACAGTCACGGCCATACCGTGCCGGCCGACCGCAAGCAGATCGAACGCATCCGCTCCAAGCTCGGCATGGTGTTCCAGAATTTCAATCTGTGGAGCCACATGACGCTGATCGAGAACGTCATCGAGGTTCCCGTGCATGTGCTGGGCGTCAAGCGCGACGCGGCGATCGCCCAGGCCGAAAAGCTGCTCGTCCGCGTCGGCCTCGCCGAAAAGCGGGACGTCTATCCGGCCTACCTGTCGGGCGGCCAGCAGCAGCGCGCCGCGATCGCTCGCGCTTTGGCGATCAATCCGCGCGTCATGCTGTTCGACGAACCGACCTCGGCGCTCGACCCCGAACTGGTCGGCGAGGTGCTTAGAGTGATCGGCGACCTGGCGCGCGAAGGCCGCACCATGGTGCTGGTCACCCACGAGATGAAGTTCGCGCGCGAGGTCGCGACGCATGTCGTCTATCTCTACAATGGACTGGTCGAGGAGGAAGGCCCGCCGGAGCAGATCTTCGGCGCGCCCAGATCCGAAAGGCTCAAGCAATTCATCCGCAACATCGGCTAGCGAACCGAGGGCGGAAGAAAACCGGGAGCCAACAACAAACTGGGAGTCATGAAATGAAGACTGTTCTGAAGACGTTCGCCGCAGCGCTGCTGTTCGGCGTGGCCGCCATGGGCGTGGCCAAGGCCGATCCGGTCAAGATCGGCGTCGCCGCCGAGCCCTATCCGCCCTTCACCTCGCCGGATGCTTCGGGCAAATGGGTCGGCTGGGAGATCGAGTTCATCGACGCGGTCTGCGCCGAGGAGAAGCTCGACTGCGTCATCACGCCCGTCGCCTGGGACGGCATCATCCCGGCGCTGACCACCAAGAAGATCGACCTCATCGTCTCTTCGATGTCGATCACCGACGAACGCAAGAAGACGATCGACTTCTCGGATAAGTACTACAACACGCCGACAGCGATCATCGGACCGAAGGACCAGAAGTTCGGCTCCGCGCCGGACGATCTCAAGGGCAAGATCCTGGGCGTCCAGGTATCGACCGTGCATGCCGTCTACGCCAAGAAGCATTTCGGCGCCACGGCATCCGAGATCAAGGAATACCAGACGCAGGACGAGGCCAACAACGACCTTGCCGCCGGCCGCCTTGATGCCGTGCAGGCCGATTCCATCGCGCTTGGCGAGTTCCTCAAGACCGACCAGGGCAAGGCCTGCTGCGACCTGAAGGGCATGGTGGCTCCGGACGACGAAGTGCTCGGACCGGGCGTCGGCGCCGGCGTGCGCAAGGAAGACACCGAGTTGAAGGAAAAGATCAACGCCGGCATCAAGGCGATCCGCGCCAATGGCAAGTATGACGAGATCTCGAAGAAATACTTCGATTTCGACATATATGGCGGCGGCGGCGCGCAGTCGAACTGACGTGGCGATGCCACGCAGTCGGACTGACGTGGCGATGCCACGCAGCCGGACTGACGACCATCGCATGGGCTGGAAGGCAAGGCGCTGACGCCAAGTCCTCCGGCCAACCTTTCCCACGCACCCTTGCCGCCGGCCGCTCGCGCCGGCGGATTGAGCCAGCAATCCGGGGGCGAAGCTGATCGATTCATTTCTTCCGGCCTCGGCGGCCGGCATCATCGAACTCCTGTCGCCCGCGCCCGTCGGCTGGGGCGGGACGCTCATGCTCGGGCTGCTGCATTCGCTTGAGATCGCCGTCGGCGCCACGATCGTCGGACTGTTGATCGGAACCGGCGGTGCCTATGGCAAGCTTTATGGCGGCCCCGTGGTGCGCGACCTGCTGGCGGTCTACACGACCATAGTGCGCGCGGTACCGGAACTGGTGCTGATCCTGCTCCTCTACTACGCCGGTACCGACCTGATAAACCAGATGCTGACCGCCATGGGCTATCAGCGCGTCGACATCAGCGGGCTGGTGGCCGGCATCGCGGTGCTCGGTTTCGTCCAGGGCGCCTACTCGACCGAGGTCATCCGCGGCGCCATCCTTGCCGTCCCGCAAGGCCAGATCGAAGCCGCCCGCGCCTACGGCATGTCTCCCGGCCTTCTCTTGCGGCGCATCACGTTGCCGGCAATGCTGCCCTTCGCCATTCCGGGTCTCGCCAATCTCTGGCTGATCGCCACCAAGGATACGGCGCTGCTGGCCGTGGTCGGTTTCTTCGAACTGACGTTGGCGACGCGGCAGGCGGCGGGCGTCACCAAGGCCTATCTGATATTCTATCTCGCGGCCGGCATGCTCTATCTGGCCGTGACGCTGTTTTCGAACCTCATTCTTGGTCGCGTCGAGAAATGGGCGCGACGCGGCATGCCATCGATCAAGGAAGCGCGCTGATGGCGAGCGAAGCGGCCATCATCAACAGCGCGGCCCGCGCCTCGCTCTGGCTGCAGCCGCATCGTATCGTGCTGATCCTGATTGCGCTCGGGCTGGTGCTGTCCGCGGCCTTCTTCATGCGCTGGGACTGGCTGCCGCAATATTACGGCCTGGCCCTGCTCGGCATCTGGCGCGCGCTGTGGATCCTGGCCGTTACTTGCCTGTTGGGCTTCCTGATCGCGGTGCCGGTCGGATTGGCACAGGCCGGCGGCCCGATCTGGTTCGCGGCGCCGGCGAAGGTCTTCTGCACCGTCATCAGGGGAACGCCGCTGCTGTTACAGCTGTGGCTGCTCTACTACGGGCTGGGTTCGTTGTTTCCGCAATATCCGTGGATCCGCGAATCCTGGATGTGGCCCTATCTCAGGCAGGCATGGCCTTATGCCGTCCTGGCGCTGACGCTCTCGTTCGCGGGCTACGAGGGCGAAGTGATGCGCGGCGCCTTTGCCGGCGTGCCGAAGGGGCAGCTCGAAGCCGCACGTGCGTTCGGCATGAGCCGCTGGAAGATCTTCCGGCGTATCTGGCTGCCGCAGGCCTTCTACCGGGCGCTGCCGACGCTGACCGGGGAAACCGTGCTGCAGCTGAAATCGACGCCGCTGGTGGCGACCATCAGCGTCATCGACATCTTCGCCGTTTCGTCGAAGGTCAGACAGGACACTTACCTCACCTATGAGCCCTTGCTGCTGCTTGCCTTGATCTATATGGCGATCACCGGCATTCTGGTCTTCGCCTTCGGCAGGATCGAGGCGCGGATTCCGAACAAGATCGGGTAGGACCTAGTGAGCAGGGATTAGTGAGTAGGAAGTGGCTAGCCGCCACCACCCATTGCTGACTACTCACTACTCACTACTCACTAAAGGCAATCGCCATGCAACTCAGTCTCGAACAGGCAACCGGGCTGTGCCGCATGGCGGCGCTGGGTGCGGGCGCCAACGAGGAAGCGGCGCAATCGCTCACCGCCTCGATCATATCGGCCGAGGCGGAAGGACTCTCGACCGTCGGGCTGTCGCATTTCATAGACTATCTCGAAGCGCTGGAGGCCGGACGCATCGACGGTAATGCCGATCCGGTGATCACCCGGCCGGCGCTCGCAGTCTATCTTTCCGATGCGCAAGGCGGGCTGGCGCACACCGGCTTCGACCGCACGCTCGAGGACCTTGCCAAGGCGGCAAGACTGTTCGGCGTCGCCATCTTCTCGCAGAAGAATGCCTATACGTGCGGTGCCCTAGGCTACTTTACCGGAAGGCTGGCGGCGCAGGGGCTGGTCTCCTTCGCCGCCACCAACGGCCCGGCGGTGCTTGCCGGTTCGGGCTCGGTCAAGCCGGTCTATTGCACCAACCCGATGTCCTTCGCCGCACCCGCGGCCGACGGCCCGCCGCTGGTCATCGATCAATCGTCGAGCGCTACCGCCTTCGTCAATATCCGCAAGGCGGCCGAGGACGGCAAGAAGATCCCCGAAGGCTGGGCGCTCGACGCCAGCGGCAATCCCACTACAGATCCGGCCGCAGCCATGAAAGGCGCCATGCTCGCCTTCGGTGGCCAGCGCGGCGCCAACATCGCGCTGATGGTCGAGGTGCTGGCGGCGGGTCTGTCGGGCGCAAACTGGTCGCTCGATGCGCCCTGGTTCACCGGCGGCCCGGACAATCCCGGCACCGGCCTGTTCGTGCTGGCCGTCGAGCCCAAGCTGGTCGATCCGGATTTCGAGCAGCGGATGAAGGATCAGCTCGACCGGCTGCGTCGGCGCTACGGCGTGCACGTGCCGGGCCGCTCCCGGGCCGAGGCGGCGGAGAAGGCCGCGGCACGAGGCATCAACGTGTCCAAGGCCGTGGTGCAGCGCATTTCCGAATTCGCCGAGCGTTATTCGGCCTAAAATAATTTCTTCTTTTCAGCTCATTAGCCGCCGGCCTCCTGCCCGCGGCATGGCTATGCGTTTTTTTTCGCGCGCGGTCTGAACCTTTTCGAGCGTCGGGGCGACCAATGCGTGTCCAGGGCAGGATGAGCTTGCCCGATCCAGACCGGGGAACAGCACGTCACATCGAAACCTGCTCCACGCCAAGGCATGCCCTTCGCGTCCCCGAAAAACCAACCTCAATGAAAGGAAACCATCATGACCAGCACCAAGACCACCATTCTGACCGCCGTCCTTCTCCTCGGCTCGTTCATGGGCGCTACCCAGGCGGCCAACTTGAAGGCCGCGCCGATCAAGCCGTCCAGTCCAGGCGTCATCGCCGCGCCGGGCGGCGGCGCCACCGAGGACCACTATTGCAAGAACGGCCACGCGAAATTCGCCAGTTGCAGCGCCGATTTCATCGCGGCCTGCAAGAAGGTCGGTGGCACCATGTCGGATGTCCAGGGCTGGGGTGGGCGTACTTGCTTCACGCCCTCCTGATACCGTCTCAGGTCAGGCCGCTCTGTCGGCCCCTGGCTTCGCATGGATGTCATCCGGAAAACCCCGCCTCGGCGGGGTTTTCTGCGTCAGGCAAGGCGTTCTGAAGCGCTTTTGTCCCGACGCAATTCCCAAGCTGTTTTCCTGGGAAAGCCGCTTCACACTTTTCCTGGAATTGCTCTGAGAACCAGGGCGGCAGCGACGACGCGTCACCCTTTGCGTTTGACGCGAAACGGATTATGAAACGGCTTCAGCCAAGCTTTCGAGCGCCGGAGCCAGCCATGACCGAAATCCTGCAGACCCCCAAGCTCGTCGTCATTTTCGGCGGGTCTGGCTTTGTCGGCCGCCACGTTGTGCGGGCCTTGGCCAAGCGCGGCTATCGCATCAGGGTCGCCTGCCGCCGGCCCGATCTCGCCGGCCATTTGCAGCCGCTCGGCAATGTCGGCCAGATCCAGCCGGTGCAGGCCAATGTGCGCGTGCGCTGGTCGGTCGATCGCGCCCTGCAGGGTGCCGATCACGTCGTCAATCTGGTTGCCGTGCTGCATGAGAGCGGCCGACAGAAATTCACGGCCGTGCACGAATTCGGCGCTCGCGCGGTGGCCGAAGCGGCACGCGCCGCCGGCGCCGGCCTGACCCATATTTCGGCCCTGGGCGCGGACCTGGAAGCCGCATCCAACTATGCACGCACCAAGGCCCTTGGTGAAAAGGCCGTTCTGGAGACGATCAAGGACGCCGTCATCCTGCGGCCGTCGATCAATTTCGGGCCGGAAGATAATTTCTTCAATCGCTTCGCCAACATGGCGCGTTATTCGCCGGCACTGCCGCTGATCGGCGGCGGCTACACCAAGTTCCAGCTGGTCTATGTCGGCGACGTCGCCGAAGCGGTGGCGCGCTCGGTCGATGGCAAGGTCAAGGGCGGCCAGATTTACGAGCTTGGCGGCCCGCAGGTGCTTACTTTCAAGGAAAGCATGCAGGAAATGCTCGCGGTGATCGAGCGCAAGCGCCTACTGGTTCCGGTGCCGTGGTGGGTGGCGAACCTGCAGGCGTCGATCCTGGGCCTCTTGCCCAACCCGCTACTGACCAAGG
Organism: Mesorhizobium sp. ESP-6-2; assembly: GCF_020164675.1. Taxonomy (NCBI): domain Bacteria; kingdom Pseudomonadati; phylum Pseudomonadota; class Alphaproteobacteria; order Hyphomicrobiales; family Phyllobacteriaceae; genus Mesorhizobium; species Mesorhizobium sp. ESP-6-2. Next base: position 428,690 of record NZ_JAIUGT010000005.1, read on the forward strand.
ATCAGGTGCTGCAATTGCGCGAGCACAATGTCGTGTCGGAGGAGGCCGCCAGGGCCAACCGCACGCTTGTCGGTCTCGGCATCCAGCCGCAGGCGCTCGGCACGATCCTGCCCAGCTATCTCTGGCGTTTTCGCGCGGCCGGCCAGTTCCAGCGCAAACCGGCGGTCTGAACATCGGCCGATGGCGGGCGATTACAGGCGCGAGGTGATCCGCATGGGCAGCCCGCCTTGGGGCTGGGTGGTCAGCTTCTGGACCGGCCACGGCCTGGTTTGCGCGATGGAATCGAAGCGGAAACGCGACAGCAGGACGGCGAGCGCGATGATCGCTTCCTGCATGGCGAAGCTGGCGCCGATGCAGACGCGCGGCCCGGCGCCGAACGGCAGATACTGAAAGCGGTCGATCTTTTCGCGGTTTCCAGGATGGAACCGCTCCGGCATGAACGCGTCCGGCCTGTCCCACAACTTCCTGTGACGGTGGACGACCCAAGGCATGACCAGCACGGCGGCGCGCCTCGGGATGTGGAGACCCCTCCAGTTTTCCGGCTCGATCGGCTCGCGGTTGATAGACGGCGCCGGCGGATAGAGCCTGAGCGCCTCGTCGAAGGCGGCGCGGGTGAGCGGCATAGCGTCCAGCCATTTCGTCGGATCGGGCTCGCGCGCCAGCACGGCATCGATCTCGCGCTCGATCTTTTCCCGCTCCCATGGCGCCTCGGCCAGGCAATAGAGCGTCCAGCCCAAGGCTCGCGCCGTGGTCTCATGGCCGGCGCCAATGAAGGTGATAATATTGTCCTCGACTTCCGGGCGTGTCAGCCCCTCCGGCCCCTCGGCCTTGAGCAGGAGCGTCAGGAAATCCTGCGGCACGGCATCGGCATCGCGCCTGAATTTTTGTTCGCGTATCTTGACCGTATCGCTGACGATCTTGCGGAAATAGGCCATGGTCTTGCGGCCGCGGATGCGGGTAAGCCGCGGCAGCCATTCGGGCGCGCGCAGCAGGTCTAGCGGATCGACGCGGCCCATGGTCTCGAACAGCCGGTCGATCTCCTTGGCGAAACTGCCCGGCTCCCCCGCGATCTCGCCGGAGAAAAGCGTCTCGGCCAGGATGTCGTAGGTCAGCAGTGTCATGTCGTGGGCGATGTCGGAGGTGCCGCCATCCTCGTAGCGAGAGGCGAATTCGAGCGTGCGCTTGAGCATCGGCCCGGCGAAACCAAAGATGTGACGCGGCGTGAACACCGGCGCCATCGCCTTGCGCGAACGCTTCCAGACCTCGCCTTCGGCCGTCAGCAAGCCGTCGCGCAGGATTGGCCGCAGGATCAGCTGGCGCACCGTCGCCATCTTGTAGTTCCTGGCATTGTCGACCAGGACATGGCGAATGAGGCCGGGGTCGTTGGCGATGACCAGCGGTCCGCCGACGCCGTTCACCGATATCCAGGGCTCGTTGTAGGTCGGCTCGCCCCACAGTTCGAGCGGGTTGCGGTAGACGATGCGCATCATCTCCAGCGTCGAGGGCGGCGATGTGCGCGGCCTCGGCGCCGGCGGAACGAAGGGGGCGGGCTGGGTGTCCATGGCTGCTCCGCTGGCAAGCGCGTCGCGCTACTCCTTGCCTCCGTCCAATGTAGTGACTGACGCACGGCGCGTCCATGCGACAGACGGTAAAAGCCGTGGCCTCGAAGGGACAGAGCGATGCTCCCATCATCTGATTGTGACCGCCCGCCAAACGGCGCGGTCTTGTCCATGACGGCGCTCTGCCGTAGGTCACGGTCACCAACAGATACCGTCAATCGAAGGAGCCCGCCTTGAAGCACCAGTTGAACATCATCATCGGCAGCACCCGGCCGGGCCGCGCCGGACCGGTTTTCGCGTACTGGCTGGAGCGGTTCGCGCGCGAGCACGGCAAGTTCGAACCGGTGCTGACCGACATCGCCGCCTTCGATCTGCCGGTGCTGGACGAGCCGCACCATCCCAGGCTCGGCAACTACCTGAACGATCATACCAAGGCCTGGTCGAAGGCCGTCGATGCCGCCGACGCCTTCGTCTTCGTGGCACCGGAATATAATTACTTCGTCGCACCGGCCATCGTGAACGCGATCGACTATCTCTCGCGCGAATGGAAATACAAGCCCGCCGCCATCTTCAGCTATGGCGGCGTTTCCGGCGGCCTGCGCGCGGCACAGGCGCTCAAGCCGCTTCTGACCTCCGTCGGCGTCATGCCGGTTCCGGAAGGCCTCGCGCTGCCGCTGTACCAGAAGCTGCTGGGAACCGATGGCTCCTTCGAAGCCAGCGAGCAGGTGCAGGGCGGGGCAAAAACCATGCTGGACGAGCTGCTGCGCTGGAGCGAGGCGCTGAAGCCGATGCGCGCCGGCTGATGCAAGCCGACACGCCCGCGCCGTAAACAGGCGGAATCTCGGCAAACGACTGAACCGTGGGCGGTTCGGCCTACATTTGCCATGCGCTTTACTGCCGGTGCTTTTGATCGCCGTCATCGCGGCGGCGGAAAGGCACTTGCGCAAGCTCTGGCGGCTGGCGACCCAGCCAATGCCGAGCGGCCGGAAGGGGCAGCCGGCGCCAAGATGGAAGTTCACGATCAAAATTCCTGCGCGACCGGCTGGCTAAGGTCAAAGCCTCTCGCCAATAGCTGGCCGACAGTGCGCTTTTCCGCCCGAAAATGCCTGCAAACCTTGGAAAAACCACCTTTAAGGCCTATATCTGGGCGATATTGAAAGCGCGATTCGGGGCGATTTTTCGCGCTCCACCAGCCGCCTCTAGACAACAGGTTTTCATGAGCGACCAGACTGAGAACGCCAACGGCGCCGAAGCCGAATACGGCGCAGATTCCATCAAGGTTTTGAAGGGCTTGGATGCCGTCCGCAAACGGCCCGGCATGTATATCGGCGATACCGACGACGGCTCGGGCCTGCACCACATGGTCTATGAGGTCGTCGACAACGCCATCGACGAGGCGCTGGCCGGCCATGCCGACCTCGTCACGGTGACGCTCAATCCCGACGGTTCGGTCACCGTCATCGACAATGGGCGTGGCATTCCCACCGATATCCATCCCAGCGAAGGCATTTCGGCAGCCGAAGTGATCATGACGCAGCTGCATGCCGGCGGCAAATTCGACCAGAACTCCTACAAGGTGTCCGGCGGCCTGCACGGCGTCGGCGTCTCGGTGGTCAACGCCCTGTCGGCCTGGCTGAAGCTCAAGATCCGCCGCAATGGCCAGATCTTCGAGATGAGCTTCACGCACGGCAATGCCGACGCGCCGCTGAGCGTCACCGGCACCTACGAGCAGAACAAGCAGCCCGGCACCTATGAAGGCCGCAGCGGCAGCGAAATCACCTTCTTTCCGTCGTCCGAGACCTTCACGATGGTCGAGTTCGACTACGGCACGCTGGAGCACCGGCTGCGCGAGCTCGCCTTCCTGAACTCCGGCGTGCGCATCGTGCTGACCGACGCCCGTCATGCCGACATTGTGAAGCATGAACTGCACTATGACGGAGGCCTCGAAGAGTTCGTCAAATATCTCGACCGGGTGAAGAAGCCGCTGATCGAGAAGCCGATCGCCATCCGCGCCGAGCGCGACGGCATCACCGTTGAGGTGGCGATGTGGTGGAATGACAGCTACCACGAGAATGTGCTGGCCTTCACCAACAACATCCCGCAGCGCGACGGCGGCACGCATCTCGCCGGTTTTCGCGGCGCCCTGACGCGTCAGATCACCGGGTATGGCGATTCCTCTGGCCTGACCAAGAAGGAAAAGGTCTCGCTGATCGGCGACGATTGCCGCGAGGGACTGACGGCAGTGCTGTCGGTCAAGGTCCCCGACCCGAAATTCTCCTCACAGACCAAGGACAAGCTGGTCTCCTCGGAAGTCCGGCCCGTGGTCGAAGGGCTGGTCAACGAGGCGCTCGGCACCTGGCTCGAAGAGCATCCTAGCGAAGGCAAGGTCGTGGTCGAGAAGGTGATCCAGGCCGCGGCGGCGCGCGAGGCCGCGCGCAAGGCGCGCGACATCACCCGCAAGACCTCGCTGGGCGTCACCTCGCTGCCCGGCAAGCTTGCCGACTGCCAGGAACGCGATCCGGCGAAGTCCGAGATCTTCATCGTCGAGGGCGATTCGGCCGGCGGCTCCGCCAAGGGCGGCCGCTCGCGCCAGAACCAGGCCATCCTGCCGCTGCGCGGCAAGATCCTCAATGTCGAGCGCGCCCGCTTCGACCGCATGCTCAGTTCCGACATGATCGGCACGCTGATCACCGCGCTCGGCACGTCGATCGGCAAGGACGAGTTCAACGCCGACAAGCTGCGCTATCACAAGATCATCCTGATGACCGACGCCGATGTCGACGGCGCGCATATCAGGACGTTGCTGCTCACCTTCTTCTTCCGGCAGATGCCGGAATTGATCGAACGCGGCCATCTCTATATCGCCCAGCCGCCGCTTTACAAGGTAACGCGCGGCAAGAGCTCGCAATACATCAAGAACGAAAGCGCGTTCGAGGAATTCCTGATCGGCTCGGGGCTGGAAGAAGCCTCGCTCACGCTCGGCTCCGGGGAGGTTCGCGCCGGGCAGGACCTGCGGGCGGCAATCGACGATGCGCTTGCCGTGCGCCAACTCATCAACGGCCTGCACACGCGCTACAACAGGGGCGTCGTGGAACAGGCGGCGATCGCCGGCGGGCTGAACGCCGACATCGTCGCCGATCTTGGCCGCGCCAACGCGATGGCGGAGCGGATCGCGCAGCGTCTCGATATCATTGCCGAGGACACCGAGCGCGGCTGGACCGGCCGGATGTCGACTTCGAATGAGGGTATCGGCGGCTATGTCTTCGAACGCACGGTGCGCAGCGTCAAGGAATACGCCCATCTCGATATGGCGCTGATCAATTCAGCCGATGCGCGACAGCTCGACCGCTACGCGCAGCGGCTCAGCGACGTCTATGGGACACCGCCCATGCTGCGCCGCAAGGACGTCTCGGAAAGCATCTCGGGACCGTTGGCGCTGCTCACCGCGGTGTTCGCGACAGGCCGCAAAGGCCTGACCATGCAGCGCTACAAGGGCCTAGGCGAGATGAACGCCGAGCAGCTTTGGGAAACCACGCTCGATCCGAATGTGCGTTCGCTGCTGCAGGTCAAGGTCAGCGATGCGACCGACGCCGACAGCCTGTTCTCGCGCCTGATGGGCGACGAGGTCGAGCCGCGGCGCGAGTTCATCCAGGACAATGCGCTGTCGGTGGCCAACCTCGACATCTAGGCGCATGGACCGGAGATCATTGGCGCGCATCGGTCGCGCCAATGTTTCCTTTGCGAGATTCATTCGAGCGACCGGAACGGAAGCTTCTTTCCAGCATTGTGGCAGTATCGATCACAATTCCTGACGAAGGAGGCCTCCATGGGACGTGGTATCTTGCTCTGGTTACTCGGGGTTCCGATCCCGATCATCCTTCTCATCATGCTTTTCGCGCGATAGGGGGCTGTCATGCAGTCCACCCTGTCGATCACGGATGATCCCGACGCGGTGGAATCATCCGCCACCGCCATCAGCTGGGGCCCGATCATCGCCGGCGCCTTCGCCGCCTCGACATTGACCTTCATCCTGATGCTGCTCGGCTCCGGCCTGGGGCTGAGCATGGTTTCACCCTGGTCGGGCTCGGGCGCCTCGATCACCACTTTCGCGGTGTCGACGGCGGTCTGGTTGATCGTCGTGCAATGGCTGTCGTCGGGCCTCGGCGGCTATCTTGCCGGCCGGCTGCGCACGAAATGGGTGGGCGTCCATACCGACGAGGTTTATTTCCGCGATACGGCTCATGGTTTCCTCGCTTGGGCGCTGGCGACACTGCTGGTCGCGGGCGTGCTCGGCTCGGCGCTGTCCGCTGCTGTGGGTACCGGTGTCCAGGCCGTGTCCAACGTGGCCTCCGGCGCGGCCCAGGGCGCTTCCGCCGGTGCGGCGGCCAATGCAGGCGGGGCATCGACGGACAATGCCACATCGTATCTGGTGGACTCGTTGTTCAGGCCGGCGGACGCGGCGAGACTGGCGGCCGCCAATCCGCAAAACGACGCGGCGGCGGCAGCGCAGGCATCCCGCATCCTGATCGCCAGCGCTGCGGCTGGCGAGGTTTCGCCCGAGGACAAGACATACCTGTCGCAGCTGGTCGCGGCACGCACTGGCCTGTCGGAAACAGACGCCAAGACGCGTGTCGATACGCTGCTGGCAAAGGCGCAGGACGCCAAGGCCAAGGCCCAGCAGGCGGCCGATACCGCCAGGAAGGCGAGCGCCACATTCGCGCTTCTTGGTGCCCTGTCGCTGGTCATCGGCGCCTTCATCGCCAGCGCCGCGGCCGCTCTCGGCGGCAGGCAGCGCGACGACGAGGAGGCCGTGTTCCTGACCAGCCGTTGAACATCGTCTCAAGTTCGAAACTGAAGAAGCCCGGCGAGCCGGGCTTCTTCATGCGGACGATGTGATCGGGTCAGTGGTCCATGGCCTTGACGATTTCCTCGGTCATCTTCTTGGCGTCGCCGAGCAGCATCATGGTGCCGTCCTTGTAGAACAGCGTGTTGTCGATGCCGGCATAGCCCGAGCCGAGCGAGCGCTTGACGAACAGGCAGGTGCGCGCCTTGTCGACGTCGAGGATCGGCATACCGTAAATCGGTGAGCTCTTGTCGTCCCGCGCGGACGGGTTGGTGACGTCGTTGGCGCCGATGACATAGGCGACGTCGGCCTGCGCGAATTCGGAATTGATGTCCTCGAGCTCGAACACTTCGTCGTAAGGCACGTTGGCTTCGGCCAAGAGCACGTTCATGTGGCCCGGCATGCGGCCGGCCACGGGGTGGATGGCGTATTTGACGTCGACGCCATTGGCCTTGAGCTTGTCGGCCATCTCGCGCAGTGCGTGCTGCGCCTGCGCGACGGCCATGCCGTAGCCCGGCACGATGATGACCTTCTGCGCGTTCATCATCAGATAGGCGGCATCGTCGGCCGAGCCCTGCTTGACCGTGCGCTCGATCCCGTCATCGGCTTGAGCCGCCGTCTCGCCGCCGAAGCCGCCGAGGATGACGGAAATGAAGGAGCGGTTCATGCCCTTGCACATGATGTAGGACAGGATGGCGCCCGACGAGCCGACCAGCGCGCCGGTGATGATCAGCGCCAGATTGCCGAGCGTGAAGCCGAGCGCGGCCGCCGCCCAGCCGGAATAGGAATTGAGCATCGACACCACGACCGGCATGTCGGCGCCGCCGATGGGGATGATGAGCAGCACGCCCAGCACCAGCGATGCGGCAACGATGAGCCAGAAGACGAGCTTCGATTCGGTGGAGACCAGAAGCACGATCAGCACGACCAAGGCGATGCCAAGCGCGATGTTGATGAGATGGCGGCCGCCGATCATGATCGGCTTGCCGGACATGCGCCCGTCAAGCTTCAGGAAGGCGATGACCGAGCCGGTGAAGGTGATGGCGCCGATGGCCACACCCAGGCTCATTTCGACCAGCGCCTGGGCGTGGATGTCGCCCGCCGTGCCGATGCCGAAGCTTTCCGGCGCATAGATGGCGGCGGCCGCCACCATGACGGCGGCAAGGCCGACGAGCGAGTGGAAGGCGGCGACCAGTTGCGGCATCGAGGTCATGGCGATGCGCCTGGCGGTGACGGCGCCGACGCCGCCGCCAATGGCAAGGCCGAGCACGATCAGGCCGAAGCGGCCGGCCGACGGGGTGGCCAAAGCCAGCGTGGTGGCGATGGCGATGCCCATGCCGATCATGCCGTAGAGATTGCCTTGCCGGCTGGTGGTCGGATGCGACAGGCCGCGCAGCGCCAGGATGAACAGGATGCCGGAAACGAGATAGAGGAAGGAGGCGAGATTGACGGTCACGTCACTTGTCCTTCTTCTTGTACATGGCCAGCATGCGCTGGGTGACGAGGAAGCCGCCGAAGATGTTGACCGACACCAGCATCAGCGCGACGAAGCCGAAGCCCGCGGCGACGCCCGAGGCGGCGATGCCGACGGCAAGCAGCGCGCCGACCACGATGACCGAGGAGATGGCGTTGGTGACGGCCATCAGCGGCGTGTGCAGCGCAGGGGTCACCGACCAGACGACGTA